>JAUNSB010000016.1:0-50190 GCA_030539375.1 Prevotella sp.
CGGGCAAGAGCATCAAATACTTCGATCCGCAGACCAACGAGAGCTACACTCCGTTCGTTATCGAGACAAGTATCGGCGTTGACCGTATGTTCCTCTCAATCATGTGCCACAGCTACGAGGAGGAGAAGTTGGAGAACGGTGAGACCCGCGTGGTTCTGAAGTTGCCGGCAGCGCTCGCTCCCGTTAAGCTTGCAGTTATGCCGCTCGTTAAGAAGGACGGACTGCCAGAGAAGGCACGCGAGATTATCAACGACCTGCGTTTCCACTTCAACTGCCAGTATGACGAGAAGGACTCCATCGGCAAGCGCTACCGCCGTCAGGATGCCATCGGTACTCCTTACTGCGTGACTGTCGACCACGACTCGCTCACCGATGGTTGCGTCACCCTGCGTTTCCGCGACACCATGGAGCAGGAGCGCGTCAAGATTAGCGACCTTTGCAGCATCATTGAGGAGAAGGTAAGCATAACAAGCCTGCTGAAAAAACTTCAGTAAAACAAACAATAGGATGTATAAAAACATAAACAAGACTATATTCGGCGTGAGGCGGATGGCACGGAGCATGGCGGCACATTTTTTGCCGCTGTGTCTCTGTGCCATTTTCCCAATGTTCGTATCATGCAGTGAGAGTGACGACACGCCTGATGAATATCCCGACTGGAAAAACTACAACGATGCGTTTGTGCAGCGTCTTGCCACCGACTCGGTGGGGCACGGCTGGGAGCGTATCAAGAACTTCTCATTCGTTGCCGGCGAGGGCAAGGCTTCAGACTATATCTACGTGAAGCGCCTGCGCAACGGCAGCGGTACCGTTCGCCCTATCTACACCGACTCTGTGGCTGTACACTATCAGGGCAGGCTGTTGCCGAGCACCACCTACAGCACGGGCTATATCTTCGACCAGTCGTGGATGCGCGGCACTACTCTCGACGAGAGCATCAACACGCCAGTGAAGTTCAATGTCAGTGGTGTTGTTGACGGATTTGGCACAGCGTTGCAAAACATGGTTGAGGGCGACCGCTGGATAATATATATACCATGGCAGTTGGGTTACGGTGTGAATCCTGTCGGTTACGGTTACAATAATTCCGGTATCACCGGCACCAATTACAGCACGCTGCGTTTCGACATAACAATGTCGAAAGTCTATCAGGTGAAGTAAAAGTAAGTCTGGGAAAAGAAGCATAAAAAAGCGCCATCCTCGCAGGGTGGCGCTTTTTTATGCGTTTAATTGTTTCTTTTATGCGTTTAAAAACTTCTCGATGTCAGCCTGCAGCTGCAGGAACTGCGGACAGCTCATATATCCCGTGTTTTTTTTCAGCATACTGCGCGTGTCCTCCAGGCTGTTCTCGTAGCACGATAGCTCGTTGCGCATTTGGGTGTGGTGTATGGCGGAGCGGTGAATCTCGTTCTCGCGTTCAGAGCGCAGACGGTTGCAAACCTTTGTGAGGATTGGCAGCACCACCACGTCAAACAGGTGATGCCCCTGTATATATAAATAGGTGTTCTCGGGATAGACGCCAAGCTGTTTCAGTTCTTCCTTCAGGGCAAGATACTCCTGCTTGTGCCCCGGCAGATGCTGCTGAAGCCATTTTACCTTGTTGAAAACTTTCTTCCTTATGTGGTCGAGAGCCGGCAGCGGCTCCATGATGTTGAAGGCACCCGGCGTAATTGTGCGGTTGAAGTCGCTGATGGAGAAATGCTTGAAGTTTGCGGTGCGGTATGCCAGTATAGACCATACGAACAGCGGGTAGATTATCTCCGAATAGCGCTGCATGAACGCCTCGAAGTCGAAAATGGCATGGTCGTTGAGAGTCACCATCACGCTTACGTTGTGCAGACTCTCGGCGTAGCACTGGAAATTTTCAATGGCGTAGACGTAGGTGTGAAACACGTAGGGATTGTTGAGCATCCGCTCCGACATGGGCGAATGGCTCTGCATCAGATAGTCGTAGTCGGCGTCCACGCAGGCTATCATGTCGCGCCCCACATTTTCGCCTATGACGTTCATCAGTGCGCTTTTCTTTCCGCGCTGCAGCGATGACTTCGATGGCAGCATCACCTCGAAATATCTTTCCTTGTTCTCAAACTTACCCAGCACCGTGCGCCAGAAAAATATGTCATCATAGCTCTCTACGTATGCCACGATGCGCCGCCTTGCCTTCTTCGATGCCAGTCTGTTTGCCGCCTCGAAGTACTGCGATGTTATGTTTTCTTTCAGTGATGCCATGCCGCTGGTGTTTATGTTTTACACAGTGATGTCGCTCACCTCCGTCACCTTGTCCATCCATCCGTTCATGATTACGGCAGGCGAGTGGGTGGTTAGGATTATCTGCACGTTGGGGTTGAGCGTCCTTATCAGCTCAATCATCCGCTGCTGCCAGTCTATGTGCAGGCTCACTTCCGGCTCGTCCATAAACAGCACGTGTGGCTCGTTGTCCTCGATTAGCACCGTGAGCAGTATCACGAGAATCTGCTTCTCGCCGCTCGACAGCTTGTAGGGCGGCAGTTCCTCGCCAATCTGGGTGAACATAATCTCGTTTTTGTTGCGGATCAGTTTCTTGCCCGTCTCCGAGAACAGTTCGTCCACGATGTCCTGAAACTTCCGCTTGGGTTCCGCCAGCTTTTGCGCCAGTGCAGCATCGCCGTTTTGCAGTGCCTCGATTATGCGGTTGCCAATGTTCACCTGATAGTCAAGATATTTGCGCTGCAGCTGGTAGAGAATCCAGTCAAGTTCGGTTACTATTGATGTCTCAATGATTCTGCTCATCGATTCGCTCGACATCAGCGGGCGGTCAAAGCTTCTTATCAGGTCACACTTTATCCATCGCGCGTCCTCAGGCTCCACTTTTATGTGTACACCTTTCAGCATGTTGTTGGGAAACTCGCCGCTTACAATCAGCGAGCGCGCCACCTTGTTGAGAATGGTGCTTTTGCCCACACCGTTCACTCCGCTGAGAATGTTCACCTGCGGGTCGAGATTCCAGACGATGTGCTTGCGTCCGCTCCACAGCGAGTCAATCTCAATCTGCTTTATATAGTTGGCGTATTTCTGCATAAGTTAGCCCTTTCTTATTTTTTTATGATTGTTTCTCCGTTTCTCATTTCCGCCTCAATCACTCTGCCGTCCGAGGCATGGAGCCTGAACTTTACGTTCCATTGTCTTGGCCATGCCGGGAAGAGGATTATTTCGCCGTCTTCCTTTTCCTGAAGCAGCATTTCCTGCAAGCCGATCATCGCCGCTCCGCCGCGGTTGTGGTCGGGCGCCCAGTCGTAGCCGCGGTCCCAGAATGCAGGATAGCGGTATGGACCCGATGCAAATTTCTTGGCGTTTAGCGTGGCAGCCTCGTCGGTCAGTCCAAGGCAAGCCGCCCAGATGTTGTCCTGTTTCCAGCCCTTGGTGTCGCGCATTGCCACTGCGTGGGAGTCGTTGCGGTAGGTGTTTTGCGCCGTCTCGATGCCGGGACGCCCCACGCCGTAGATGCGCCACGGCCATACTGGGTAAAGCTGCGGTGTTTCCACGTTCTGTATCCGCGCCCACGCCTCGGCAGGTGCAATCATGCCGTTGCGCAGCGGTATTGGCGGCAGTAGCTTCAGCGTGGCGGTGTCGCCGTACTGCCGGCACACGCGCATCAGCGCCGCTATGGTACTCGACGGATTGTAAGCCTGCTTGTAGGTCTCGCATCCCGACCCCGGGAAGAGCACGATGTGCCCCTGCTGGTCGAGCGCCTTAGGTCCGCGCTCCAGAGCAAGGTAACGGTAATGCTCAGGGAAGAATTTGATGCACTGACGTATGAGAGTGTCATATTTTGCGATGTCCATTCCGGCGTAGCTCTTTGCCGAGAGAATCATGGAGCAGAACTCCAGCGCCGTGTCCCACTGATATTCCAGCCATGCGTTGCGCTCCGTTCCCATGTCCTGCCCCGGCTTGTGCTTGCCGTACTCGGCAGGGTTGGGAAGTCCGCACCATTCCACCTGTTCGGTGAACGACGCTCCGTCGTGCCCCCAGTAGTGGCGCGTGCGCTCCACGGCTGTGGGCAGCATGTTGAGATAGGTGTCAAACTGCGGCACCATCAGGTCTGTGTCGCCGCTCTTGAGCATGGGCCAGTAGACGAGCCGCTGGTTCTGGGCGGTCATGGTGGCGCCGCCCCACAGACGGAAGTCGGGAGTGAACGGATATTTGTCCTCCACATACACGGGGTCGAAGGTGAACAGCCCGCCGTTGAACTTTGTAGGCATCGCCCCCTTGGCGTTGCAGCCCAAGAGGAAGCGGAACAGTTCGTAGTTGCGCACCATCTCGGCAGCCTCGGGGCTGTCGGTGACGATGTGGCTGCGCTGCCAGAATTTGTGCCACCAAGCTGCCGACCGCTTCAGCGAGAGAGCGGGAGAGAGCAGTGCTTGCTGCGACCGTTTTTGCGAGAGGGCGGGAGAGAGCAGTGACGGCTGTGCGCCGAGCGCCACGGTGACGGTGGCGCTGCTCACGTTGGCGGAATATTGCCATGCCCTGTAGTCGGTTGATGCGTAAGTGCCGTCCTTCGTGCCGCTGAACACGAAGCCCGGCGCTGTCATCACGCCGTTCATGCGCAGCAGTGACAGAGGATTATACAGCTTGTCCTTTATCGTCTCTATTCCCTCGCGCTGCATGGTGAAGTCGTGGACGGTCTCCTTGCGGTTGTGGTGGGAGAAATGCAGGGTGCTCCTGTCAGCCACGATGCTGTCGGCACGGGTGACGCAGTCCTTGGGCACAATCCATTTCCACGACGACTGCTGCCCCTCAGCCCTTGTTAGCGCGCGGTCCTTGTACCGCCATGACTCGTAGCTGAGCGTGGCGGCGCGCTTTTTGCCGGCTTTCAGCTGTATGAAAAACTGCGGCGTCTCCACGTCCGCCCACACCTTTATATATATGTCGGCTGCGCTGATGGTTATGAGCCCTCGGTCGAGGCTGAGCTCCTGACGGAATCCGCCGGCCGACAGAGGGTTGCCGTCGATGTGCAGCCGCCATCTTCCAGCCTTGAGCAGAGTGCCGTTTTCGTCAATCCATCCGCTGCGTGTGGCGTATATCAGCAGGTCGCCGTCCTCCACCCACACGTTCAGACCCACGTCGCAGCCGCCGCACGGCATCGACTCCGACGAGTTGGCGCTTTGCGTGGTCCACACCAGCGGCTCGGGAGTGTAATCGCCCTTGTCGGCTGCAAAGGCGGCGGCAGGGTGGAGCACGATGGCGGCAAATACTGCCGCCACGTGGCTCCACACCCACCGCCGCACAGCCCACGCCGAGCCTTTATCAATGTATGTCATATTCCTTTCCCTTTGTTCCATTGTTGTCGTCGGTCCAGTTGTCGCTGCGGAAGCTGCTTATAGGCAGACCGTCGCTGTAGAGGTCGCCCACCGCCCAGTTGCGGAAGGCATAGCGCACAGCCACAGGGTGCGCCACCTTGTCGCTCTTGGCGTAGAGCTTGCTGCGCTCTATCCACGCCTTTGCGGGATAGAACACGCGGTCCTCGCCAGCCACCTCCACGAGGTTGCTCTTCAAACCGTCGGTGCCGTAAATCCACATGTCGGCACGGTTGAACGACACCACCGCCGTGTCGCCCTTAAACTCCGCCTCCTTGAAGTAAGCCGACTGTGCGCTGAGTCCCTTTATGCCGTAGGTGCCGCTGAGCGCCAGCAGTGCGAGCCGCTCGCCCGCCACGGCTTTCTTTCTTGGGTGAATGCCAAACTCCAGTCCGGCGTCCATCAGCACCGCCATGCCCGTGTTCACCGTCTTGTGCTCGGCAAGCATCTGCTGTTCGCGCAGCAGTGCGCTGTTGTAGGTCCAGCCGATGAGCGTGTAGTCGTATGGCGCTATCTGGCAGTAGTAGAACGGGAAGTCTCCCTGGTTCCACTCCTTTCTCCAGCCCTCCACCATTGCCGTCTGCATGTCGGCGTAGGTCTGATAGCGCGGAATGTTGTCCTCGCCCTGATACCAGATTGCGCCGCGCATGGTGTAGCCTATTATCGGGCGGAGCATACCGTTGTAGAGCGCCGTTGGGCAGCGCTGCTTGGTCTTTTTCACGTCGGCATCGGTTTGCGGAATCTTTGCGTCGGGGAATGCCTTCAGCCAGTCGGCAGCCATCCATGCCTCGCACGCCGCTCCTCCCCACGAAGTGGCGATGAGCCCCACGGGGCACTGCAGCATCTGGCGCAGCTCCCTGCCGAAATAGTAGGCGGTGGCGCTGAAGTCGCGCACGCTTGCCGGACACGCCTCAGCCCACGCTCCCGTCACGTCGGTGGCAGGCGTAAGCTGAGCGTTGCGCTTCACTGTGAACAGGCGCAGGCTCTTGTCGGTGGAGTGCAGGATGTCGCTCACGGCGTTCTCCACGGGCTGGTTCTTAAATCCCTTCATCTCCATCTCCATGTTGCTCTGTCCGCTGCAAATCCACACCTCGCCTATGAGGATGTTGCCGATGGTGGTCTTTTCGCCGTCGTCCAGTGTTATGGTGTAGGGACCTCCTGCTGCCGGAGTCTGCACGCCAGCCTTCCACTTGCCTTCTTTATCGGCGGTGGTGGTGTATGTCTTGTTGTTCCACGATGTCGTGATTTTCACCGTGTGCCTGCCCGTGGCAGTTCCCCACAGGTTGGCGGTGGACTGCTGCTGCATCACCATGCCGTCGGAGAATATCTTCGGCAGGGTTACCTTTGCAGTGGCGGATGTCGTTGCGGCAGCGATGAGGGCTGCCAGAAAGATTTTATTTTTCATTGTTTCCTTTTATTTTTATAGGGCTGATTGGGCTGATTGGGCTAATGGGGCTTATAGAAGCTATTGCCATTCTTCACTCCTCACTCTTCACTTTCCTCACCGGTCCCAGCATTCCTGCGGGGATGGTTGTCTTTTCCGCACGGCGGAATTTTGCGTTGGTCCATATTCCCTTGAACGCCGGAGTGCCGAGGTCGCTGCCCAGCAGACCGTTTGCCCATGTGTTGACTACGGTGATTTTCAGCTCGTTCTTGCCTTTGCGCAGCGCCTTGGTGATGTCGGTGCGGAACGGCGCAGTCCACAGAGTGCCGCAGTCTATGCCGTTGACGGTCACGGTGGCGATGTCGCGCACGTCGCCGAGGTCGAGGATTATCCTCTCGTTCTTCTTAGCCTTGAACGTAGTGGTGTAGGTGGCGTGTCCCGAGTAATACCTGACGGCGTTGTCGCTGCTGCGGCTCCAGTCGAAGAGGGTGTCGGAGGTTACGGTCTTGCCCGTCTCCTCAAAATCCACGGTCCATGCCGTGTGGTCCAGCGGCTGGAGAGTTCCGGTGGCTGTTGGCGTGTCGGCGGTCACCTCACTGTCGGCGAGCACGTAGAACAGCGAGCTTTTCGGCGCGAGAGTGATGTTGCCGTTTTGGTCGGTCAGGTCCGCGGCGCGGAAAATCTTTCCGCTTATTGCATCGGCTATGTATGCGTGGCTCCGCTTGGCGCGGAACTGCGGGATAAAGGCGATGGCGTTGTCGGTCTGGTTGCTCAGCATGTAGATGTCGGCATCCTCGGCGTGGCGGTGCGTGTAGGCTATTCCCCGCGGCAGCTGTGCGTCGCGCTGTATGCCGAGGGCGCTCAGGTCGTCGGCGGTCCAAGGCTTGTCGATTACCTTCAGTCCCTGCCGGCGCAGCGCCTCAATCCTTTCCTTGCCGGTGTTTATGGCGGCAGGGTTCATAAGCCTTGCGCCGGGCACCACCAGAGCCTCGTATTTCATGCCGTTGGGAGTAACGAGCCTGCCGTCCTTGATGCTGGAGCCGTCGAGCACGTCGTGGTTGAACGAGTCGTAGTGATATCCCCGCAGAGGATTCACCCACGTGTCGGCCTTGGTCATGTTCTTGGTGTGGTTCACTCCCACGGGACTCTGTTCCATGGGCTGTCCCACGTTTGCCACGCGGATTTTCTCGCGCTCAAGGTCGCCCTTGTCGTAGAGTCCGCCGAGGATGCCCGTCAGCCGCTCGGGCAGGATGGAGCGCCGCGGCAGCTCGTCGCCCGTGTACACGGCGAGGTCCACCACTGGACTGCCGTGCTGCAGCAGCGCCTGCGAGCGTGCTATGTATTCGGTGAAGGCAGGCATTTCGCGCCACCAAGTGTTGTCGCGCTGGAAAAAAGTGCCTATTCCGTCGAGCGTCATGCCCGGCTTGCGGTCGGTGAAGGGGTTGTGCGTCATCACGTGGAACACGATGGCGTTAATTCCCATGCAGTAATTGGCGTCGAGCAGGGGGCGCAGCATTGCGGGATGCTCATCCCACACTCCGCGAATCTCGGTGAAACCCTCTGCCTGGATGATGTTCTTGTTATATATGTGTGCTCCGCTGATGGCATCGAGCATATCGTTGGGCTTGTCGTGGGTAGGGCTGTTGAGCCAGAACTCTCCCATGGGATAATCGCTGCGCTTGTAGTGCAGCAGTCCGTCGCTCACCATCGTAGGCGCCACGCACTCGGTGGAAAGGCTCACGTTGTGGTGGCGCGCCGCCTTTTGCACTTCGTCGAAGAAGATTCCCTCAATGAGTTCGGCTATTGTCAGGCGCACGTCGCGCAGCACCGCGTCCGACTTCTCCGACGATTCCATCGGCACTCCGGCAATCAGCGGCAGCCACGGCATGATGTCGTAGCCGCGGCGCTGCTTGAACTCCGCCGCAAAGTTGCTGCTCCAGTTCTGGCAGCCGCATTCCCAGCTGTCAACGTGCAGGCGTTTCAGCACACGCTTGGCAACGTCCGCCGAAGCGTGGCTGTAGATGGCGCCAAACCAGTGATTAATCTGTTTCTGTATGGCGGCGCGCGAGAACTTGTCGCACTCCAGTCCGCGCCCTCCGCCGCCCGTAGCGTTGGTGTGCAGGGTTGAGGCGTGACCTATTCGCAGCACTCTGTAGTGCTGAGTGTTCAGTGTTGAGTGTTGAGTGTTAAGTGTTTAGTGTTGAGTTTGGAGTTTTGGGTGAGCATAATCATGTCTGCGGGATTCACGCAGTCAGCGTCAGCCACGCCGAAAGGCTGCGGCACTCTCCACACCAGTCCCGACTTTCCCTCATACCCGTCTATCACTGCCGCCGACGACATCTCGATGGCGCCCACCTTCAGCGTGGGCTTCCACTTGGCGGCGTCCATGTCCTCGCTGCCCGGGTCGCTTCCCTCGGGCGTCCAGTGAAACTTAAAGTATTTTGCGGTGGTCGGCGGCACGGCGTAGGTAGCCTGCGCGTCAGTGTTCTGCCATCCCTGACGTGCGGGCTGGAGCTGTCGCACAAAGCGGTAGCTGACTCCGTCGTCGGAGGCGTAGATGCTGAATCTGTGCGACTGTATGTTGTTGCCGCCCGTCACTATCCTCACGCTCCTCAGCGTGTAGGGCGCGTCGTATGTCATGATGATGTCGCTCGGCTCCGTGGCGCGGAACGGAAACTCCACCGATGCCTTCGGCTTGCGCGCGTCTGCCGCCTCCACGGGGTAGATATAGGTGGCGATGTCCTCATAATATCCGCTCACGGGCACCCTCGGCACTGGCACCTTGCCTGTGCGTATGTCCCTGGCGCTCACTATGGTGTCGCTCCACACTATTTTCTGCATGCTCTCCGCAGGCTCTATCCACGGACCGCCGCCCAGCGCAAAACCGTCGCTGAAGTGGATGCCCATGTCGAGCTTCAGACTGTCGGCAAGGCGGTAGACCGTGTCCATCCTCCGCCACCACTCGGGCGAAAGCTGCTCCGACTTGCCGCCAAGCTCCTTTCCGTCGGCGGTGCTCTTGATTGGCATGAGGTAGAACCCGGAAATTCCGGCGTGCTTCATAGCCTCAAGGTCGAGCCTTATGCCTTCGTCGCTCACATTGCCGAACATCCAGTACCAGAAGGTCCACGGCCTTGCCGCCTTGTCGGGATTGCGGAAACGCTGGTCCCAGTTGTCTGCATTTATCGTGGCAGCCGAGAGCGCCAGCACCGCAGATATAAAGATTTTCTTCATAATATTTGCCAGTTTGTTTCAAGTAGTTTACAAATATACGGAGATTTTTTGAATTTGTAAGCGGGTTAGGGGCGATAAAGCCCGATATTTATGTTTTTTTAAGGATGAGATATTTCAGGCGCTTTCAGGTCAATAATGCTCTCGTTCCTCACATCTTCAAGTATCACGGCAGGACGATAGTCGGGCTTTTCTGTGCTGAAAGTCACATGATTAATGTCCAGACCGTCCACGTGGCGGGCGTAAAGACCGTAGGCTGGGGTAGGACCAGAGAAACGCGGCTCGGGATAGTGGGTGGACTGCTCGCGATATTCGCGTTTTGCAAGGTCGGCAGTGCCGCCGCCACGATATTTTATGCGGATGTTGCTTAGTGCGATGTTGCGCAGAGGATGACCGGGCATGCCAGTGATTATGATGCCGGCAAGCGAGTCCACATCGTCGGCAATCACATTGCTTATCTGAATGTCGGCGCCCGATGACACCGTGGTGCGTTCCTTAGGGCCGCGGTTGCGGCAGCCTGTGGTTATGTAGATGGGGTAGTGGTGTACGTGGCTCATGGTGATGTTGTTTACCACGATGTTCTCCATCACGCCCTGGTCCACTTCCTCAAATGCCAGTCCGCTGCTGTACATGAACGTGCAGTTGCTCAGTGCAATGTTGCGGTAGCCGCCGTTGGATTCCGTGCCCAGCTTGAAGCGACCGCATACCCAGTTCACTTTTTCGGGTATGTATGTGCCGTCAAGCAGCGTTCCCATCTTATAGCCGGTGATTACACAGTTGGTTACGGCTATGTGCTCGCACAGCACGGGGCGTTTCAGCGCATACGAGCTCTTGAGCACCAGAGCATCGTCGCTCGGCGTGTTTATCTTGCAGTTGCTCACCGTGAGGTATTTGCAGCAGTCGATGTCGAAACCGTCGCGGTTGGTGTCAATCGTCACATTGTCTACGGTTCCGAGGTCGCATCCGGTCATTATTATTGCAAAATGTCCGCCACGGTATATCGTTATGTCGCGTATCAGCACATTACGGCATTCTTTCAGTGCTATTGCCTTGTCGCCCGTGCCGATGTTGCCGCCCTGCAGGTTGCCTGCTTTCTCGGTGTCCCTCTTTGTCAGTCCCTCGCCGTCAATCGTGCCCCGTCCGGTGATTGACACATTATGCTGTCCCACAGCCCAAATCAGACTGTTGTGGAAATAGGTGTGTCCGCCGTCCTGATATGCCGGTCCCTCCCACGGCTCGGCTTCGTCGTAGGCTTTCATTTCTGCTGGTGCCGCGAGTATGGTGGCTCCTGCCGAGATATGCAGCTCCACATTACTTTTCATGCGGATGCTGCCGCACAGATATGTGCCGCCGCCCGACAGCACGACCCTGCCGCCGCCATGCGCCACACACGAGTCGATGGTGCGGTTTATGGCTATATGGTCGAGCGTCTTGCCGTCGCCAACGGCACCGAAGTCCTTTACGTCGTAATCGGCAGCCTGCGCGCCGATGCCTATAAGGAGCAGTAGTGGTAATAAGATTTGTTTCATTTCGATTTATGTTTTTAGAATGTAGTTTTGTTTTTTCAAATGTCTGCAGATTATTAATCCATTCTGTCACGGTAGTCCTCGTAGCTGTAGCGGCGCAGCATCTCTATGCTGCCGTCAGCTTTGAGCATGGCGATGGAGGGATGTGATATTCCGTTGAACATGTTGGTTTTCACGGTGGTGTAGTGAATCATGTCCTCAAAGATTATTGTCTCTCCGATGTGCAGGGCGTGGTCAAACTGCCAGTAGCCCATGAAATCGCCGCTCAGACAGCTGTTGCCGCCAAGACGGTAGACAAAGTCACCGGCAGGATTGGCATCTTCAATAGTCTTTGCTCCGCGCACTTCGGGATGATAGGGCATCTCCAGGCAGTCGGGCATGTGGCAGGTGAAGCTCACGTTGAGTATGGCTGTGCGTATGCCTTTGTTCTCCACCACATCCACAACTTTTGACACCAACGGACCTGTCTGCCAGGCAAATGCGCTGCCTGGCTCAAGTATTATCTTAAGGTTGGGGTAGCGGCGGCGCAGACCAGTCAGCGTGTCGATGAGCAACTGTGTGTTGTAATCCTTGCGTGTCATGAGATGTCCGCCGCCAAGGTTTAACCATTTTATCTCGGGAAGCCATTTGCCGAACTTCTCCTCGATATGTACGAGAGTGCGCTGAAGGCTCTCTGCCGACGACTCGCAGTGACAGTGACAGTGGAAACCGTTGATGTCGGCAGGCAGATTGTCGGGCAGCTCGCTTGCCATCACTCCGAAGCGGCTGCCGGGAGCGCAGGGATTGTAAAGCTCTGTCTCTATCTCGGAATATTCGGGATTGATTCTTATGCCGTATGACGGACGCTCGCATTCGAGAGCGAAGTCATGGAAACGCTCATACTGTGACAGCGAATTGAACGACAGGTGACTGCTGCATCGGGCTATCTGTGCAAACTCCTCTTCTGTATAGGCTGGAGAAAAAGTATGCGCCTTGCTGCCGAACTCCTCATAGGCAAGGCGTGCCTCATATAGCGAACTTGCTGTGGAGTGGGTGATATACTCGCGGAAAATAGGAAAGGTCTTCCACAGGGCAAAAGCCTTGAAGGCGAGGATTATCTCCACGCTGGCGGCATCTGCCACGTGCTTTATCAAACCCAAATTCCGTCGCAACAGCTGTTCCTCAATGACGTAACAGGGCGACGGAATTAGGGATAAATGTCTATCTTTGATGTATGACTTCTGCATTTATATTAATAATGTGTTTGAAGCCAGTTTTAGTTTGCTGCCTCGAACTCCTTGAGGAAGCGCATGTCGTTCTCGGAGAACATACGGAGGTCGGACACACGGTACTTCAGGTTGGTGATACGCTCCACGCCCATACCGAAGGCATAGCCTGAGTACACCTTGCTGTCGATGCCGCACTGCTCAAGCACATTGGGGTCTACCATTCCGCAACCGAGAATCTCCACCCAGCCGGTATGCTTGCAGAATCCGCAGCCCTTGCCGCCGCAGATGTGGCATGAAATATCCATCTCGGCACTTGGTTCTGTGAACGGGAAGTAGCTTGGGCGCAGACGTATCTTTGTATCCGGACCGAACATCTCGCGGGCAAACGACAAAAGCACCTGCTTCAGGTCGGTGAACGACACGTTCTTGTCGATGTAGAGTCCTTCCACCTGATGGAAGAAACAGTGGGCACGGGCAGTTATCGCCTCGTTGCGGTACACACGTCCGGGACAGATGATGCGGATTGGAGGCTCCTGGGTTGTCTCCATCACGCGTGCCTGTACCGATGATGTATGGCTGCGTAGCAGAATGTTTTTGGTGACATCGTTGATGCGGCTCTGCTCCACAAAGAAAGTGTCTTGCATGTCGCGTGCAGGATGGTCGGCGGCAAAGTTCATCTTTGTAAACACGTGAAGGTCATCCTCCACCTCAGGACCGTCGGCAAGCACAAAGCCCATGCGCGAGAATATGTCGATAATCTCGTTCTTCACAATGGTCAGCGGGTGGCGGCTGCCAAGCTGTACCGGGTATGGACTGCGCGTGAGGTCGATGTTCTCCGCATCACTGTCGTCGGTGGCAAGCTGTTCCTTCAGGGCGTTGATGCGCTCCAGGGCTGTCTGCTTTAGCTGGTTGATTTTCATTCCCACCTCTTTCTTCTGTTCGGCGGGCACAGTGCGGAAGTCTGTCATGAGGGCTGTAATCTCACCCTTTTTGCTAAGGTATTTCAGACGCAGGGCTTCAATTTCCTCTGGTGTCTGGGCTTGCATGTTTTCTACTTCTTTCAGTAGATTTTCTATCTTTTCAAGCATTTTCTATGATGTTTTTATCAATACAAATTAAAAATTTATGCAAAGGTACAATTTTTTTCCGAAAATAGTGCAAAATATCAAAATAATGTTGTAATTTTGCCGAAATTTGAGAGACAGATGTAGTTACAATAGTAAAAATGAACAAGATTGTAATAGTATTTTGGGGTGTTGGAGCGGTGATGCTCGGTTCGTGTGGAGGAAACAAGACATTGGACACGGCTGCGCCGGCAGACAGTGTGGTAGTGGCGGCAGATACCGTGGTTACAGACACATTGGAACAGCTTGTTTCGGAGACGCCCATGCCCAAGGCAGCAGACGAGCTGTTTGATGATTTCTTCTTCAATTTCGCAGCCAACCGCAAGTTGCAGCGAAAGAGAATTGCTTTCCCGCTGCCGGTGACAAGGGGCAACCGCACCGACAGCATTACAAGGGACAAATGGAAGACGGAGACATTCTTCATGCGTCAGGGGTATTACACTCTGATATTCAACAACCGCAAGCAGATGGACCGCGTGAAGGACACCACCATCAACCATGTCGTGGTGAAGAAGGTTTTCCTGCAGTCAAACGGCATAAAGGAATATGTGTTTGACCGCCGCAACGGGCTGTGGATGATGACGGCAATCAGCAACACCTCGATAGCAAAGAATAATAACGCCTCATTTCTTAAATTCTACAAGCAGTTTGCGTCAGACCCTGAGTTTCAGGTGGAAAGCATAGATGAGACTGTAAAATTCACTGGTCCAGACCCTGACGATGATTTCTCAACTATGGAGGGTATACTCACTCCCGACACATGGCCTGCCTTTGCACCGGAACTGCCACATGAAATGATATACAACATACAGTATGGTGAGGATTATCCTGCGAGCAATTTCAAGATATTCCTCCTGCGCGGCATTTCCAACGGTATGGAGACCGAGCTGACCTTCCAGCATAAGAATGGCGGATGGAAAGTGACATCGCTGATACAATAACCCTGATTGTCCACACATATTTATATATATAATGAAGGATGTAAGAAACTATTCTCTGCTCAGCCACAACACATTTGGAATAAATGTCTCATGCGACAGATTTGTTGAGGCTGCCACTGCCGGCGAGGTAGCGCAGTTTGTCAAATCATACAATGCTGGCTCCGATGAGCTGCTTGTAATTGGTGGCGGCAGTAACTTGTTGCTCACTGGCGACTATAATGGTACGGTGTTTCATTCAGCCATACGCGGCATGAATGTCGTCGGTGAAGATGCCGACAGTGTGCTGTTGCGTGTAGGCAGCGGTGAGGTGTGGGACGATGTTGTAGAATATTGTGTTGCCAACGGCATGTATGGTGCCGAGAATCTCTCAGCAATTCCCGGTGAGGCGGGGGCAAGTGCGGTGCAGAACATCGGAGCCTACGGTGCCGAGGTGAAGGATATTATATATAAGGTGGAGGCGGTGGAGATAGCCACAGGCAACACCGTGGAGATTATGGCTGAGGATTGCGACTACAGCTATCGTCACAGCCGTTTCAAGTCAGAGTGGAAGAATAAGTTTATCATCACATACGTAACCTACCGCCTGTCAAAGCATTACAATCCGCGGCTCGACTATGGCAACATCCGTGCCGAGCTTGCAGCCAAGGGCATTGACAGTCCCACTGCAGAGCAGTTGCGCCAGGTTATTACCGGCATAAGAAATGCCAAGCTGCCCGACCCGAAGGTGGAGGGTAATGCTGGAAGTTTCTTTATGAATCCCATTGTAGACCGCAGCCTTTATGAAAGTCTGGTGGCGCAATATCCGGATATGCCGCATTACGACGTGGATGCCGAAAGAGTAAAAATTCCTGCCGGATGGATGATTGACCGTTGCGGATGGAAGGGCAAGACCGTTGGGCGTGCAGGGGTACACAGCCGTCAGGCTCTGGTGCTTGTCAACCGCGGAGGAGCCGAGGGTAAGGATATCATACACCTCTGCAATCTTGTGAGGGCAGATGTCAAGGCAAAGTTTGGCATTGACATTCATCCCGAAGTGAATTTTGTATAATCATATAATTTAGGGATTTGCCCATAGGAAACAATGAAACTGACATTTCTCGGAACAGGAACATCGTGCGGAGTGCCCACCATAGGCTGCCAGTGCGAGGTGTGTACAAGCAGCGACCCTCATGACAGTCGTCTGCGCTGCTCGGCAATGATTGAGACAGCCTCCACCCGTGTTGTCATTGACTGTACTCCCGACTTCCGTCAGCAGATGATGCAGCGCGAATTTCGCAAGATTGACTGCATACTCGTGACTCACTGTCATTACGACCATGTTGGCGGCACCGACGATGTGCGTCCCTTCTGCGTTTTCGGCGACATCAATATCTATGGCAACGCCCAGGCTGTGGAGGGCATGCGCCAGATGCTGCCTTACTGTTTTGCAGAGCATCTTTATCCAGGAGTGCCAAAACTCAGCCTTCACACCATTGAGCCTCACCGTGAGTTTGCCGTCGGCGACATTCCCGTGATGCCCTTCACTGTGATGCACGCCAAACTGCCCATTCTCGGTTACCGTTTCGGCAACAGTCTTGTCTATATCACCGACATGAAGAGCATCGCCCCCGAGGAGGAACAGTATGTATATGGTGTTGATACCCTTGTGGTGAATGCGCTTAGGCTTACCGAAAAGCATCAGTCGCACATTCTGCTCGACGAGGCCATTGAATTTGCTGAGAGGGTAGGATCTCGCCGCACCTATTTCATCCACATGAGCCACCATATTGGTCTGCACGAAACCACCTGCGCCATGCTGCCCGAGGGAATGACGCTGGCGTATGACGGCTTGGAAACGGAGCTTATTTAAAGATGTCGGGGAGTAAACTCTTCTCAGATGAGCTTACTACATCTGATATTATCGTATTTGGGTGATTTTAAGTTTATATCTGTCGCCGTCAAATTCTATCCGCATTGCCTTTTCATACCGGCAGTCGGTGGGCGATATTGCAAGCGCCGTGTGCCCGATGGTGCGGCGCAGGTTTATCTCCACGCAGGGATGGATGGCTATGCTGCCGTCGTGGCTTACAAGCATCATGTCCACTCCAAACACTCCGCTGTATCCTGCAAGATGATGCGGCAGGACATCCATCAACCTTTGCTTCACGTTTTTAAGCTGTTGGGCTGTAACATAGCGCGTTAACAGTTCTTCTTTAGTACTTTCCGTTGCAAGCATGTTGCCGCGGTATTGCCCGTTTTCGGTGTAGAAAAGCGACAGTCCGAGATAGGTGACATCGCCGTCGGGACCGATGCTGAACTCCATGGCAAAGTCTAATATTTTGTTGTACCATGGCTCCACCATCACCGAGCCCTGTTTTGCAATGACGTTTCTTGCCCAGCCGTCCTGATGGGGATTGAGGTTGCGGCTTTCAAGGTAGCGCAGTCCGCGGCCGCTGCTGCTCCACGGCATTTTTATCACCGCACTGCCGTAGTTGCCCACGGTGTCGTAAAGCTCGTTCATGCTGCGGCACTCCGTAACGCTGAAACCGCTGAATTCACCGAGCACCTTTGCCGATGTGCGGCGGTGGCTCAGCTGGCGCAGCTCCTCTATCTTCATGTCAGTAGGCAGCAGGCTGTCATCGACACCAGCCTGTACTAATTTGCGTTTCAAGGCGGCATCCCATCCCCATGGCTCAATGCTGTCGACCTTTATATATGGCAGATGCTCCCAGTCTACAAAAGTCACCTGCTTGTCGATGGTCAGTCCCACGCGTTTTACATTAATGAACAGCCGCCTGGAGGCTTGCCTTGCCAGTTCAACGTTGTCTACAAGCACGGCATCCCCGTCATTGCACCACAATGCGGGCTGGAAGCCAAGGTCGTAGGCAAGCTGCCGTGCGGCATGGGGCGCAGTGAAGTTGGAGGTGTTTGCAGCCAGTGCCAAATCGTGGCTGGGATTGAAAATATGCAGCTTCATTATGTTTATTTCTATTTAATTTGGGCGCAAAATTACAACATATTTGCCGTAATATTGGCTTTTTTACATTTTTTATCTCATTTTTTGTAATTTAGACTTTGCAAATTAAGATATTTTGCGTATCTTTGCAGCGGATATTTGAAATATCAGTAAAAATTAATAGCAAAAAGCAACGACATGGAGATTTTCTTTAGAACGCACCGCTATCTTGTAGAGCACACCAATGTGCCTCTGCGCCGTGATATTATGGATGAGATAGACTGGAGCGACCGTTTAATTGGCATTAAAGGCACGCGTGGAGTGGGGAAGACCACTTTGCTGCTTCAGTATGCCAAGGAGAAATTTGACGTGAACGACCATCAGTGTCTCTATGTCAACATGAACAACTTTTATTTTCAGGACAGGGGCATTGCCGACTTTGCAGGCGAGTTCTACCGCCACGGTGGCAGGGTGCTGCTCATCGACCAGGTGTTCAAGCAGCCCAACTGGTGCAAGGAGCTGCGCCGCTGCTATGACGAATACAAGGGACTGAAGATAGTGTTCACGGGCAGCAGCGTGATGCGCCTGAAGGAGGAGAATCCCGAGCTTAACGGCATTGTGAAGAGCTACAACTTGCGCGGATTGTCGTTCCGTGAGTTCCTCAATCTTATGACGGGCAACAACTTTGAGTCGTACACGCTCGACGAGATACTTGCCGACCATGAGCATATAGTGAAGAAAATATTGCCCAAGGTGTCGCCGGCGCGATATTTTAAGGATTATATACATCATGGCTTCTATCCGTTTTTTCAGGAGCAGCGCAACTACAGCGAGAACCTGCTGAAGACAATGAACATGATGACCGAGGTGGACATTCTGCTTATAAAGCAAATGGAGCAGAAATACCTTACTAAAATAAAGAAACTGTTTTATCAGCTGGCTGTCGACGGACCAAAGTCGCCAAACATCAGCCAGCTGGCGGCATATATTGAGACAAGCCGCGCCACGGTGATGAACTATATAAAGTATCTTGCCGACGCGCGGCTGATAAACATGATTTATCCCGTGGGCGAGGACTTCCCGAAGAAGCCAACGAAGATAATGCTGCACAACTCAAACCTCATGTATGCAATATATCCCATCAACACCGACGAGCAGATTGCCATGGAGACATTCTTCGTGAATTCGCTGTGGAAAGACCATAAGGTGAATCAGGCTCCGCGCGACAACCACTACACTGTGGACGGCACGCGCTCTTTCCGTATTGTCGACGCCGCAAGGCTGGGCAAGATAAGGTTTTCGCCGGACACTGTCTATTGCCGGTATAACTCGGAAATAGGCAAGGGCAACCAAATACCGCTGTGGCTGTTAGGGTTCCTCTACTGACACCTATTTTATTATTAATAATGTTGGATTTTCGACAGGGAAACACGCAACTGCGGATAACGGGAACAAACGAATAAAAACTAATGATAAAAATTAAATAATTAAAATCACAGTAAAATTTTTAATAAGTTAATCTATAAAAAAATGGCTAAAGAAAAGAAATTTATGACTTGTGATGGTAACACCGCTGCCGGACATGTGGCATACATGTTCTCAGAGGTTGCCGCCATCTATCCTATCACACCATCTTCGCCAATGGCGGAGCATGTTGATGAGTGGGCTGCCCAGGGTCGCAAGAACTTGTTTGGCGACACAGTGTTGGTTCAGGAGATGCAGTCAGAGGCTGGTGCAGCCGGTGCTGTTCACGGTTCTCTTCAGGCTGGTGCGATGACTACCACTTTCACCGCATCGCAGGGTCTGCTGCTCATGATTCCTAACATGTACAAGATTGCAGGTGAGCTGCTGCCATGCGTGTTCCACGTATCTGCACGTACACTTGCCACTCACTCACTCTGTATCTTCGGTGACCACAGCGACGTTATGGCTTGCCGCCAGACTGGTTTCGCCATGCTGGCTGAGGGCTCGGTTCAGGAGGTTATGGACCTTGCTGCCGTTGCTCACCTCGCTTCGCTTGAGAGCCGCGTGCCGTTCATCAACTTCTTCGACGGTTTCCGCACATCTCACGAGTATCAGAAGGTTGAGATGATCGAGGAGGACGATGTTCGCGACCTCGTTGACCAAAAGGCTCTCTCTGAGTTCCGTGCCCGTGCTCTCTCTCCTGAGCATCCTCAGGCTAAGGGTATGGCTGAGAACCCTGAGACATTCTTCGCTCACCGCGAGAGCTGCAACCGCTACTACGATGCTGTTCCTGCTATCGTTGAGAAGTATATGGCTGCCATCTCTGAGCGCACTGGTCGTGAGTACAAGCTCTTCAGCTACTACGGTGCTGAGGATGCCGAGCAGGTGATCATCCTCATGGGCTCTGCCACTGAGGCTGCACGCGAGGCTATCGACTACGCCAACAAGAACGGCAAGAAGTATGGTATGGTGTCTGTACACCTCTATCGTCCATTCTCAGTTAAGCACCTGCTTGCTGCTGTTCCTGAGACATGCCAGCGCATCGCTGTTCTCGACCGTACAAAGGAGCCGGGCTCAAACGGCGAGCCTCTGCTGCTTGATGTTAAGGACGCATTCTACGGAAGCGGCCGCACACCTGTGATTGTTGGCGGACGTTATGGTCTCGGCTCAGCCGATACCACTCCTACAATGATTCTCGGCGTGTTTGAGAACCTTGAATTGCCACAGCCAAAGGATCACTTCACTGTAGGTATCGTCGACGACCTCACATTCACTTCTCTGCCACAGAAGGAGGAGATGGCTCTCGGCGGCGAGGGTATGTTCGAGGCTAAGTTCTTTGGTCTGGGCGCCGACGGTACTGTGGGTGCCAACAAGAACTCAGTGAAGATTATCGGCGACAACACCAACAAGTATTGCCAGGCTTACTTCTCTTACGACTCTAAAAAGTCGGGCGGTTTCACCTGCTCTCACCTGCGTTTCGGTGACAACCCAATCCGTTCTACATATCAGATTAAGACTCCTAACTTCGTGGCTTGCCACGTTCAGGCTTATCTCCACATGTATGATGTTACACGTGGTCTGCAGAAGAACGGTACTTTCCTGCTGAACACTATCTTCGACGGCGAGGAGCTCGTAAACTTCATGCCTAACAGCGTGAAGCGCTATTTCGCCCAGAACAATATCACCGTATATACCATCAATGCTACCAAGATTGCACAGGAGATAGGTCTCGGCAACCGTACCAACACCATCCTCCAGTCGGCATTCTTCCGCATCACAGAGGTAATCCCTGTTGACCTTGCCGTAGAGCAGATGAAGAAGGCTATCGTTAAGTCTTATGGCAAGAAGGGTCAGGATGTGGTTGACAAGAACTATGCTGCCGTTGACCGCGGTAACGAGTACAAGCAGCTTGCCGTTGACCCGGCATGGGCAAACCTGCCAGATGACGAGGCTATCGTTCGCGACGAGCCTGAGTACATCTCTAAGCTGGTGCGCGTAATCAACGCTCAGAACGGTGACCTCCTGCCTGTATCTGCTTACAAGGGCATCGAGGACGGTACATGGGAGCAGGGTACTGCAGCTTACGAGAAGCGCGGTGTGTCTGCAATGGTTCCTGAGTGGAACTCAAACAACTGTATCCAGTGTAACAAGTGTGCCTACGTTTGTCCTCACGCTTGCATCCGTCCGTTCGTTCTCGACGACGAGGAGAAGGCTGGCTTCAATGCTCCTACTCTCGACATCAAGGCTCCTGCAGCATTCAAGGGCATGCAGTTCCGTATGCAGGTGGGCGTAATGGACTGTCTGGGATGCGGCAACTGTGCTGACGTTTGTCCTGGCACAAAGAACAAGGAGACCGGCGAGTTTGAGAAGGCTCTCAAGATGGTTCCGCTGCAGACTCAGGAGGCTGAGGCTGAGAACTGGAACTACTGCGTGAAGAACGTGAAGTCAAAGCAGGATTTGATTGACATCAAGTCGAATGTTAAGAACTCACAGTTCGCTACTCCTCTCTTCGAGTTCTCTGGCGCTTGCTCTGGTTGCGGTGAGACTCCTTACGTGAAGCTCATCAGCCAGTTGTTCGGCGACCGCGAGATGGTGGCTAACGCTACTGGTTGTTCTTCAATCTATTCTGGCTCAATCCCATCTACTCCATACACAAAGAACGCCAAGGGTCAGGGTCCTGCATGGGCAAACTCTCTGTTCGAGGACTTCTGCGAGTTCGGTCTTGGTATGGTGCTTGCAAACAAGAAGATGCGCAACCGCATCGAGTCTCTGCTCAACGACGTTATCGCCAACGAGGGCGCGCCTGCCGAGTACAAGGAGGCTGCTCAGGAGTGGATTGCAGGCAAGAACGATGCCGACGCATCTAAGGCTGCTGCTGCCAAGCTGAAGCCATTCATCGCCGCTGGTGCCGAGAAGGGCTGCACCGCATGCGCACAGCTCAAGGAGCTTGAGCACTATCTCGTTAAGCGCAGCCAGTGGATTATCGGTGGTGACGGTGCTTCTTACGATATCGGTTACGGCGGTCTCGACCACGTTATCGCTTCTGGCGAGGATGTGAACATCTTCGTTATCGATACTGAGGTTTACTCTAACACTGGTGGTCAGGCTTCTAAGGCTACACCTCTCGCTGCTGTTGCACAGTTTGCTGCCGCAGGTAAGCGCATGGGTAAGAAGGACCTCGGCTTGATGCAGGCTACTTACGGCAATGTTTACGTTGCTCAGGTGGCTATGGGTGCTGACCAGGCACAGTGTCTCAAGGCATTCCGCGAGGCTGAGGCTTGGAACGGTCCTTCACTCGTTATCGGCTACGCTCCATGTATCAACCACGGTCTGAAGGCTAAGGGCGGCATGGGTAAGAGCCAGGCTGAGGAAGAGAAGGCTGTTAAGTGCGGTTACTGGCACTTGTGGCGCTACAACCCAGCTCTTGCTGAGGAAGGCAAGAACCCATTCCAGCTCGACTCAAAGGAGCCTAACTGGGATGACTTCCAGGCATTCCTAGACGGTGAGGTTCGCTTCCTCTCTGTTCGCAAGGCTTGTCCTACCGAGGCTGATGCTCTCTATGCCGAGACCAAGGCTGCTGCTCAGCGCCGCTACAACAGCTACCTCCGCATGCAGGCTATGGACTGGAGCATCAAATAATGCTTAATAATTCTGGATATTAAAATTATCTATATAAAATCGTGGAATGTCAATTGGCATCCCACGATTTTTTTTATCTAAGTAATATTTCCATGTTTAATTATCGTCTGTTCTGAATTATGCGGTGTAAAGGTTGCTAAAAATCCCGATATACCGCATAATATTCGAGGATTTTGCCTAATAATATATAAAAGGTTGGGAAAATATGGATAACTTTCATAATAATTTCGTAATTTTGCAACCAAAGAAGTTACATAAAAACAACGATATGGCAACAGACAAAGTTGCAGGCATGCCAAGAAATGATTAACGAAACCAAACAGTTGACACAATGGATAAAAGACGAACTCTCAGCCGCGACGAGGCAATCGGACTCGTTCGGCGCTACAAGCAGGTCATAGCACCTCGTTTTGATGTGGAGCCGCGCGTTATGATGTTTGGTTCTTACAGTAAGGGTTATGCCAATCCTGATAGCGACATCGACGTTGCCGTAATTGTGCCAACCTATGGCAACCGGAAATTGGAAATATCCAAGCTCCTTTGGCATGATGTCGATCAGGTCAGTTTCCTCATTGAGCCAGTCCTCATGGCTGAAGACCGTTGGTCTCCACTTTATGATGATGTGATGCGGACAGGTGTTGTGATATAAAATGTTTTAAGAGATAAATACTATTATGGATATTCAGAATTTTACAGCCTCGTAATGTTTAACCGAGACGGCATGTTACAGCAATTCGTGCCGCCTCATAACATTTACGAGACAATGAGTAGAAGTAGAAAGCGAATGCCTTGTAGCACATGGTGCTGCTGCAAGTCGCAGAAGAAAGGAAAGCAGGCTAGTAGCCGCAAGTTTCGCCGCAAGGCGCATGTATTATTACATCAGGGAAAAGATTTTCTTCTTCCATTGAAGTCTTTCGAGGTGATGAGTCCCTGGGATTTAGGTGGTGATGGAAAAGCCTTCTTCGGTTTTCATCCAGAAGAAGAGTGGTACATTAAGCTGATGAGAAAGTGACAAATTAATCTATATAAAAATCGTGGAATGTCAACTGACATCCCACGATTTTTTTATCTTAATATATTTTTCCATTTATCTTAGGATACTTTGCCTTTTATCCTAAGATACTTGCCAATTTATCTTAAGATACTTTGCCGTTTAAGTTAACTGACTTTTTCAAGCCTTTATGGTTAAAATATGCAAACATTTTAAATTCTGTTAGTAATTTTTTAGTTTAAATTAATTTTTATTTGTACCTTTGCCATTGGATTGTCCGCTTTAGATTCTTTTTGTCGCCGACAGACGTGCTCTGTTGATGACAACACAGATGACGCAGGCCACGCCGAGCCAAGTGTTAGAAAGCCATTCCGAATGGTAGATGTGCATGAGGCGGCAGGGTGGGTAGAAGGACTTTCCAAGACATATTGAAGGCGTTTACTCGACGCTGTGTTTGAGACGAGTCGAATCTAGCAAATTCAAAATCTAAGTCTTGAACGTAGCAACGGTAGATGTCCCGGGTGTGATTATATCAGTCCCCGTGGAGAACCTTGTAAGCATAGATTGTACCCTTTCGGATAGGGTGCAAGTATTGTGTTTATGCAGGTCTCTATGGTGAGATGTATATTCATATCGGCGTGGGCTCTGACGTTGTCTGTTCAACTTAGATAGGCAGTGCTAGAGCCTCGACTCGTGGAGCGGACAACAGGACGAACCACGCTTTTTTTGTGTCCAAGCTAAAAACAGCTGAGTATTTTATTTGAAAAGAAGTTTTAACGAAGGGTTACTTTTGAGTAGTAATTACCTTAACCTTATAAATACAAACGAGCATGATAAATTTGTATCAGTTGAAGAATGTCGGTGTACCGTTGGATAACCACTACCAATTGCTTGAAAGGATTGGTGGAGGTGGCTTTTCGGAAGTGTGGCTTGCCAAAGACTTGAGGTCGCAGGTGCAGGTTGCATTAAAAGTGTATTCTTCAGTGCAGGAAATGGATGAGGAGGGCATCAAGATGTTCCGCAAGGAATTTTCCTTGGTGTGCAATCTTAATCATACCAATATTCTGAAACCATTTACTTTCGACATTTTCAATGGTTGTCCATACATTGTCCTTCCTTATTGCGAGAGAGGGTCTATGGCAAAATATGTGGGAAAGCTGCAAGAAGAGGAATTATGGGACTTTGCCGGACAGGTGGCGGCTGGACTTGCTTATATGCACAAGCACCAGATAATCCACCAAGATATTAAGCCTGGTAATGTCCTGATAAATGGAGACGGACAGCTGATGATTACTGACTTTGGCATAAGCACAGGCATTCGTAAGACCATGAGACGCAGCAAAAACTCAGATGACAGCGCCAGAGACGGAACGATAGCCTATATGTCTTATGAATGTCTGAAAGACAATCCTGTCAATGCGATGGCCCGCGATATTTGGGCTTTGGGAGCATCTTTGTATGAACTTGCAATGGGGGATGTTCCTTTTGGTGACTATGGAGGCTTGACGCAAAAGGCAAAGAAAGGTAACGTTTCAATGGATTCTGCAAATCTTTCTTCAAGTCTGAAGAACCTCATAAAGAAATGCCTTTCATTGGAGCCTTGGGACAGACCAAGTGCAGAGGATGTTGTCAATTTAGTTGCCTCTCATAAAACAGGAGCCCCAAGACCTATTGACATATCTATGAATATGAAGAAGATTGCCATGACTGTTGCCGGAGTCGTTGCGATTACATTTTCTATAGTCTTTTTACTGAAATGGACAAACAATGATTATAAACCGAAGACTGAAGTTGTGGCAATGGCAAATAAAAATCCTAATGACAGTGTATACATGGATTTGGTTGCAAAAGCTAACAATGCAATAAATAAGGAAAAAAGAAAGACGGATATAGAAAACCGTGATGTGGAGAACTTATGTGCTGCTGCAAAAATATATAAAGATGCCGCAGGTGTGGAAGTTTCCGATTCCATAAAGGCTCAGGGTGATAAGATGTGGAGTGCAGCCCAGACAGTGATAGATGAAACATACGTGTTTCTATATAATAAAGGTGTGGAATATAGCAACATTGATGCAACAGATGCTGCAAACGGATTTTGGAAAAAATCATTGCCGCTCAAGGATTATGTTTCCAATGGTGTCACATCTAAGCTAAAAAAGAAAAAGGCAGCCCGTAAGGTTGTTCCTACAAATAAAGAGGAGCATTTCACACCATCGTTAACAAAATCGCCTTTACCAAATAAAACGGCATCCGAGTCTGGGGATACAAACATCCCTATCATGTCCATTGATAGGAAAAAACTAACAAAAACTGACAATTAACATAAACAACAATACAATGAAACATTTAAAGAAAACAATCGCAGCCGTTGGCATATTTGCCTTTTCGCTGCAAGTCAATGCCCAAAGCTGTGCAGAATTGTACAAGAAAGCAAACTCACTCAGGGATGGTAAGAATTATGCGGAGGCCATCAATTATTATCAGAGGGCGATGTCGTGTGATGCTAATCTCAAATCGGATTGTAATAAGTGGATAGCTTATTGCCGTAAACGTATGCCAAACCTGGAAATATCTCAGCCATTGGTTCGTATTCCATATCAGGGAGGTGACCAGAAGATAGAAGTGAAGGCTAATGGGAAATGGAATATTGACGGCACAAATGAGTGGTGCAGCACAAATGCGTTTGATGCCAAGAATTTTATTGTGCAATGCCGTGAGGTCAATAACAGTACCCGTGAAAAGATTGCAACGCTGATGGTGAAAAGTGGTTCGCTCTATAAGTCCATTAAGGTGATACAGGAAGCGCGTCCTGAATATATAGAGGTTGGTGCGCAGAGTTTGTCTTTTCCAGCAAAAGGAACGGAAGAGGACATAACTATCGAGTCGAATGCAAGCTGGGACGTGACTTCTATTCCTTCTTGGTGTAAAATAGAAAAGAAGGCCGATGGTATTCACATCATTGTTTCTCCAAATGACAGAGTGATGGAGAGAACAGACAATATTGTTATTGTTTCTCCTTCAAAGTCTGTCACCATCAGAATCTATCAAGGTGCGGGTGAGGAGCATCTCACTTTGTCACAAAACAACTTGGTGCTAAATTCTGAAGGCGATGTACACTATATGAAAGTATATACAGATGCCCCTAATTGGTTTATTGGAGATTATCCTACATGGCTTAACGTACAAAAGATAGGTAATGACAGCATTCGTATAGAGTGTGGTAAAAACATACCAAATGGAGAACCGAGATCGGGTAGTGTTCAAATCAAGACAGATAGGCAGACCGCAGGTGTGATGATAACACAATCTCCCAGAATGGCTCAGGATCTGATATTCCCAGAGACTAAGCTTGTTGGAGGACGTAATTTCTCTTTGGGTATTAGTGCCAGCTACTATGTGCCATTTATAGGTTCTTCTGCCGGTGGCGATTATGTAGGCTCTGTTGTTGACTACGGACTTGGCACAAGTGCGGAGAATGCCTCTTATAAGTCGGCATCAGGCTTTAGCTTCGGTGTATTCGGAGACATTCGTTTGTACAAAAATATATTCTTGATTGCAGGAGTAAACTTTACTCAGGTGAAATATAAGAATACATTTAATCAGACAACAATGTATAAGATGCCATGGGGCAGCTCAGGAATACAATATATGAAAGGTGATCTACAAAATTCATATACTGAGGATTATACTCATACTATGATTGAGGTTCCCATCTTAGCATCTTATCGCTTTAAAGTCAGCAATGTTAGTCATATACAACTTAATTTAGGTCCTGTGCTCAATTTCGGTCTTTCTGCTAAGATGAAATTATCAGGAAATAGTGACAGTGAAACTATGAAACTGTATTACAAATCTAATGATAAACCTGTTGATAATAATAACTATGTGCATCATACGGCTGTAAACAGTGATTTTAATCTTTACCAGCCTTGTGTTTATTGGGAAGAGTCATACACAACAGGCAATGATGCTCCTGTGGCTCACCACAATGATTTTCAGTCATCCCCACTGAAGAAGTTTAACTGCGGACTTCGTATCGGTGCTGCTTACGAATGGGCTGGAATTTCTTTTGGACTATACTATACACAGATGCTTACCAATATGGCTAATAAGAACTATTGGGAAAATGAACGTTGGTCGGTGCTGAACAATAGCGATGTCACCATGAAAGGATATAAGCACCGTATCAATAACTTAGAGTTTAAACTTGCATATACATTAAGATATTTGAAATCAAAAAAATAAAAAGCTTATGAGATGTCAATTTTGTGGCTGGGACAATCCAGAAGGAAAAACAAATTGTGAGAAGTGCAATAAGCCTCTTTTAGATGAAGGCAACAGCGAACCTGTTTCTGCTGTTTCACAGGGCACGCACTCAAAGGTTACGGCCCGGCAAGGGGCAAGTTCATTTAATCCAAAGGCAACTGTGCGCGAGAGTGCTGCTTTTCAGAGTCAGCCCGTGCAATCTGTATCTTGTCCTGAATGTGGCTTCCCGTTGGAAAACGGATTCTGTGCCAATTGTGGATTTGCGGACAAGAAGGTAGAGCCGGAGAAAGTTAAACAAGAAGACAATCCTCGCATGACAATACGCCCAAAGAGAAAAGAGCCAAAAGAAGGTTCATTCACACTCACGCCTATCTCTGAGGAAAACGGTATGCCTGAGGGAGACGCTATACAGTTTGAGGGCAATGAAGTAAGTCTGAACAGAAACAACACAGATCCAAAGAACAAAACCATAACATCTGCGGAGCAGGCTGTTGTTTTCTGTGAGGACGGGAAGTGGAGCATAAAGGACAAGAGTGAACTGAAAACCACTTTTGTGCAGGCTGAACAGGCAATAGAGTTGAAGTCTGGTTCACTGATTTTGTTGGGCAGCCAGCTCTACCGCTTTGACGGATAACCCAAGAGGCAGAACGTTATGATAGCATACCATCTAAACATAGACAAAGGGTATCTTTTCGATGGCAAGTATATTGTCATCGAAAAGATAGGTGGTGGCTCATACGGCGATGTCTATAAAGTGTCCGACTCTTTAAACCAGGTCTATGCCCTTAAACTTCTCCGGCTGTGGGAGGTGATGAGTGACTTGCATGACGGAATTATCAGCAGGTTTGAACAGGAGTACAATGTGATGAGAATATCAAGCGAGTATCTTGTTCACAGCATCGACTTTGGGGTGGTTCAGGGCAATCCGTACATTGTAATGGAACTATGCCCCAAAGGGGACCTTTCACACTTTGCCGGTAAAGATGTCTCGCTGTTATGCAATTATGCTCATGACATATTGGAGGGTTTGCATGCACTTCACCGTGAAGGAAAGGTACATCGGGATTTAAAGCCTGAAAACGTGTTGATTCGCAATAACGGCAAGGCGGCACTTACTGACTTTGGCGTTGTAGGTGAAATGGAAAAAGCCAAACGTATGTCGGAAGTAGGGTGGTGGAAACAAAAGCCCAAGCAGGCATTTGGCACACCTCTTTATATGTCGCCGGAAATTTATTTCAAGACAGGAGGTGGTGTCACCTATCTGCCAATGGTTGACATCTGGTCGTTTGGAGTCATGATGTTTGAACTGCTTACAGAAGGCTCCTTCCCCTTTGGCAATATTGAGTCAGTGGAGGACTTCCCACAATATATGGAGAGAGCCAGGAATGGAAAGTGGGACAAACACTTGCTGCATGATGTTCCCAATGGTGCAGAATGGACATATATAATAGGAAAATGTCTTGAGCCGAACCCCAAGAACAGGTACCAGGGCTGTGTTGAGATACTGCAGGACATGTCGCCGATGACAGGTAGCGTTAATCCTAGATTCTTGGAAGAGCGGGCATCACGGAAGCCTAACATTACACGGCTTGTCATTTCGCATGGAGAGAATTTGGGTATGGTCTTTGTCTTGAACAAATATCTCCCGTCTGGAGGTAGGATGATTCATGTCGGCAGGGAGACGGATAATGATATTGTCTTGCCTGAAAGCTACACGTCTTATCTTTCCCGTTACCATTTCACGATAGAAAAATCTTTGAATGGTGCTTTTTGGACTATCCGTGACGGACAATGGCAAAAAAGTGAGAAACGTTGGGTTACTTCCACCAATGGAACTTACCTTAATGCAACACCAGTGACATCGGCCGGAATGAAAATCTTCACTGGAGACATCATCACGGCGGGTGAATATAAAATTAAAGTAGAATAAAACTAAAAACAAAATTATTATGAGCAATAAAACTGTTCAATACAAACGCACCTTGCGGGGATCAGTGGGTGCAGGTGTCGGAGCCTTGTTTAATGGCAATGGCCGCAGATTCTTTATATTGGAGCACAAAGATGCTTCAAAGTATCATAAGGCAGGTGAATCGCAAAAGATAATCATCGACCAAATAGAGTTGGGGCGTGACAATGCCTGTCAGGTCCGGTTTGACGATGATACCTTTCCCACTGTCAGTCGCAAACATGCAGCTATCGTGAAAGATGGTGACAGATGGAAACTCATACAGTTGTCTCAGGTCAACTCAACTTTCCTCAACGGGAAGCCCGTCACCACGGAGTGGTATCTGGAAAATGGCGATGAAATCCAACTGTCCGTAGGTGGTCCACGCATGGGATTCATTGTGCCCGCAGGCAAGCAAAGTCTTGTGTCAAGCATTAAGATGACTGAAAGGTTGGAACTTTTCCGCAAGCAGGCTTTAAAGCCGTATAAGACGGCAATAGCGTGTATGTTTGTTTTGCTTGTCGCATTGAGTAGTGTTGGGGGATATATCATTTCTGAACAGAGTCATTCTATTAAAGACTTGCTTTCTATGACCGAGACGCAGCATAAAATGATAGAAGACGCAAAGAATAAATATCAAAAGGATTCAACAGAATGGGCAAATAAAATCAAGAATATAGACAAAAAAGCGGGAAAACGTCCCACTATAATTATACCAGATGATGAAGTTTTGGCAAAAGCTATTGAATATGTAAAACCGTCCGTTTTTGCGGTTATTACTACGGTATATCTTGCATCTAAAGATGAAACAAAAAAATTGGCAAGTTCTATAGGTACAGGATTCCTTACATCAGATGGTGTTTTTGTAACAGCACGTCACTGTGTAGAACCATGGCTGTTTGATTTGGAGGTCAATGAATATTATGCAATGTGCATGGCAAGTGGAGGTAATTTGAAAATGTATGCTGTTGTAAACGCTTTTAATATGAATGGGGAAACTTTTGAAATCAATAACAGCAGATTCACAGTTGATGATTCTTATGATTCGCCAATAGAAAGGGATGTAGAAATTGATGGGAAAACATATAATCTGGATAGTAAGGTGGCATTTGGTACAGAGGCTTCCTTGGGCAATGACTGGGCAACATGTAGAGTTGGTAAAAAAGGAAATATAAAAGTTGACCGCACAATGTCAAATAATTTAAGAGCGGGTACAACTGCTCATGTGCTTGGATTCCCGAAGGGTAATGGTATAAATGACGGAAAAACGAAAATAGAACCTCTCTATAATAATCTGAGCGTGTCACGCAATGGGCTTACAAAAGCAAGATGTATAATGGTAAATCAAGGCATTGATCATGGAAATTCTGGAGGTCCTGTGTTTGTAATGAAAAAGGGGCACTTATACGCTATCGGTATTGTAAGTCGTGGAGATCATAATTCAAAATTTTACAACCACTTGATTCCAATGTGTAACATAAAATAGATATAGATTATGAGAAAATTTATTTTGTTGGTGTTGGCTTGTTATGGCGTATGTATTTCATCTACAGCACAAATTACGATATTGGATGCTTTTAAGAAAAAAAATCCAATTTCGACAGATAAAGCTGTAGGTTGGGAGCAAGCAGCCTTCGCTCCCGAACTTTCCATTATCCGCCAGCAATACCGTTTGGAGCGTAAAGGAGAGTTTTATGGCAAGAACAATATGCCTTATTATGGTGAGACATATTCTTTGGCAATAAAGGTTTCTGGAGGCACATATCTATTGGGCAATGTGATAGAGCCTTGGAAAGACGATGCCGACTATCAGCGCGTGAATGTGGACAACAAATATAAGCCTGTATATTTCTGGAGCTATCAGCGTGCTTTGAATGATAGTGTTTATAAGGCGGTGGAGTTGGATCTTGACAAAGAATATACAAAACCTGTTAATGCAGACAAAAGTCTGTGGCTACATGAAGATGTACAGAGAGATTTTGGCTTGACAGAAGACAAAACCGCAGGAAAGAAAAATGGAACTTTAGTTTGGGCTTACGCTAATACGAATGTACAGGACAGTGCCATGCGGGTGGAGTTGCGTCAAGTGCCTATGCAGGTGGAGCTGAAAGGCGACAGTACCATCATTCCTGTAGAGCTGCAAGATGCAGAACGAGTAATAGGCGGACTTTATGTTGTGCCGAAATATGAAAGAGGCGGACGTGTGCAATTCCTCTTGGCAGGAGTAGCTGTAAAGGGAGCTGATGCGAAATGGTGTCTGCAAATGTTGGCTGTTCCAACGGATATAACGCCAACAAACAGCTCTGACAGTGCAGAGAAAAAGGAGAAGGCTGGGAAGAAAAAAGACAAAAAGAAAGATGCTTCCATAGAGCCTACTCCTACAAAGTCAAAATAAAAACGCAGCTTATGGTTTCATTCAAATTGTTTGCCGGTACAAATGTAGGTCTGAGGGATAATAATGAAGACAACTTCACGGTTTGTCCCGACTTGTCGCAAAACGAGTGGATTATTCCTGCTGACTATCAGCAGGAAATCCAACTCGATGATTGTGGCTGCATCTTGGTTGTTGCAGACGGTATGGGAGGGCAAAATGCAGGAGAAGTGGCAAGTGCCATAGCAATAGCCACTGTTCAGAGGATGTTCTCCTGTGAGGAATTGCCAGATGGTGTCTGGCTGCAATCTTCGTCAATCAAGGACTATCTCAAGACTGTTGTTAAAACAGCTGATGCAGAGGTGAAGGCATATAGTGCTGATCATGCCGATGCAGAGGGTTTGGGCTCAACAATAGTCATGGCTTGGATAGTGTCTAACAAGGTATATGTCTGTTGGATGGGAGACAGTAGGGCATACGCATTTATTCCTGGCAAAGGCATTGGGCGATTGTCAAAAGACCATTCGTATGTGCAGCAGCTGGTAGATGCGGGAGACTTTACTGATGAAGAGGCAATGCTGCATCCCAACAGCAACATTATTACCCGCAGCTTGGGCGATGCTACTCAGAAGGCTAAGCCTGAGGTCGCAGAATATCCGTTGGAAAACGATGAGATTATACTTCTGTGTTCTGACGGGCTCTGTGGAGTTTGTAAAGACGAGGAGATTGGCGGAATAGTTGAAGCAAACCATGCGGACCTTAAAAACTGTAAGGACAGACTGACTGAGGCGGCACTTGCCAATGGCGGTAGCGACAACATTACCATAGCATTGTTGCATGTGTGCGGCGGTGTGGAATCCGTGTCTAATGTTTCAAATAGACTGTTCTCCTGTCGCGGCTGGAAGTTATGGGGCGGTGTCGCAACCTTTGTCATTCTCTTGTTAACGCTAATCTTCTTTTTGTTTCCCAAGGAAGCGGTTGAGAAGCCAAAGCCATGCATCCGCTTTGCCATGCGTTCTATAGAGCTTAGACCGCATAAGAGCTTGACATTTCGTGTGAAATCACATAATGAAAACAAATATGATTTCCTGTGTGAAGACAAACGAATAAATGTTGTGAGTAAGGATGATGGTGTAACTGTGAGCATAAAGAAAGGTGCAAGCTATAAAGTAGGGGAAAAAGTAAAGCTTATAGTGTTGTTAAAAGCAGATTCTATAGTTAGAGATACATTGGATATAGTGTTGAAAAAAAATAAAATAAATTCCTCAGAATATCCTGTTACTGATTCTGAAGTTTCAGAATTTGTTGTTAAAAGTATAGAATCTAATAGTAGTACCACAGATACTATAAATAAAACCCAAAAACCGGAACAAGTAGTAACAAAATCTAATGGTAAAGCTCCGAATGGAGTCGGTGATGGATCTAAAGAATAAATAAACAAAAATAAACATGAAAAAGATTTTATCATTTTTTATCGCAAGTGCGATAGCAGTAAGTTTCTCTTCTTGTGGAGAAGAGGAGTGTGATCATATAATAGGCTCTACTACAGAGCCAGGAGAAAGTCTCTCCATTGTTGGTAACTGGTATGAGGAAGCTGAGAATGAGGAGATTCGTTACAATTCGAATGGCACGTTGTACGACCGCTATGTTTCGCCCAAACGTAGTGCAGAAACAGAAGGCAGATGGGAGTGTGATTATAAGAACAACAAACTGACACATACTTATCAGTTCTCAGGACAAACACAGTTTGCAGATTGGGATTTGAAGAACTTGACTGAATTTAGCTTCGTAATATCTTCTGAAACAGTTGCAGAACATAAATTGGAAAAGATTGTTGAAACTTACAATATGAAAGTGGGGCAAACTCAATTGATTCAGTTTACAAGTAATTATCCTAACTATTTTGTTAGATCATTTACAAGTAAAAATGAAAGACTTGCAAGTGTAGACGTGAACGGCTTGATTACTACTACAGGTGAAAAAGGCACTACATATATCAAACTTGAAACAAATAATGGTAATGTATGGGTGAAGGTTGTTGTTGGTGATGATTGCTTGGATTTGTGGTTCGATTACCAATCGTTGATGGGGGCTGATTATTCCACAATCCGTAACGTCCTCGGTGTTCCTTCTATAAATGGAGAAGACGGTTATAGCTATGGATATATCTATAATATTAACGAGATTGTGCAAGAAACAGACTTGTTCCTGAATACATATACTGGGCTTGTAGAGGAAATAGGACTTGTATTGAAATCAGGCGTTCCAGAATCACAGGTCATTGCATATATGAAGTCTCATTACTATCCTTGCCCAGATTTAGGAGATGAATATTATTTGACATGCTCTGAGGTATCTAAAAGTGCGGCTATTGTTTGGTACGATAAATCAAATTGTGTTGTGTGGTTTCGTCAACCAACATATTTAATGTTGCCAGATTATACCCATACATTTGGATTTACAGAAGAACAGATTATAGCAGAATTTGGCGAGTTGTATATGGATGTTCTTCCTCTCTATGGAATATTTAATTCTTATGCAGAGAGCGTATATTTCTTATTGGATAACAAAACAGGTAAAGTTACTGCATATCAAGTGACACTGAAAGAAGGAACGAAACTCGATATGGTTAATAAATTATTAGTTTTTGCAAATTATAATATGTATAAAAGTGAAAATGGACAATATGCATATAGAGATGGAGAAACTCAAGAAACTTCAAATGTTATGATTGTATATAATGGCAATAAAAACACGATTACTTATTTTGATTTGAAAAATTATGGTAAATAGAAGAAGTAATAAATAATCTAAAATCTGAGATATTCTACCTGCTATTCTAACAGATGGGCAGGTAGAATATTTAGAATGATTCGCTATGATTTTTGTTATATAAAATGAATATCTTAAGTGACAAAGAATATGTTGTCTCAATCCAAAAGGGGGAAGAGCGTGTCATGGAACAATTCTTTAGAATATGTCGTAGATACTTTATGGACTCATATAGGCAGATATTCAGGCGCGAGGACATTAAGGAAGATATATTCCAGCAATCATTTGTTAAGTTATGGGCTGAGATTGAAACCAGACGAATATTTATAGGTGAAGATGATTGTCTGTATAGATTCGACAAAAAAGGAAATATAAGAAAATTTGCGTGTAGTCTGAAAACTTTTCTCCTTGACATCGCAAAAAATGACTATAGAGACTGGCTGAGAAAGGATAAACTGCTTTTGATTGACGATATGGAAACATATCATCGTGGTATAGAGATTAAACAGGTGTACTGTAATAGCGAATCGCAGGAGTCTATGCGTGAGCGAATAGTTACAAGCTGTATGTTTGAATTGCCGCCAAGATGTAAGGACATTTTGACTATGTTTTATTGTAAAGGCATGTCGCTTGATGAAATCATTAAGGCGCGGGGTGAAAAACATACCAGCAAGAATGGTTTGAAGTCAGGGAAATACAAATGTATGGAACTGTTAAAAGCCAAAGTGAGAGAAACTTATAAGATGTATCACTTGAAATACTAAGATTATGGACGAAATAACTCTGCAACGGATAGACAAGTATTTACGCAAGGAAATGTCTTCAACAGAAAAGATTTATTTTGAGCAGGAAATGTTGAACAATGAAGAGTTGCGTAAAGAGGTTGAAGTGACTTTTTTGCTCAAAAAGAGTTTGGATGACCGTCAACGGAAATTACTGCAAGTAAAAAGATGGACGAACAAAAAGAGAAGCCTATCGTTAAAAATATTGAGTGTGGTTTCTGTTGCAGCCATTCTTGTATTGGCGTTTATCATCAACATCCCCGAAAACCAACAGTATGCAGCTAACGATGTTGTTGCTAAGAATGAAAAAGTGGTCAGGACACAGCAAAAAGCCCAAAAGGTTATTCAATCCATGAGACATTCTATGGAGAAAGGAAATGACAGTGAAGCTATGCAGGCATTGGACGATTGGGAAACATCTCCGGAAAAAATTACCATGAATCAGTTGACTTGTGACAGTCAGGCTGTTGTTTTGTCACAATCAGAGAAAGAGACTTTGAAGAAAGACATATATGAACTACAATGGCTGAAGATTTGTTTGTTAGTAAAACAGGGAGAAAAGAATGAGGCATTGTCTTTATTGAAATCATTCGTGAGCATGGATGGGCGTTACAAAGAAAACGCTGATTCTTTATTGAAAAGTCTTGAACAACCATAATTTCATCCACCTCTTTGAAAAATATGGGGGTAACCATACACCCTGAAAATACCGCATTTCAGCGGAACGTTTTGCTGAAAACATTTTCCTAAACGTTGAATATAGAATTCTAAACGTAGAAAATAGTGCGCTGAAACGCACGTTCAGTGTGGTAAATTTGTGTCTGAAAAGTGTAAATATGTAACTATGTGTGCTTAAAACGGGAAAACCGCGCCCTTCCACGCAAAACTTCTACTTTCCGACGCAGAAATGGCTGAAAATATTATTGAGTGTTTCCTGCCCCGTTATTTCGCCCTTGGCAACAATGGTGCCAAGATGACGTATGCAGTCGCGAAGATCCTCAGCAATAAGGTCGCCGCTGAGCCCGAGTGCAAATGCATCGTTGACACGCGACATGGCATCGGCAGCGCGGCGTAGGGCTTCGTAATGGCGGGCGTTGGTGACAATGAGGTCGCAGGCGCCAATCTCAGGAATGGCGGCAGCAGCAATGAGGGCATCGTAAAGGAGACTGATGTTTACGGCGTTCTTTGCAGAAATGGCAATGTCAGCAGATGGCGGCGGAGTGGGGGAAAGGTCGCTTTTGTTTGCCACTATTATCAGATGCTTGTCGGCGCAGTCGCTGCGCATTGCCGAAAGCTCTCCGGCTGACGGCTCCCCATCGATGAGCCACAGCACAATCTGTGCCTGCATCATCTTCTGTCGGGCACGCTCTATGCCAATTTGCTCCACAGCATCGGCGGTGTCGCGGAATCCGGCAGTGTCGATGAAACGGAACAAAACATCGCGAATGAGCACAGTATCCTCAATGATGTCGCGTGTGGTGCCGTGAATGTCACTCACTATGGCGCGGTCGTCGCCCAAGAGTACATTGAGAAGAGTGCTCTTGCCAACGTTGGTTTTTCCCACTATTGCCACGGGGATACCGGTCTTGATAGCTTGCCCCGAGCGATAGGAAAGGATGAGGTTTTCGATATGGCGGCTTATTTCAGCAGCGAGCGCACGCAGTTCGCTGCGGTCGGCAAACTCAAGTTCCTCGTGGTCGGAGAAATCGAGTTCAAGTTCAAGCAGTGAGGTTATCTTCAGGAGCCGTTCGCGCAGCAGTGCCAGCTTCGATGCAAAGCCGCCCTTCAGCTGGTTCATAGCTACACGGTGGGCAGCGCGGTTTTCGGCAGCAATGACATCAGCCACGGCTTCGGCGCGCGACAGATCCATCTTGCCGTTCATAAAAGCCCGCATGGTAAACTCGCCCGGTCCAGCCTGTGCAGCACCGTGACCGATGAGCAGCTCCAGCACACCATTGAGGATATAGCGGCTGCCGTGGCAGGATATTTCCACGGAGTCTTCGCCAGTATAGGAATGCGGCGCACGGAAAACGCTTACAAGCACCTCGTCGAGCACCTCGCCGCTGTCATTGCGTATCTCGCCGAAGACAACGGTGTTGGGACTGACTGCTGACAGATCCTTGCTGAATATGCTGCTTACCGTGGCTATGGCATCGTCGCCCGACACACGTATTACCCCTATTGCTCCTCCCGAAGCTGTGGCTATGGCTGCTATCGTACTCATTAAATTTTTATGGTTGTGTTATATTCTGTCGAGAACTTTGGTTATCAGAGTGTCAATGTCGTTCTTGTAGTTGGCGTTTGCCTCCTGGGCGCGGCGGTTTGCCACCACCATGCAGCAGGTCATAGCCTTGTGTCCCAACAGTGCAGACAGTCCGGCAAGGGCACTGCTCTCCATTTCAAAGTTGGTGATTACAAGCCCGTTGTATTCAAAGCTTTCAATCTTTTCGTTCTGATGAGGGTCGGCAAGCGGTATGCGCAGCTGGCGGCCCTGCGGTCCGAAGAATCCGCCGCAGGCAATGGTGATGCCCCTCACCATGTCGTCCTGTGCAATACGGTTGAGCAGTTCGGCATTGTTGTCTATGACATACGGAGCACACAGCTGCGGATTCCAGTGCATGTGCTCAGTGAAGGCACGCTCCAGCTCAAGGTCGCACACATCATTGCGTCCGGCATAGAAGTTGAGAAGCCCGTCAAATCCAATGCTTTTCTGCGAGGCTATAAAAGTGCCTATCGGAGTGTTGGGCTGCAGTCCGCCGCAGGTGCCGATGCGCACAAGAGTGAGTGTGCGGTGTCCGTCCTTCTCCTCACGTGTGGCAAAGTCAATATTTGCAAGCGCGTCGAGCTCGTTCATCACAATGTCGATGTTGTCGCATCCGATGCCTGTGCTCTGCACGGTGATGCGCTTGCCCTTGTAGGTTCCGGTAACAGTGCGGAACTCACGGCTTGCACACTCACACTCACGGCTGTCGAAATGCCGTGCCACAGTTTCTACTCTGCCGGGATCGCCAACGAGTATTACGTTATCGGCAAGCTGTTCCGGTTTGAGATGAAGATGGAACACACTGCCGTCGCTGTTGATTATCAGCTCAGATTCAGGGAAACGTCTTTTCATAATCGGTCTATGTTATTGGTTGTTATTATAATTATATTAAAGGTGTGCTCTAACATTGTAGAAACCACCCTGAAGTTTATTTGTTTTCCGAATTGCGGATTTTCTTTTCCTTTGATGCTATAAAAATCTGCAACTCTTCCACCTGCTGTTCCATATCCATGATTTCACTGCTCATGATTTCCTTGTCAGAATTGGAAGCCTTGATATAGAAAGCGCGTGACTTTTCCAGATTTTCCTCCATCTTGGAAAGTTTGTCGCGTGCAGCGGTAATTTCCTTCATTATTTCCACATTCTCCTTGTGCCTGAAGTCTGACAGTTTGGTGTACACCGTGTTGTCATTGATTACAAATAGGAAATCGTCTTTGCTCACCTTTTGTGCTGTTGCAGTGTTCAGGCGCTGCAATGCCTCCTGTCGCTCGTTGCCCTTGCCCCATGTGTCCTTGATGCTGTGGAGCGACGAGAGGCTTAACAAAGTTTCCTCGCTCATGTTGTCGGTGTTGTAGTTCTGTCGCGTCTCCGACGGAATGAACGTATAGACACACACCTTGCCCTCGGGCTGGCGGCGGTCAGATGCAAACCATCCAATGTTGTTGATGTCGTCAACGATATAAAAATAGTCGTTTGCCGGTGAGTTGAACGGCATGCCGATGTTCTCTGCCTTGAGATAGGTGTTGTCATCAGAATCGTATCGGGTTACAAATATATCCCATCCTCCGATACTCTCGTCGCCTTCAGCAGCGAAATATAGTGTTATTCCGTCGCTCATCATAAACGGGTAGTTCTTGTTTGTAAGTTCCGTTCCGTCGCAAAGTCCCGTAACCTTTTGGGCATTTGTCCATTTATTTCCGATGAAATCGCAGGAAAACAGCTCTTTCTGAGTTCCGTCCTGCTTGGAGTAATAGCATTTGTTTCCCATTTCGTTGACAAACACGAAGTCATCGGCACCGCCGCTTTTGAATACTGCGGCAAGGTAGGCAACCGTACCGGCATCCTTTGTCTTGTTGAGCGCATTTAAAATGTCGCTCTTGTCCACAACGATGCTGTCGATGAACATTATCTTCTGGGTTGACTGACGCATCTCCTCCAGCCGCGGGTCTTCTTCGATTACTTCAACCTTTGCCTGTGTCTTGGCAGCATTCTTCATCTTTCTTGGCTTCTGTGCCATGGAGCTGCAGCATATGGCTGCCGCTATTGTCGCTATAAATAATCTTTTCATTTGATTTTCTTAAAATATTTATGGCAAAATTACACAAAAGATTTCTTATAGCCTAATCTTTTAATAAAGATTTAGAAAAAACTACTCTTCGATGTGCGACAAAGAGCGTGCGAATGACACAAAGAAATTGGTGAATGTCTCACTGGGATAGTAGCGCATGAGCTTGGCACTGTGGCGTATCTGCCACATCATTGCCGATGAGTTGGTGGTTCGGATAAAGATATGTTCACCTTGTGTGAAATACCAGTCGGCATTCTTGTTGTTCATGGCAAAAACATCGTTTACAAAATTTCCGTCGGCATTAATGCCCGTCATTGTCATAAACGGCAATTCGTCGGCATCAAACCGGAAAATCTCCATCATTATACGTCCGATGATGTTTGCCATGGTTTGCATTCCAAGTTTCCTAAGCTGTGACTGCAGCAGCACATAGTCCACCTTGTCGCCGATATTTCTCAGGAACATTCCAAGGTCAACAAACAGCTTCAGCGATATTCCGTCGCTGAGCATGTGCTGTATTATTCTGGTGATGAGCATCAGAAGGCTGAGTGTGGGAGGCACGCTTTCCATCTTTAATCCGTTGACCGTAATATAAAATGAGTCGCGGCAGCGCATCTCCTTGTTAATGATGTTCTGCAGCTTGTGATTAAGCATGGGGTTGGTGAGGCGGCGCATTGTCCAATAATGGTTGACCTCTATGCCGTCAAACACGTATCTTGTCACATTGCTGTTAGTGTCGTCGTATGAGGCAGAGTGTTCGTCCATCCATTCGGCTGCATTCTGCGCCTGTTTCTCATCAGAAATGTAATAGTCAATGCCTCTTTCGGTTCTATGCCCCGGTATTGGGTAATACTGTGCAAGGCTGTGCCCGTTGATGAGCACGGGGCATGTCCTTATGTCTGCCAATGTCGTGAAAACGGTTGTTAGGATTTCATTTTTTCTGTTATTGTCGCGCTCAACGTCGGCAACGGTTTTTTGCCATTGTCCCAACAGGTCTGCCGGCAGTTGTATATGGAATTGCCCTTCCATTTTTGATATGCCGTCGTACACCAGCGTTGCCACATCATGCAGTGATGCCAAACAGAAAAGCTGTCGCCACTTGAATGGCGACATGGGTTCCACTGGCGCATCGGTGCCGAAGGTTCCGGCAGAGAGCAGACGCAGAAAGTTTCTTTGTACAACATTCATCTGCAATATCTCCTCGGAAACCTGAATATTATGGCAATCACAAGCATTGCCAACAGACAATAGGGATAATAGAGATATGCAAGAATGCCCATGGGGGCTGCCGATGACAATCCTGCCGCCATGAGGATTTGGGCGCCGTAGGGGATAATGCCCTGCACGCAGCATGATGCGGTGTCAAGCAGTGATGCCGCCCGTCGCGGGTCGATGCCGTAGCGTTCCGACACCCGTCTGACAAGCCCGCCAACTGTGAGTATTGCCACAGTGTTGTTCGCGGTGCAAATGTCTACGATGCCAACTAAAGTCACAATGGCAAATTCTGCCCCGCGCTTTGACTTTATGCCCTTTATGAGTGTGTGGATGATGAAGTCTATGCCGCCGTTCTCCTTGATGAGCGCCAGCAGTCCGCCGGCAAGCATGGTTACGATAATGAGTTCGCCCATGCTTGTCACTCCGGTGTTGATGGAGCTGAACCAGCCGAAAATATCGTAGTCGCCGTTTATTATTCCTATGGCACCCGTCAATGCTATTCCGATGGCAAGCACCACCATGACGTTCAAGCCATAAAGTGCGGCGAGAAGCACGGTGAGGTAGGGCAGTACCTTTATTGGCTCTATCTCGTGCGGCATGACTGGGGGCATCTTGTCTGCACCTATTATAATATACAGCAAGAGAATTGCCAAGGCGGCAGGAAGTACGATGAGGATGTTTGCCTTGAACTTGTCGCTCAGGCGGCATCCCTGTGACGATGTAGCCACGATAGTGGTGTCGCTGATAAACGACAGGTTGTCGCCGAAGAATGCTCCGCCCACAACCACAGCCACTATCATTTCCTGTGAAAAGCCGGTCTGCTGTGCCACTCCCGCGGCAATGGGAACAAGTGTGACGATTGTCCCGACGCTTGTGCCTACGCTCAGCGACACAAAGCATGCTGCAATAAACAGTCCTGCCAGCAGCATGTTGGCGGGCAGAAAATATAGCGTGAGGTTCACTGTGGCGTCGATGCAGCCTATTGCCTTGGCACTGCTGGCAAAGGCTCCGGCAAACACGAAAATCCAGATCATCTGTATTATCTGCTGTGAGCCTGCTCCCTGGCTGAAGGTGTCGATGCGCTTTGCCAGCGGGCGGCCGGTGCTGATGATTATTCCATAGACACACGACACGAGAAAGCCCACAATTATGGGTATCTTGTAGAAATCGCCCACAATGATGCTTGTGGCGAGATAAAACAAGATAAAGACCAACAGCGGGCTTATCGCCTTTATTCCATGCCGCATAGAGAAAGATTTTTTTACAGCTTAAAAAGGAGTTTCTACAGCTTGATGCTCATAAACACAGGGTAGTGGTCGGAGTAGGTGAGCGGTACTTTGTAATAGTTCACTCCCGTCATGCCCTCGTCGTGGAATATATAATCGATGCGCACGGGCTTCTTGCCGCGGTAGGTGTACATCCATCCGCTTCCGCATTCCTTGAAGCCGTCGGTCATATTTCCCAGCAGAGTGTTGTAGGTGAATGAATAAGGCACGTCGTTGAAGTCGCCGCAAAGTATGCACGGCTCCTTGGCTTCCCTTACCTCGCGTGCCACAATCTGCGCCTGACCGCTGCGTACAATCATGCCAAAGGTGTAGTTGTTGTATATGGCATGTAGCAGCGAATTGGTCTCGACCGTCTGTCCCTGCATTTCCATTTTCCCGGCAGCGTGGAGTGTGCGGTTGAATCCGGTGGTTTCAAGGTGTACGTTGAATACCTTCACCTGCTTGCCCTTGACGTTGACAATCGCCCACATGGCGCTGTTGTTGGTCTCTTCAAAATCGATGGTGCGGCTGTCCTTGATGGGATATTTGCTGTAAATCACCATGTCGCCTCTGCCCGTTGCCATATATGGGAAGTATTGCTTGTAGCTGTCGGAGTTTTTCTTGTCGCCGCTCTGGTTTGAGTACTCCTGCAGGCAGCAGATGTCGACGTTGTTGCGCTTCATTTCCGCAAGAATGTCCTGGGCGATGAACCCGTTGGTCTCGCGTCCGAACAGTGCCACATTGTATGTTGCCACCTTGATGGCGTCAGGCGAATCGGCAGTGTGAGTGCGCGGCTGCACCAAGGTGAGCATATACGGTATGCACGACAGTACTGTGACGGCGGGAATCGCCGTTATAATCCAGCGGCGCATGATGAGCCACAGAATAATCATAATGACATTAAAGGCTATCAGCAGCGGCAATACGTATACAAGCATGGCACTTGCCGTATTGCCCAGCGGCGGAACGTTGCCGCCCCAGAGTCCTATAAACGTGAAGATGGTGAGCACAATCTGAAACACGAGCAACATCAGATTGGTGTATCTTATGACCGCTAATTTTCCCATTCTGTTTTATTTTGATAGATAATTGCTAACTGTATCAATCAGAGTCTCAAGCTTGAACGGCTTTGCGATGAAGTCGTCGCAGCCAGCTTCCTTTGCCTCCTTGATGTCGGAGTCGAAGGCGTATGCGCTGAGTGCTATTACCGGCACCTTGCTGTTTACCTCCTTTATGATGCGTGTGGCGTCAAGTCCGTTCATATTGGGCATGCGTATATCCATGAGAATGAGGTTGGGCTTGTATTCCTCCTGCATGGTCACTGCCTCGATGCCGTCGTTTGCGCGAATCAGCTTGTAGCGTTTCCCCAGCACGCTTTCCACCAGCTTATAGTTGGTGTCCTCGTCTTCTGCCACCATGATTACTTTCATATTCTTCTCCTTGGGATTGTCGGTGACGCGCAGCGTGCGGATAAGAGTCATGTTGGGACCTTCTCCCTCGCCGCCGATTTTTCCCTCAAACGGCAGCGTGAATTTGAATCTTGAGCCTTCGCCCAACTTTGACTCCACCCATATCTGTCCGTGCAGTTTCTCTATGATGACCTTGCACAGTGCCAGTCCCAGGCCGTGCCCTTTCTGTGTTTCGGCATCGCGCGACATGTATGTGTTGAAAATGTTGTCTATATCCTCTGGAGCAATGCCCGAACCGGTGTCCTCAACGAAAAATTCCACGATGTTGTCTTTTTCGTTCAGCTTGTAGCCAAATGCAATGACTCCTTCCATGGTGTGCTTCAGGGCATTGCTGATGAGGTTGGAAAAGACCTGTGTCAGGCGGTTCTCATCGGTATAGAGCGTGATGGGAGTCTCCGCCTTGCGCCAGTCCATTTTCACCTGGTCGCCGAAACGGAACTTGAAAATCTGCGATATGCTCTTGCACATGTCGTCAAGATTGACAAGCTCTTTTTTGATTTTCACCTTGCCTGACTCCATTCTCGACAGGTCGAGTATCTCGTTGATGAGGTTCAGCAGACGGGCGTTGTTGCTTTCAATGATTTCCATATATTGATAGCGCTCTTCCTGATCGTCGGTTTCCGACATGATGCGTGAAAAGCCTTCAACGGCGTTCAGCGGCGTACGTATCTCATGACTCATGTTGGCAAGAAACAGCGACTTCATCTTACTGGCACGCTGTGCCGATTCAGCAGCCTTTTTGTTCTCCTCAAGCTTCAGCCTCACCTCGTCAAGCTCCTGTTGCACTTGCTGAAGTTTTGCTCTTGTTGCCTTGAGTTCTGCTTCCAACAGTTTTATTTTTTCTGTTTCCATTTTGCCTCAGTTTTTAAAATATTATATTTATATAACAAAAATCGCAACAAAGTTAATAAAAAAATCCTGTAATGCTGTGTTTAGGTTTTGTTTTTTAACTTCTCTTAGCTTTTTCCCATGCTCCACCGCTTTTGTGCGAGGCAAGATATTTCATTCCGCGGAACACATTGATGTTCATAAACAGAAAATAGAATGCTGCGTAAAACAGCTTGTTTTTCTTTCCTTTTGCCGACATTATATAGCCTGTAAGCGCCGAGAGATAAAACAATATCTGGAGACACCATATTATGGTGTAGCATATCCCGGCATTGCCGAGCAGCAGTGCGACATTGAGCGGTATGAGTGCCATCAGTGCCACGGGGGTGATGCTCCAGCGCAGAAACCTGTGGCTTACCAGCTGGAATGCCACCACGGCGTTGTTCCATGGCAGCATCATGCTCCTGAGCCACCAGATGCTCTGCAGTCCTCCTGCTGCAATCCTGCGTTTGCGCTTCGACTCCTCCTCAAGGTTTGCCGAGCCGCTTTCCATGGCATAAGCCTTTGAAGTATAAGCAATTCGATAGCCTTGCTTAACGATAAGCATCGACAGTATAAAGTCGTCGAGCAGGGTGTTCTCAGGCATGGGGCGGCACAGTTCCTTTCTTACCGCACAGTATTCGCCGGCGGCTCCCATGGCTGAGTAAAGCTCGCTGTCGAGGCTCTTCAGCTTGCTCTCATATTTCCAGTACATGCCTTCGCCCTCTGCCGCTATCTCGCCCTCGCTCTTGGTCATCACGCGCTTTTCGCCAGCCACGCATCCCACCTTGGGGTCTGCCATGAGTCTTACCGTTTCCTTTATGGCATCCTTGTTCACCATGGTGTTGGCGTCGGTCATTATCACGATGCTTGTTTCGGCAAGTGCCAGTCCGCGGTTGAGGGCTGCCGTCTTGCCTTTGCGCTCCGGCTGGTACAGCACTCTCACATCGCCGTGCCTTGCCAGCCTTTCGTTGGTGGCGTCGCTGCTTCCGTCGGTGACCCACACGATGTGGAGCTTTTCCCTGGGATAGTCAAGGGCGCGGGTGTTTGCTATCTTCATGTCCACCACGTCCTGCTCGTTGTAGGCACACACCATGAATGTCACGTCGGGCAGGCTGGTGGCGGCGGTTGTATTGCCGCCGCCGCTTTTGTGGAGCCGCCGCTTGATTCTCACCAAAAGATAGAGCAGCACGCCGTAGCCTACATAAGTATAGGTTACGAGTGCCACACATATCCAAAATGTTACCTTAAGCGTCATTTTCCTCTTTCATGTCTATAAAATTGCCTTTGCTGTCGTAGAATTCGTACTGCAGAAAAGCCAGTTTCTGCGATGGTATGACTGAGAGCCCCATTGTATATTTCATCTGCCATTTCCGCTTTAGGGAAATGACGTTTTGGTTGATGTAGGCTGCCACGTACGGGTGGACGTGCAGCTTGAATTTCCTTACTCCGACAACATTCACCAGCCTGTCGATTTTTGCCTCAAGCATGTCGGTGAACATGATGCTGCTCTTTATCTTGCCCTTGCCGAAGCATGTGGGACAGACCTCCTCTACCGCCACGTCCATTGCCGGGCGCACTCTCTGGCGGGTTATCTGCATCAGCCCGAACTTGCTCAGCGGCAGTATGTTGTGGCGGGCACGGTCTTTCTGCATGTTCTTGCACATCCGCTCATACAGCAGCTGGCGGTCCTCGGCAAGATTCATGTCGATGAAATCTACAATTATGATACCTCCCATATCACGCAGTCTCAGCTGGCGCGCCAGTTCGTCGGCAGCTCCCAGATTCACCTCCAGTGCGTTTTGTTCCTGTCCGTTTTCCGCTTTTGTCCTGTTGCCGCTGTTCACGTCGACCACGTGCATGGCTTCTGTGTGCTCTATTATGAGATAGGCTCCGCGACGGTAGTTCACTGTCTTTCCGAAAGAAGACTTCAGCTGCTTGGTGACGTTGAAATTGTCGAAGATGGGCACTGTGCCGCTGTATTTCTTCACAATTTCCACCTTGTCGGGCGCAATCAGCTGCACATAGTCCTTGACCTGACCGAGCACGGTGTCGTCGTTTACGTATATTCCGTCGTAGCTCGGGTTAAACAGGTCGCGCAACAGGGCAACGGCCCTGCATTGCTCCTCAAACACCAGCTGCGGGCGCTGGGTTGTCTTCTGCACCTTTGTTATTGCATCTTCCCAACGGCTTATCAGCACCTTCATCTCTGCGTCAAGCTCTGCCACACGCTTGCCTTCGGCCGACGTGCGCACAATGACGCTGAAGTTCTTGGGCTTTATGCTCTGTATCAGCTGTTTCAGGCGCGAGCGCTCCTCGCCTTTCTTAATCTTTGCCGACACAGACACCTTATCGCCGCCCAGCGGGACAAGCACCATGAACCGGCCTGCAAAACTCAGCTCGCACGTAAGGCGCGGACCTTTTGTCGATATGGGTTCCTTAACCACCTGCACAAGAACTTCCTGCCCCAAGGTCAGCACCTTCGATATGCTGCCGTCCTTTGGCAGGTCGGGCAGCCGGGTTGCCTTGCTCACTGGAAACAGTTTCTTCTTGTCGCTTGCCACTTGCTTGAGATATTTCTCAAATGATGCAAACTGCGTGCCGAGGTCAAGGTAGTGCAGGAAAGCCTCTCTCTCATAACCAACATCTACGAAGCATGCGTTCAGGCCCGGCATCAGCTTTTTCACCTTTGCCACATAGATATTTCCCACTGCAAACGACTCTGCCTGCTGAGGCTCGTTCTGATACTCCACCAGGCTTTTGTCTTCAAGCAGGGCTATGGAAATGTCCTTAGGCTGCACGTCAATAATTAATTCACTTGTCACTTTTTAATGTAAATGTGTTATGTTCCTGTAAAAAAATAAAAAAACGAGGAGCGTCAAGGCTATCACCTTAACATGCTCCTCTCATTTTGTCATCATTCCAGAGTATTACTTGCTCTTGTGACGATTCTTGCGCAGTCTCTTCTTACGCTTGTGGGTAGCCATCTTGTGACCCTTCTTTTTCTTTCCGTTTGGCATAATCTTAAATTTTTTATTAATTATTTAACTCTCTTCTTGCTTTTATCCAGTCCCCGGCAATTTTATTGCCGGCCGCGCGGCAGATGTGCCGCAACACCTTAATATATTATATTATGGGGAATGGAGTGGGGGATTAGTCGTTTTCCACAACTCCGTGCATGCGGGCGATGAAGCTCTTTGCCGGCTTGAATGCAGGCAGGTCGTGCGCGTCAATCACGATTGTTGTGTTCTTCGAGATGTTGCGCGCTGTCTTCTGTGCGCGGTGCTTAACGATGAAGCTGCCGAAACCGCGCAGGAACACGTCCTCCTTGTTGTCTGCAAGGCTGACACGAACCTCTTCCATGAACGACTCAACAACAGCCGACACGGACTTTGAGTCGATACCTGTCGTCTCTGCTATTTTCTTTATAATTTCTGCTTTTGTCATAGCTTTAATTTTATTGTTTTTATCACTATTTTTGTTTGATTATATTTTCTGAGCTGCAAAATTACTGATTTTCAACGATATTACGAAATTTATTCAGATTTTTTTGCTAAAAAATGTACTTTTCTTGATGTTTTCTTTCCTAAAACCAAAAAAAAGTAGTAATTTCGCAGCCAAAATCAGAAATTAACATAAAAATTAGAGAATGAAACAAACAAAGATTGTAGCAAGTGTAAGTGACCGCCGCTGTGATGTGGATTTCATCCGCCAGCTTTATAAGGCTGGAGTGAATGTTGTAAGAATGAACACAGCGCACGCCACCGAGGAGGGGATAAAGCAGATTATTGATAATGTACGCGCGGTCAGTCCGCGGCTGGGAATACTCATCGACACCAAGGGGCCTGAGGTGAGAACCACGGGATGCAGCGAGCCGGTAAGTTATAAAAGCGGTGAAATGGTGGAAATTTACGGGAATCCCGATTCTGACACCTGCCATGACATAATAAACGTGAGCTATCCCAACTTTGCCAGTGACATAAAGACAGGCTGCCATATTTTGTTCGACGACGGTGCCCTTGACATGGTCGTGACAGCCATTGAGGGCAAGAAAGTTGTGGCAGAGGTGCAAAACGACGGCGTGCTCGGCTCGCACAAGAGCGTGAACGTGCCAGGGGGTCACATCGAGCTGCCGGCGCTCACCGAAAAGGACAAGAAGAACATCCTGCTCGCCATTGACCAGAAAATCGATTTCATCGCACATTCCTTTGTAAGGAGTGCGTCTGACGTGACTGCCATCCAGGAGATTCTCGACGCTCACGGAAGCGACATAAAGATTATAGCGAAAATAGAAAATCAGGAAGGATTGGACAACATCGATGAGATTCTGCACGTGGCATACGGCATCATGATTGCCCGAGGCGACCTTGGCATAGAAGTGCCGATAGAGCAGATACCAAGCATTCAGCGCGCCATAATACGCAAGTGCCGCCGTGCCCGCAAGCCTGTGATTGTGGCAACGCAGATGCTTCACTCAATGATCAGCAACCCGCGGCCCACACGTGCCGAGGTGACCGACATTGCCAACGCCGTGTTCTCATGTACCGACGCCCTGATGCTGAGCGGCGAGACTGCCAGCGGAAAATATCCCATAGAGGCGGTTGAGACCATGGCGCATATTGCAGAGCAGGCAGAGTGTGACAAGGAATACTCGCGCGACATCAATCTCGGCTCGGGTGACGACAGCGACATACGCGAGTATCTTGCGCAGTGTGCCATCAACGCCACCGAGACAATAGGCGTAAATGCCATTCTCATCGACAGCGGAACGGGACAGATGGCGCGCAACCTCGCCGCTTTTCGCGGACCGGCGCCAATCATTGCCATCTGCTACAACGAGCCGCTCATACGCTCGCTCAACCTCAGCTATGGAGTACACACAATTCTTGCCGACAAGAGCGCAAAGGACAAGGACGAGCTATTCCAGAACGCCATTAAGCACATGATGAAGAAGGGATTTGTGGACTTCGACGATTCTATTGTATACCTCACGGGCTCGTATTTCGTGGGGGGCGTGAACACAATGCTCAAAATCAATACCGTCAGGGAGGCTTTGGAGGAAGGGAACGCATAGCGGGACCGGGGACCAAAGCCATGAGGTCCGGCGATTTTTATCCTGAGGCTTTTTATCCTG
>JAUNSB010000130.1:0-9512 GCA_030539375.1 Prevotella sp.
ATAAAGAACAACATCGCATTGCTGAAAGAAAAGGATTTAATTTAAAGAAACCTATTATGGAGGAGTATTATGACAGCAGTCTGGCACTTTGGGGATTAAAGTGTGAGGAATCGGTAACGACAGAAGCTAAATTTCTGGAAGTATTTGACATAAAGGAGGATATTGCTGCCGTGCGTTTTAAGAATAGCAATTGCGGTATCGTGGACAGCAAAGGAAAACTGCTGATGAGACTGCCTAAGTGCAACCAAGTTGAGTTTGCTGAGAATGATTTCCTGAAGATTACAGGTAAACAGAGTTTTCTGATAGATATGCGTTCGAAGGCGGTTTATTCCTACATGCCGGAATCAAAGACGTTTGGAGAAGCACATTGTTGTGCCTCCGAAATACCGTTCCATTAAACCTCCTGTCGGAAAATATTGTGCCGTAGAGATTACACCAATGAATTGGGGTGTTATAGCTGTGGACGGTAAGATGATGGTGGAACCACGATATGAGGAGATAAATATATCCGAGGATGGCATGGCAGAACTGATAATCTATAAAGGTAAAAGCATCAAACTTAAACTTGATTAATTCGCTCAAGTGTGGAGTGATGTGTGAGGAGTGTGAAGTAAAAAGTGTAAAGTTGACTCAAAACTATAAAACCGTGAAAAGATGCTGAGAGACTATCAGAAAGATATTTGCAGTAGGACCGTGGAGGCATTCAAAACTCACAGGAGTGTGATGGTACAGATGCCGACGGGTACAGGAAAGACGATTGTGCTCGCTCAGATTGTAAATGAAGAATTAAGAAACGTAAGTTCGACGAAGTCAATGAAGAGTGAAGAATGTTCTCCATTCCACTCAGTTAGTAATTTAGATTTATCTGTCAGCGGCGAGACGTGCATTCTGATTGTTGCGCACAGAAGGGAGTTAGTGGAGCAGATAAAGGCCACTATTCACAGACTGGGGATTGATGACGGGAATATCACTGTTTGCTCGATACAATGGCTGACGTATAATATAAATAAGGTGGCGATTGCTCCATCATTAGTGGTGATTGATGAAGCGCATCATGCACTGGCGAAGACGTACAAGATGATGTGGGAGGCGTGGCATGAGGCGAGGTTCTTGGGACTTACGGCTACACCTTGCCGGATGAACAGGGCTGGATTTACGGATTTGTTTGAATGCTTAGTGATGTCGTGGAGCATCGGGCAGTTTATCAGGGAGGGATGGCTGTCGCTGTTCGACTACTACAGCATCAAGGCGGACAGTGAGGAGCAGAGATTAATAAATTCCTTGGAGAAGCGAGGTGCTGACGGGGACTATCAGGCAAAGGAGCTAAATGCTGTGCTGAACCGCAAGCCGAGCATTGAGAGGCTGTATGAGAGTGTGGTGAGATATGCCGAGGGAAAGAAGGGAATAGTGTATGCGATAAACATTGATCATGCGCACAATATTGCGGAGTATTATAAAGAGCATGGTGTGAATGCCGTGGCGATAGACAGTAGGACACCGGCTGAGGTGCGCAGGCAGACGGTGGAGGACTTCAAGGCAGGACACATCAGAATTATGGTGAGCGTGGATTTGTTCTCAGAGGGTTTTGACTGTCCCGATGTGGAGTTCATACAGTTGGCACGTCCTACGCTGTCGTTGGCTAAGTATTTGCAGATGGTGGGGCGCGGACTGAGGAAGTCGGAGGGCAAGGAGACGTGCGTGATGATAGACAATGTGGGACTTTACCGTATGTTCGGGCTTCCCGCCGCCGACCGCGACTGGCAGGCGATGTTTGAGGGACGGATGGCTGGCAAGGGAAGTAAGGTAAGAGATAATGACGTATGCAACTATACCGTGAATGCTGATGCGGACACCTGCACTATTGCCGATGCGGACTTGGAGGAAATAATCTGTCATGAAGGTCTGACTGCACTGCTGGAGAGGAACACAGACCTGCGGCTGACGGAGAACGGAATCCTCGCAATAACGGGCAGGAACGGAAAGACGAGATACATTGACCTGCGGAACGACATGGAATATACGAGACGTCCGATGTCAGTGTGGTTCGGAAGCGTGGAGATGCTGAAAGTTGGAGACAAGTATTACGACAGGACAAAGCACCCGTACAAGGCGGGATTCAGCGGCAAGAAGTACTGTATAAAGGACAAGGGGGGCTATGTGGACATATTCATGAACAACGATGCTGAATGGCGACGTATGCTGGAGAGCATAGGAAAGCCCAACATTCTACACACCGCCTGCATACTTGCCAATGACGACACAGACTGTTATATTGTAAGTTCAACGCTGGAGGACGGAAGCATAATCATTCTTGACCGCAAGAAAAACTACTATCATGTGGAGGACGGTAGGAAGAAACGCTATATCGGCAATGAACAGAACGACGGGGAGATGATTAAACTGATATCTGCAATCAGGCAACTGAGGGACAGGGCAGCGAAAAAGGTGGAGCGCAGAAAGGCTGAAAAGCAGAAAGAACGGCTGATGCAATTGCAGAATGCCGAACCGTTCAGTTCAAACAACAAATGGGGATTAAGACTTGGCGGTCGGGTGATTGTGCCGCCAATATACCGTAGCATTAAGGAACCCGTGGGCTACTACTGCGCCATAGAGAAGAACTATGGACAATGGGGAGTTGTGGCATTAGACGGTACGATGATGGTTGAGCCCAAATACTCGGACATAGAGATAAGCACTCAGGGCATTGTGACAGGAACCAAAGTCACGGGAACAAAGGAACATGTGAGATTGCCATAGAGGCAAACTGTCCAAGGAAGAACAGGGAAACACAATAATTGTTTAAAGGCAAATATAAAAAAGGGCAACACTGACATGGTGTTGCCCCAATTTTATATTGATTTGCTATGAAATCATTCTACAATGATTGGCTTGTACTTAGGCACAAGAGACTTCATGATGCACCATGCAAGCAGATAAGCCACGGCGCAGATGCAGAACACAATCATATAGCCGGCGGGCTTGCCCTCAAAGCCGAGGAAAGTGAATGCCTCGCCCTGATTCTCAGCATAGGTGAAGAGCTGACCAGAGCCCTTGTTGATGAGGAATGAGCCTACACCTCCTGCCATACCGCCGATACCGGTAACGGTAGCGATGGCACCCTTAGGGAACATATCGCCCACGGTAGAGAAGATGTTTGCCGACCAAGCCTGGTGTCCGGCACCTACAAGACCGATGATGATTGCAGGCCACCATGCAGAATATGCGCCCATTGGCTGTGCCGCAACGCATACCAGCGGAATGAATGCGATGAGCATCATGGCGAGCATACGGCCTGCGTAGGGGTTCATGCCCTTCTTATCAACGAAGTATGTAGGCAGCTTGCAGATATAGATTGAAAGGAAGGTCACGATGGCATACAGTGTCATGATGAGCAGCATGCCCGTGCCCGAAGAAGCCTTGTAGCCGTACACATCCTGAAAATAGCCCGGAGCCCAGAACAGGAAGAACCACCACACGCCGTCGGTGAAGAACTTACCCACGATGAAAGCCCATGTCTGCTTGTAGCCGAAGCACTGGAGGAAAGGTATCTGCTTCTCTTCCTTTACTTCCTCCTTATTCATATTTTCAGCCTCATCGTCCTGATGAATATACAGCAACTCTGCCTTGTTCACCTTTGACGACTGCTCTGGTTTGTCGTACCACTTAACGAAGAATCCCATCCAGATAAAGCCAAGGGCACCGATGATGATGAATGCCATCTCCCAGCCGAATGCCTTTGCCAACGGCGGAATCATCAGCGGAGCTGCCAAAGCACCTACAGAGGCACCGGCATTGAAGATTGAGGTGGCATAAGCTCGGTCCTTCTTTGGAAAATATTCTGCAGTAACCTTGATGGCTGCGGGGAAGTTTCCAGCCTCACCGAGACCGAGCACTGCACGGCATACAAGGAACAGCCAAACGCCTGTAGAGGCAACAGCCAACGCTGCAGAACTGCCGTCTTCGAGAGCACGCATTGCATCGAGGCTATCCAAACCGTGAATCCACTGTGTGGCAACGGCTGTGCCGGCATGGATACAGGCACCGAAGCTCCACACACCAATAGCCCAGAGGTATCCCTTCTTTGTTCCCATCCAGTCTACGAACTTACCTGCAAACAGCATGCAGACGGCATAGAAAATTGAGAAATAAGCAGTAATGTTACCATAGTCTTCATCTGTCCAATGGAAATCAGGATAGATAAACTCCTTTGCTGTCAGCGACAGCACCTGACGGTCGAGATAGTTGACCGTTGTCGCAACGAACAACAGGCCACAAATCCACCAGCGCCAGTTTGTCATTTTTGTTGTTTTAATAGAATCCATTTGTTTTTTATTGTTTTTAATTTAAGTTATTATTCTGTTGGAATAGTAGTTTCGCTTGCAAAGATAGTGAAAATTATTCATAAAACAGATGCACCAAATCATAATTTTTGCAAAAAGGCGGCAAATAGGGATATTTTTAATCTCTTTTTGCCGCCTTTTGTGTATAATCAATCCATTACATAGACTTTCTTCACCCTGTTGCTTACTCCTGTGAGCAGCTCGTATGGTATTGTGCCGAGCGTGTCGCTGAGCGTGGTCACTGGCAGATGCTCGCCGAATATCTCCACACTGTCGCCCTCCTTGCACGGAATGTCGGTGACGTCAATCAAAGCCACGTCCATGCAGATGTTGCCTACATATTCCGCCTTTTGTCCGTTTACAAGGCAATAGGCGTGGCGGTTGCCGAGATGGCGGTTCAGTCCGTCAGCATATCCTATTGGTAGGGCTGCTATCACACTGTCGCGGGTCAGTATTCCCTTGCGGCTATAGCCCACGGTCTCGTCGGCAGGCACATGGCGCAACTGCAGTATTGTTGTTTTCAGTGTGCTCACCGTGTGTATTATGCTGTTGTCGCGGCTGTCTATGCCGTAGAGTCCGAGTCCCAGACGGCACATGTCGAGCTGGCGCTCGGGGAAATGCGATATACCTGCTGAATTGCAGATATGCCGCAGAATCTTGTGCGAGAACGCCGCCTGCAGTTTGGCTGAGCCTTCAACAAACAGTTCATACTGGTGGGCGGAGAAGTTGTCGAAGTCATCGCTGTCGGAACCCACGAAATGACTGAACACCGAGCGGGGGATAATGGCGGTCTGATGTTTCAGGCGGTCCACAAGCTCGTCAATCTCTGTCACAGGATTAAATCCTAAGCGGTGCATTCCTGTGTCGAGCTTCACATGCACGGGATAGCCTGTGATGCCTTCCTTCTCGGCTGCCTTAATAAGCGCGTCCATAAGTCTGAATGAATAAACCTCAGGTTCAAGGTCGTAGTCGAACATTGTCTTGAAGGCGGTCATCTCGGGATTCATTATTATTATGTTGCAGGTGATGCCCGCCTTGCGCAGCTGCACTCCCTCGTCGGCAACAGCCACGGCGAGATAGTCCACACGGTGGTCCTGCAGAATCTTCGACACCTCCACCGCACCCGCGCCGTAGGCATCTGCCTTCACCATACACACAATCTTAGTGTCGGGCTTCATCATCGCCCGGTAGTGGTTGAGGTTTTCCACAATGGCATTGAGGTTTACCTCAAGTATAGTCTCGTGCACCTTCTGCTCAAGCTGTTCGGCAAGAGCATCGAAACCGAACACCCTGGCACCCTTCAGCAATATAACCTCATTGCTTAGCGACTCAAACACCTTACTGCCGGCAAACTGCGCCGTGGTCTCAAAGAAATATTTTTCGGGAACATCAATCAAATCACGCTGCTCCGACAAGGCGTGCCCTATGCCTATAAACTTGTCAACACCGCGCTTATGGCACAACTTGCCAACCTCAGCATACAGTTCCCTGTCAGAGAGTCCGCTCTGATAGATGTCGCTGAGTATCACGGTGTGCACCTTGTCCTTTCCGTCAGGACGGCGGTGCATGAAGTCAAGCGCAATGTCGAGCGAATAGATGTCGTTGTTATACGAGTCATTTATGAGCGTGCATCCGTGCTGTCCCTCCTTCACCTCCAGACGCATAGCCACAGGCTCCAGCTGTGCCATGCGGCAGGCAAGCGTCTGCATGTCAACACCCAGTTCCAAAGCCACAGCCACACAGGCGAACGAACACTGCAGGGCGGCATACGAGATGAACGGCAGCTCATACTCGCCGCTCATTCCCTTATATATATAATGTACGCGAGACGACTTTTCGCCAGCCTCAACATCGGAGATATAGAGAGTTGCCTGCTGGTTGGTGCGGCTCCACGATATTTTCTTGCCTGCATATCCGCTTTTTCGCACGCAGCGGCTTACCACATCGTCATCGCTGTTGTAGATTATGGTCTTGGCATTTTGCAGCAGCAGCATTTTCTCGCTGCACTTCTCGTCCATTGTGCGGAAGTTCTCCTGATGTGCCGCACCAAGACTGGTGATAACTCCTATCGTGGGCTGTATGATTCCGCTCAGCGCCTGCATCTCTCCTGGCATACTTATGCCAGCCTCAAAAAGCCCCAGCTCGGTCTGCTCGCTGATTTTCCAGACACTCAGGGGCACGCCAATCTGCGAGTTGTATGAGCGCGGCGAGCGTGTCACCACCATCTGTGGCGACAACAGCTGATAGAGCCATTCCTTCACCATGGTCTTGCCGTTGCTGCCCGTGATGCCCACCACAGGTATGTTGAACTCGTCGCGGTGACGCTCAGCCAGACGTTGCAGTGCAGCCTTGCTGTCGGACACTTTCAAGAAGTTACAGTCCTCAAAGCGTGTATTGTACTCTGAGGGAAGATTCTCCACCACAAAGTTGCGCACACCGCGGTTATACAGCTCACAAATATATTTATGTCCGTCGTTACGCTGTGTCTTCAGTGCGAAAAACAGTGTCTCCTCAGGGAAACACAGAGAACGGCTGTCAGTAAGCAGCCAGGCAATGGTGCTCTCGCCGCTTCCTATCATTCGGGCGCCAATGAGCGCCGTTACTTTCTCAATAGAATATTTCATGTAACAAATACTTTCGTTAACTAATGAATAAATTCTGCATTTTATTGTTTACTTTTGCAAAAGTACTACTTTTTTTGCATTAAATCAATAGAAAAACAAAAAAAAGTTGTACCTTTGTCAAAAATTTAAGGTAAACGGAAAAATGGATAAACAAAAAGTAATCATATCCGAAAATCTGCAAAGCGTGCTCGCACAGGAAATTGGCTTGCTGGAGCACGACCGTATAGCAATTCTGACCGACGAGACAACAGCCCGTCTGTGCTATCCGCTGATAAAAGACAATAAGGCTCTTCACGGAGCGCACCATATATGTATAGGTGCCACCGACAGCAACAAGACTCTCGACACTCTGGCAAAGGTGTGGCAGGGACTGCAGGAGGCTGGATGCACACGCCACTCGCTGATGATAAACCTCGGCGGCGGCATGGTGACCGACCTTGGAGGATTCGCAGCCTCAACATTCAAGCGAGGCATCAAGTTCATCAACATCCCCACCACCCTGCTCGCCATGGTCGATGCATCGGTGGGAGGAAAGACGGGCATAAACTTCGGAGGACTGAAAAACGAGATTGGCGTGTTCAACAATGCCGACTGTGTGATTCTCGACACTGAGTTTCTGAAAACCATGGACAGCGAGAACATCTGTTCGGGCTACGCCGAGATGCTGAAGCACGGGCTGATAAGCAACGACGGGATGTGGGCGGAGCTGCTGAGCTTCGACATACACAATCCCGACCTGCGCCTGCTCGGCAGAATGGTAAGCGACTCTGTGGCGGTGAAGCAGCGAATAGTGCTGGAGGACCCACTGGAGCACGGCATACGCAAGGCGCTTAACCTTGGGCACACCATGGGGCATGCCTTCGAGTCGTGGGCGCTGAGGCGCAAGCCTGTTCTCCACGGTTACGCTGTGGCATGGGGCATTATCGGCGAGCTGTATCTTGCCGCCATAAAAACTGGATTCCCCACCGACAAGATGCACCAGACGGTGAGCTACATCAAGGAGCACTACGGCAAACTGCCCGTAACCTGCGATGATTACAACGAGCTGACTGAACTGATGATGCACGACAAGAAGAACACCGCCGGCACCATCAACTTCACTCTGCTGAGCGACATCGGCGAAATAAAGATAAACCAGACTGCCACAGAGAAGGAAATTCACGAGGCACTGGACTTCTACCGTGAATGCTGAAAATAGTGTTCAGTGTTGAGTGTTTAGTGTTCAGTGATTAATTCCTACAATTCCTAACATATCCTACAAATCCTACAATTCTTACAAAAAAATCAAAAAAAAATGAGCGACAGCATAATTCTTATCCCCACATACAATGAGAAGGAGAACATCGAGAAGATTATACGTGCGGTGTTCTCGCTGGAAAAATGTTTCCACATCCTTGTAATTGACGACGGCTCACCCGACGGCACCGCCGACATCGTAAAGCATCTCATGGCTACGGAGTTTTCCGACCGTCTGTTTATCAAGGAGCGCAGCGGAAAACTCGGATTGGGAACTGCCTACATCGAGGGATTCAAGTGGGCATTGGCGCACGACTACGAATATATCTTTGAGATGGATGCCGACTTCAGCCACGACCCCAACGACCTGCCCCGTCTCTACAGCGCCTGTGCCGACGAGGGGTATGACGTGGCGATAGGCTCGCGCTACATATCGGGAGTAAACGTGGTGAACTGGCCCATCGGGCGTGTGCTCATGAGCTACTTTGCATCAAAATACGTAAGGATGGTCACGGGATTCAAGGTTCACGACACCACTGCGGGCTTCAAGTGCTACCGCCGACGTGTGCTCCAGACCATTGAACTCGACAAGATAAGGTTCAAGGGATATGCCTTCCAGATTGAAATGAAGTTCACAGCCTATAAGATAGGATTCCGCATCAAGGAAGTGCCCGTGATATTCGTCAACCGCCGCGAGGGTGTGAGCAAAATGAGCGGAGGCATCTTCGGAGAGGCTTTCTTCGGAGTGATGCGCCTGCGCTGGGACAGCCTTTGGAGAAAGTATCCGGAGATAAAATAATTATGAGTTACAAATTACGAGTTTTAAATTATTCTCGCTACGCTGCGATGATAAATTATATATTTACGAATTGGCTGCGCAGTAAAGACTCGTAATTAAACAACTAATAACTCAAAATTAAATAATTCATAATCGGCGTAAGCCGACTAATTGACTTCGTCGAACTAACGTTTCAAAATTCAAAATTCGTAATTCAAAATTAAATAAAATATACAATGAAAACAGAAACACTTTGCGTACAGGGCGGATGGTCGCCAAAGAAGGGTGAGCCGCGCCAGTTACCTATCTATCAGAGCACAACATTCAAATATGACAACAGTGAGCAGATGGCGCGTCTGTTCGACCTTGAGGACAGCGGATATTTCTACACCCGTCTGCAAAACCCCACCAACGATGCCGTTGCCGACAAGATTACAAAGCTTGAGGGCGGAGTGGCTGGCATGCTCACATCGTCTGGTCAGGCTGCCAACTTCTATGCGGTGTTCAACATCTGCGAGGCAGGCGACCACTTCA
>JAUNSB010000131.1:0-9486 GCA_030539375.1 Prevotella sp.
AAAAGGAGAAAAAACGAAAAGGGTGCGCCATAGACTTATGACACACCCTCTTTTTTCGGTTACTCTTCTGAAAACTTTTTCGACTTTATCCGTGAGCGTGTGGAGCGCAGCGTGCTGTCGCTGATACCAAGTATGCGCATAATCTCCTCGTCGCTTTTTCCCACGTTTTGCAGTATCTCAAAGAAACAATATTTTGGTGACAGATGGTCATATTCCGTTTCCAAATAATTTATAAAGGTCAGGTCTACAATGCGGTAATACTCCATGAAATGCACAAAGTCGTTCTTGCTCCATCGGGCGGTTGTGCCGCCTTGTTCCATTATTTCGTCATATCTTTGTTTGCCGTCGCGCAGTATTTCCGCCTGCCGTCCTTTCAGCTCGTCAATCCGCTGTCTCATGTCGTTAATTCTCTTTTGCTGCTCAATGTCCTCATTGCCAGTCTGCCTTGTGTCGCTTATCTCCTTTTCAAGTGCTTTTATCTTCGATGTGTATCCGTCCACAATCTTCTGGTATTCCAGCACACGTTTCTGCACCTTGTTGTATCGGTATTTTGTAAACACGGAGACAATCACCGCCAGCAATAGCGTCACCACAATGCCGAATGTCCAGTATGTTATCCGTTGCTGCATCTCCAGTTCCTTTAGCTGATAGTCATACTCCATCTGCCTGTGATGAATACCGTCCTTCTTGCGCTTTACGGCAATAGAGTCCTTCACCTTGCAGTATTCCAAGTGCATGTCTAAGGCTTTTTTGTAGTCACCCTGCTCGGAATACATGTTAACTATGCTCTCCCATGCAATAGATTTATAAAATGGTGTTGCTCCATCAATGGCCTTTCTATATAGGCTGTCAGCCATAGTATATTCTCTGTTCTTCTGTGCAATCTTAGCAAGATTGATGTATCCTGCGGCATTGTTACGGCTGCCAATACATTTTTCTGCGTAAAATGCCGCTTTTCCCAAATCAGTTGTGAGATATTCAGAAGCAAGATAATTATAAAAATCAGCTTTATGATTAGCCGACAGATATTTTATGTTGTCCATACATAACCTATAATATTTTTGTTCATTTATCGAATCATTTATATTTCGGTATATTTGGGATAGCATAATATAGGCATAAGCCATCCAGTCTTTATTGTCTGCCTGTTCTGATATATTCAAATTAATAAGTGCATAATCTAATGCGACATTATAAATTTCATCTATCAAATTTACATCTGCCAAAGTTTCATATATTCTGTGTTTTATATCAATATCATCCATTTGGCTCAACAATGTCTCTGCTTGTTTCAAATATACGATACCATCTTTGCCTTCATCCATATATTCCCTTAATATTTGGGATTTATAAAAAAGACATTCAGCCTCTTTTGCCTTATCTCCCACTTCTCTGTAGTAGTTAAGGCTAAAGTTTATAACTGTGTCTGACTTTATCGGTATATACTGCACATAGTCCAGCCTTACCTTTATCAGTTTATAGAAAGCCTTGTCTTCATTGGTCTTTATACTTGCAAACGGAATACTCTCAAATTCTGCCACAGCCAAATCAATATTATTGTCATTATTGATAAGATTATATATCCTATCAAGTTTTTCTTTATGATTATTGCAAGATAACAATATAAAAATACAAAAACAAATTACCACATGCAGTATATTAAATTTTGTCATACTTTTTTTGGAGTGCAAAGTTAATACTTTTTTTTCATAAAATATAATCAATAAGTCAAAAAGTTAGATAATTAGTATTGCATGCATATAATATCATGTTGCATTTTAAGCCTTAGCTAAGGCGTTGCATAAAATGCAAAATATTAATATTTAGCATTTTATGTTATTCATTATTCAATGATAAATGCAACATGAAGTAAAAAAACAAGCTTCAAATATTTGCTAAATAAATTTTTTCTATATAATTTTGCACCAAAAATTATAAACACATTAAAATGAAAACAATTAGTATAATTATCAGTCTCATGATGTCGTGCGCAGCAGTAAATGCACAACAAAACAATAATGACCAAACATTAAGCCCTCATCGCTATGAGATTCCTTGTGACAACAAAACAGAATTCATTGTCGCATTCAATGAGCCTCATTATAACATAGAGGTAATATTAATGAAAGATGGATTTATAGTTGACTATGTTATACAGAAAACTGTTCATGCCGGGGATGAGATAACAGTTTCATCATTGCGTGACAATGGAAATGAAGAATACGTTTTGATTATTAAAGAAAATGGTACCATTATATATAACGAGAAAATTAATAAATAAAAATTACAAAGAAAATGAAAAAATTAAGTTTACTTACTGCGGTATTTATAATATCGTTCATCGGTTTAAATAGTTGTAATAACAAGACATTAGATGATTCACAACTGCATGTGTCATCTGAAGCTAACAATTTTTTGAATTTCTATTCGAAAAACTATGAGGAGATAACAACAACCCCCATAAAGCCAGCAGCAAAAACAAGATCAAAAAATGATAATGATATTGTAACTATATATGTTGACTTCCCTGAAGACACATCAGAGCCTATAAAAGAATTATGTGAATTTGTTTCAACTGCACAAGATTTTATAGCTTTACATAGATTAACTGCAGCCGAGTTTTCTACAGATGATACGGGATCGGAGTATAAAATAGAAATGTCAGAAGATGAAGCAAAACAATCTTTATCTCCATTAGTAGAACAAAGCAAACAATATTTGTATTCAAAGGGTATGTCTGAAAATGAAATTCAAGATATGCTGACAGAAAATAACGTAGATGAAACTCAATTAGTTCCTTTTGTTCTTTTATTAATCAATCAAGAATGCCGGGAAATGGAATTGGCAAAGATTAATCAACAAAAAGCAGGTTTTAACTTTTTACAACTTTTTGTGACACCTTGTAAGGCCGCTGACCTAAGTGCAGTGTTTGATTGTGGGATGGAAGCCCTTGGTGTGGATTTCCTTTTTGCGGCAGGCACTTCAGTTGCAAAGACATGGAGTACTGCTGTTATAAAAAAAGTTTTTAAATCCGTTGCCCAAAAAGCATTGGGACCAGTAGGAGCAGTCATTGCTATTGGAAGTTTTGGATGGTGTTTACACAATAGGGGATACACTTGTACTTATTCTGTTAGCACTCATGTAGAAGAAGAATTCAACAAGTTAAATGATAAAATGGGACGTATTCCTTTGGATGATTCAACATCGCAACCGATAGAATTAAAATAAACTACAAATTACATACAATCAATGGTAAGTATATTCTGGAATATCGTGGGTGTCATTCTTTGCTTAGTGTTGCTTGCAAGCGCAATAAAAAGTATCATCACTCTTTATGCAACAATAAAGACAAGACACATACCGTCGATAATAATAAATATGACGATAACGATATTTATAATTTTATTTTTCATTTTCGTTATGCAACCGGCAGAAATTATAGCAGGTATATTCAAATAATTGATGTCCTTAATAGGGTAAATATAATGGGCAATGGAAAAGCGTGAGAATTTATAAATAAATTTATATGAGTGTGTATTGTCGCACACTCATATAATGATTAAAAAAAATATACCAATTATGAGAAAATAATAATCTCAAAATTTTGTAGAATTTTTTTTGTAATTTTGCACCAGCAAATTTTGAAATTAACAAGATATGAAAAAGGTTTTATTAGGATTGTTTTGCGCAATGTCATTGTTTGCAAATGCACAGAGTGCAGGCGGCCTGCCTGTAAAGAACTGGGAATGGGAGCTGAAATTTGGAGGAACCCTTCCGCTGAGCGGCGGCGAATACAGCAAGGCGCAGTTAGGACCGGCATTGGGAGCCGAGGTGAGATATAACCTTGAAGACTCTCCGCTAAGCCTTGGCGCAAAAATAGATGTGACCGTGGCGCGCAAGGATATCAGCGAGCCAAGTCTTGTTAATATGCCAAAACAGCCAGAAGAAACACTGGAGATGGGATACAGAACATTCAATTTCTCAGTGCTCGGTGACTATAACTTCCGTCAAGGCCGGAATGTCAATCCCTTTGTGGGCGTAGGACTTGGCATCGGCATGCAGCATGAGTGTGAGGATGCGGTATATGACAACGACGGGCATGCTGCGCTGGCGTTTACACCAAGAGTCGGCGTAGAGTTGTTCCGCCACGTGCGCATAGCCTGCACAGCCACCATCACCAAGAAGGATTATAGTAATATTGCATTCACTCTCGGATATGTGTTCGGAGGAGGGAAACGATGAACCATAATTTAAAACATTAAAGACAGAAACACAAATGTGGAATATATTCTGGAATACCGTAGGCATCATTCTTTTCTTGGTGACGCTTGCAAGCATAGTAAAATTCGCCATCAATCTTTATGGCTCAATAAAGATAAAAACACAAGCCGTCAATAATAATTAATTTTGTTATATTGTGCGCCGCCATATTGTTTGCCATTTATGTTTTTAAGTCCGCAGAATTTATAACAAGAATATTCGGATAACACATTTTCGGAAAACTTGTGGTGAAGAAATAACGATGAGGGTTGGTTTTGACACACCCTCATCGTTTTAGTATTAATAAAAGACATTCCTCTTTATTTTTTATCCTCTTCGATATACCATTTGGCATATTCCACATAATGTTTGCCGTTGGCTGCCGACATGCCGGGCTTTGCCATCTTTATAAACTTGGCAGGCACTCCGCCCCACAGCTCACCCGGTCCAATCTTGGTGTTTTGCAGCACCAGCGCACCCGCAGCCACGATGGCACCCTCGCCCACCTCGCAGTTGTCGAGCAGCGTGGCGCCCATGCCTATCAGCGCCGAGTTGTGAATGGTACAGGCATGTACCGTAACATTGTGCCCTATTGTCACATTGTCGCCTATAACCACTGGTCCTGTGGTGTTGGTAACATGAATGCAACTGCCGTCCTGCACATTCGTGCCGTTGCCGATGGTTATCGGCGCCACGTCGCCACGCACCACAGCATTGAACCATATCGAGCACTCATCGCCCATGGTCACCTCGCCTACGATTGTGGCATTCTCGCTGAAGTAACAATCCTTGCCCCATTTCGGAGTCAGTCCGTTGATTGATTTTATCAAAGCCATAATTTTATTCTAAGTTGACAAGTAATAAAAAAACCGCACTATAGATTCACATCCCTTGTGCGGCTCCCCATTAAAAATTTCTAATGCTTTTTTAATTATTCAAAACCTATTACTTATGTTATGCTAACTGTTATGTTTCTTTTTAGAGATTCGGATTGATGCTTGTCCACTCAGCCACTGGCGGAACAATGTTGAGAGTTACAAGCTCATCACGCATCTTGCAAAGGTGTGCATAGCTTGCATCGAGTGCAGCCATCTCGTCGGCTGTTCCCTCTGGCATCTTGTATGTACAGCCGTTCTCATCGAGAGTGGTGTCCATAGCCATCATGATGTTCTGATACTTCTCGTTCTTAACGTATGTACCTGCAGGCCACTGGAAAGCCTCACCGCCCATGACGGCACGAATCATCTCAACCGAGCAATATGCAGGACTCTGCCATGAGCTGCGGCCGCGGAGCTGGATAATCTTGGCACCACCCTGAACAACGTCAGTGCGGAGCTTCTCCCACTCTTCCTGAGGAAGGGCGTCGGTACCGATAATCTCGCTCAGAGGCTTGCCCTGAATCTTTACCTTGCTGCCGAATACAGCCATCTGCTCGCCGTGACCGCCGAAGGTGCGGCAACCTGTAATATCATCGCTCTTCACACCGAACTTCTTAGAGAGCTCGCTGCGCAGACGTGTAGAGTCGAGAGCTGCAAGAGTAGTAACCTGTGATGGTTTCAAACCTGAATAAAGCAGGGTAACAAGACCGGTGAGGTCGGCAGGGTTGAAGATTACAACCACGTGCTTCACGTCAGGGCAATATGTCTTGATGTTCTTGCCAAGTTCCTCGGCAATCTTGCAGTTGCCTGCGAGAAGATCCTCACGTGTCATGCCAGCCTTACGTGGAGCACCACCAGAAGAGATGATGTACTTAGCATCCTTGAAAGCCTCTGCAACGTCAGTTGTAGCGGTGAGGTTCACGCTGTCATAACCGCAGTGGAACATCTCTTCCATAACACCCTCCATACCTGGAGCGTAAACATCGTACAGACATACATTAGGAGTCAGCTTCATTGTCAAAGCTGTCTGCACCATTGTTGAGCCGATTGCACCACCGGCACCTACAATAACAAGTTTGTCGTTAGTCAAAAATTCCATAATCGTCTACAATTATTTTAATTATCCTATTTATTTTATTTATCGTATGATTTTATTTTTCGGCAAAATTACAAAAAATACCTGCCAATACAAAATATTTTCAACTTTTTTAGATATTTTGATTTCACTGCATTATGTTTTGTAATGTCAGTCTTGCAAAACAGCGCACTCCACTAAGAAACACAACTACGAATAAGAAACCTGCGATATATCTACAAGACCGTTGACAATGGCATATATGGTAAGCCCTACAGAGGAATGAATCTGCAGTTTACGGGCAATGTTCCGGCGATGCGTGATTACGGTGTTGACCGAAATGAAAAGATGTTCGGATATCTGCTTGTTTGACATTCCCTGAACAAGAGCCACCACAACGTCCTTTTCCCTGTCCGACAACTGCTCACCAGTCTCTCCCTGCTTTGGGAATACCATGGAAGTGATATTCTTGGCTACAGAGTCCTGCCTCAGTCTCTGTTCCAGTTTACGTATCGCCGGAACGAATATTTTATCCTCCACAGAAGCATGCAGGTTGAGCCATTCCTCATTATTGTATATGCCATAAAGCGTGGCGGTAAGCTTATTGTTATGCTGTGAGTCTCCTGGCAGATATTTCAGTATAATGTTTTTCAGCTCCTTTAGTTTTTGGTCGGTCTGTCCGTGTTTCCTTGAAAAAGTTTCGATGTTATAGTCACCCGGCACATCGTCACGGAGCAGCGCGTTGACATACGGGAAAAGCATCTTCTCCTCATACTTCATGTGCTTGCGTATCTCCCGGGCATATTCATCATAGAAATTCATTATCAGGTGCCCCACTCCATCCTCCTCGTTGATTGACTCCTGCAGCTCACGCCTGATAGACGGCAGCTGGTAGTCAAGATAATAAACGTGGCATGCCTGAAGATAGTGTAGAAGCGTGGGTATGGAAAGACGCTCGGCGTCATCGGCGTTGTAATAACCGTTGATGGTATAGTTTACCACTGCAAGGAAAGTGTAGGTGTCCACACCATTGTCAATACAGGTTTCGTTGACAGTCTTGTCTCCGAAACCGAGATTAATACCAAAACAGCCAAGCGACTGCAGCACGTTGTAATTGTCGCGGATGAGCGAAATCATCTTGTCGTCCGCCTCATAAACCTTGTGGTTCTTCATAATCTTACAGGTGTTTTGTATTTGGGTGCAAAATTAATACTTTTTTCTCAATTACACAATAATCATTTGTAGGTATTTTTACCATCACAAAGCTTTTTACATCACCTGATTTAGGTAATAAAATACGCACTTTTATTGTTTGAAAACTTGCGCATTCCAGAAAAAATATGTATTTTTGCACCATAAATCAACAATAAATAAGTGAGCAATACTAACCATAGCTATGACAACAAACGAGAAACTGCACGCCCTGAGGGCTGTGATGAAGAGAGAGAAAATTGATGCGTTCATATTTCCAAGCACCGACCCGCACAACGGCGAGTATGTGCCCGACCACTGGAAAGGGCGCGAGTGGATAAGCGGCTTCAACGGGTCGGCAGGCACTGCCGTGGTGACAATGGAAGCAGCGGCACTTTGGACCGACTCAAGATATTTCATTGCAGCTGAGGAACAGCTTGCAGGCACGGAATTTGTGCTGATGAAACTGAAGATGCCCGGCACACCGTCGATTGCCGACTGGCTTGGGAGGAAGCTCGCCGTAGAGGGAGGCACCGTGGTGGGTATTGACGGCATGGTGAATGCCGCATCTGAGGTGGAAAGTCTTATTGCCGACATGCAGAAGCGCGGCGGAATAACCGTGCGCACAAACTTCGACCCGCTGGAAGAACTATGGGAAGACCGTCCCGCAATACCAGAGAATAAAGCTGAAGTACATCCATTGGAGTATGCCGGGGAGACGGCGGCAAGCAAGCTGGAGCGAATACGCAAGGCACTGAAGGAGCTGCATGCACAGGGAATGTTAGTGACCGCGCTCGATGACATTGCGTGGACCCTCAACCTGCGCGGAAGCGACGTACACTGCAATCCCGTGGCGGTGAGCTACCTGCTCATCGACAGCCAAAAGGCAACCCTATATATAAATAAGGTGAAGCTGACCGACGAGACAAGGCTTTACCTGAGCGAAAACGGCATCGAGACCGACGACTATGACAACGTGAGAAAGGGAATTTCCGAATATCCCGACTACAGCATACTGCTGGACGACAACGAGGTGAACTACACCCTGTTCAAGGCTGCACGCTGTCCGCAAATAATAAGAGCCACATCGCCAATACCTTATATGAAGGCGCAGAAGAACGAGACTGAAATCAACGGTTTCAGGGCGGCAATGCTCCGTGACGGCGTGGCAATGGTGAAATTTCTGAAATGGCTGAAGCCGGCAGTGGAGGCAGGCGGCCAGACCGAGATGTCGCTCGACAGGAAGCTGACGGCATTGCGTGCTGAACAACCGCTGTTCCGCGACATTTCGTTCGACAGCATTTTCGGGTATGAACACCACGGGGCAATCGTGCATTATGAGGCGACACTCGAGACCGACATTGAGGTGAAGCCCCGCGGACTGCTGCTCATGGACACTGGAGCGCAGTATCTCGACGGCACCACCGACATTACCCGCACCGTGGCGCTTGGCGACATCACCGAAGAGCAGCGCCACGCCTATACTCTCGTGCTGAAAGGGCACATCGGCCTCGCCATGGCAAAATTCCCCGAGCGTGCCTCGGGAACACAGCTCGACATCCTTGCCCGTCAGGCTATGTGGCGTGAGGGAATGAACTTCATGCACGGCACGGGTCACGGTGTCGGTTCATATCTCAACGTTCATGAGGGTCCTCACCAGATACGAATGGAGTGGAAGCCCGCGCCGCTCGTGGCAGGCATGACAGTAACAAACGAGCCTGGACTATACTTTGAGGGCAAGTTTGGCATCAGGACGGAGAACACCATGATTGTGACTCCATACAAGGAGACGGCATTCGGACGTTTCCTGCAATTGGAGCCGCTGACGCTTTGCCCAATTGACACTGCCCCGATAGACTTCAGCATGATGACAGCCGAAGAGATAAATTGGCTAAACCAATATCACAAGACGGTGTATGAGAAGCTATCACCCATGCTGGATGACGAGGAGCGGGAGTGGCTGAACACAGCCTGTGAGGCTGTGTGAAATGAAGAATGAAGAGTGAAGAATGAAGAATTATTTGGCTTATAAGCCCTATTAACCCAATTAGACCTATAATCATGCGCAAGCCCATTCTTCAC
>JAUNSB010000178.1:0-1764 GCA_030539375.1 Prevotella sp.
TAGAAATGTGTTAAAAACGTTAATTTATTTGGATTTTAATATAGATTGCAGAGTCCACAGAGACTCTTTATAATAGAAAAAATGTCTGTGGAGTCGATGCCTAAAGGCATCTGGAGACACAGAGACTTTATGCAGCGAGCACTAAGAACTCAGTGTCTCTAAATGCCGACCGGCATTTGTCTCTGTGACACACAATCACCCAACACTATGTGCCCTAAAAGCTCTGTGTGCTCTGTGTCTCTGTGGTAGAAAAAATCTGTGGTTAAACAGAAATCCAAATAATAACCAAGTATCAATACAAAAAAACTGTTATAATTATGAAGAACGAAAAGAAAATCTGCTTCGGTGTGATTATAGGCACCCGTGCATACTTCAACTCAGAACTGGCAAGAGACGTGCGCAAGCAGCTCTTGAAAACCATCACCGACGAGGGTTATGACTACGTTATCCTGCCCGAGGACGCCACCCCGACGGGAAGCAGCAGCATAGAGACCCGTGAAGACGGAATGAAATGCGCCGAGCTGTTCCGCGCCAACCGCGACCGCATCGACGGCATCATCGTATCACTGCCTAACTTCGGCTTTGAGATTGGCATCATCAACGCCATCAACGGCGCCGACCTCAACGTGCCCGTTATGGTGCAGGCATGCGACGACGAGAACGACAAGGTGGACCTCGACAGCCGCCGCGACGCTTTCTGCGGCAAAATCTCAGTGTGCAACAACCTCTATCAGTATGGCATCCCGTTCACCGACACCGCACTCCACACATATTCCATATATAGCGACCTTCTGGCAAAGGACATCAACAAGTTTGCTGCCATCTGCCGCACAGTGGGCGGCTTGCGCCACGCACGCATCGGAGCCATCGGAGCACGCCCTGCCGGATTCCAGACAGTGCGCGCCAGCGAGAAGCTGCTGCAGAGAAGCGGCATCACGGTGGTGCCGGTAGACCTGAGCGAGATTCTCTTTGCTGCAAAGAAGATTGAGGACAACGACGCTGAGCTGCTGAAGAAGATGGAGGACATCAAGGCTTATGCCACCGTGCCGCAGGAATACGGCGACAAGCTCATGCTGCAGGCTAAGTTCGGCATTGCCGTGGAGCGCTGGATTGATGCCAACGACATTGACGCCGTGGCTATACAGTGCTGGGACTCGCTGGAGCAGAACTACGGCTGCGCTGCCTGCGTGACCATGAGCATGCTCAGCGAGAAGATGATTCCGGCAGCATGCGAGATGGACATTGCAGGCGCTGTGTCGATGCTCGCCCTGTCACTGGCTTCCGACAAGCCGTCGGCACTGCTCGACTGGAACAACAACTTTGCCGAGGACCGCAACAAGTGCGTGTGCACACACTGCGGGAACTGCGCAAAGTCGTTCATGCAGAACGACCTGAAGCTCGGCACTCTTGGAGTGCTCGGCCGCACACTTGGCAAGAAGAACACCTTCGGAGCAGTCTACGCCAAGGCTACAGAGGGAGACTTCACATACTTCCGCATCTCAACCGACGACACCGAGGGCTGCATCAAGGCATATCTCGGAAACGGTGACCTCACCAACGACCCATACGGAATGGACGGCTGCATCGCCGTGACCAAGGTCCCCAACCTGCAGAAGCTGATGAAGTATATCTGCAAGAACGGTTTCGAGCACCATGTGGCAATGGTACGCACCGACGTTAAGGAGGTTCTCGACGAGGCTATCAACAACTACCTCGGCTGGAATCTGTATATCCACGAGTAAAGCCATAAAGGCATAACGAATT
>JAUNSB010000017.1:0-49256 GCA_030539375.1 Prevotella sp.
TTTATGCCATAAATTACACAAAAGAGGGCATGTCACAGGTTTATGACACACCCTCGTTCATATTACAGGAGTAATTTATTCCACAGAAATTACTTTATCACCTTGTCTGTGCTAATCTTTCCGTTTGAGTACGTTATCTTGCGGATATTTATTCCCTTAACCGGCTCGGACAGCTTGCTTCCGTCGAGCGAGAAATATTCAACTCTCTGTATTGCAGAAGTCGGAGTACTGATTTCTCCTATCCCTGTTGGTGTCTTGTATGCAGGATAATATTCATCTACAGCAGTAATGGCATCGGCATTCTGCGCCTTTACGATATGCTCCACAATCGAGTTTGCATAAACCTCGATGTTGGTGTACCATCCCTTTGTGTCAACAGTGGTTTGCACTGCATCGCTTGCATCATTTGGATTAAGGCCGTTTGCCGTCTCCCATTCATCGGGAATACCGTCACCGTCGGTGTCAAATCCTTCGGGGCGTGTTTCCTGTTTCAACTCAGGATAGCTTGCGGTCTTAGGCTCTTGAGTATCAGATGTCGGATCATTAATCCAGTCAAGTATACCCTTTGTGTTAGATGTCTTATAAGTAGTACCATTCTTTACCATTGCCACATCACCGTTGAATGTCGTTGTGCCAGTTTTTGCCTCTTCAGCATAGCGTGCGTCAGCAGCGTCACGCCACAGGCTGGTTCCGCAATAATCAAGAACCTTTTCGTATGCAGTCTGGGCAGAATGGGTTGTCACCTCTCCTGCCTCAATCGGATTGTCGAGCTTCAGACGTATGCAGTCAACGTTGTTTGTGTTTTTCACATATGTCTCGTTTTCACCATAAAGATGTTTTGCATCGGCAATGTATTGCTCACCGTCAATGGTAAACAGACCTGAATCATATTTCACACCTTGCCAGTCATAGTTCTCTGGAGAAGAAGCGGCGGTCACATAGTTGCCGTTTATATAATAACGGCATGCATATCCCATAAAAGGGCTGCCATCGGCATTACCGTCAGTAGCCACCGATGCCTGTGTCACCGTAGTCTTATTTTTTGTTCCGGGACCGACTTTATAATAGTTGTTCACAATGTTGATGTTTCCACCACCAGTACCACCGTAGCATCCATTACCGTTGCCCCAGTTATAAATCACGCAGTTGCGGAAGTCAACCTGCTCAGCTTCTATGGAACTGCTATATTTCGTTTTGTCATAGCCTGTCCAATTGTACCGCGCACCACAAAAACGGGGAGCCCGGTTCTGCACATGAGAAATATAGTTGTGGTGGAACGATGCTCCCTTGCCCCCCCAGATACCTCCATAGCTGTGAGCACCCTTTGAATGTCCTGGATTGGCAAGTCCCTCGGTAACATTACACCACTGCATGGTGAAGTTGAGATTATCATAGAACGACGCCACCTCATCGATGCTCCACGAAAATGAGCAGTGGTCGAGGATGATGTTTTTACGATTACGCCCCCACGTAGCATCAGCACCATCGTTCACATCCTTTACCTGAGAGCGGCGACTACGTATAAATCGCACAATCACATTGTCACACTTTCCAAAATACAATGTATAATACCTCAAGGTAATGCCTTCACCCGGTGCCGTCTGACCTGCAATTGTCGTGTTGGATGACACATTGAGCTGCGAGCGCAAATCGATGTACCCACTCACATCAAACACAATAATTTTCTTCCCAGACTGCGACAAAGCCCATCTGAGCGACCCCGTGCCACTGTCATTAAGATTTGTTACGTGAATCACCTTACCGCCACGTCCTCCAGTTGTTGTATAGCGTGCAAAACCTTCAGCTCCGGGAAAAGCCGGAGTCTGTGCAACAGCCGCTACACAAAGTGCAGCGGCTGAAATCAATATACCAATTCTTTTCTTCATTTTTATTTAGTACATAAACATTTCATTGCAAAAAATGATTCTTCACTCTTCACTTTTAATACTCGCTGTCAGTGTTCCAACCCATCTTCTCCATTTCGAGCGAAGCCCAGATGAAAGGACCTACGCCCTTGGCATCGTTAGCACGAACAGGTTCACTGATGTAATATTCAAACGAACCGTCGCGGCGCTTGTTCTCCTTCACCTTCGGGGCTGCTTTCAGCACCTTTTTGCTCACGCCGGGACCAAGTCCAGCCACCTCGCAGCATTTTGTGAGTGAGATGGTCTTGTCGTTGTTCACCTCTATGAGGTTGTTGATAATGCCCTTGTATGCCTTGATTCCTGCCTGACGGTACTCATCTCCTACATATCCCTTGCGGGCAGCCTTGAGCAGAGAATAAGCAAACATCGATGAACATGTTGCCTCAAGATAGTTACCCTCACGCTCAGGTGAATCCATCACCTGATACCACAGTCCTGTTTTCTTGTCCTGCCACTTGATGACAGCATCTAAATCTTTCTTCACCAGCTCAATCACCTCAGCACGGCGGCTGTAGTTCTCAGGCAGAGCGTCGAGCAGCTCAATGAGAGCCATGGTATACCATCCCTGTGCACGTCCCCAGCAGTGCTGCGACAGGCCCGTGGTCTTGTCCGACCAGAACATTTCGCAACGCTCATCCCAGGCATGACGGTTGAGTCCTGTCTTTGGGTCAAGAGTACGCTCGTAGGTCTTCTTTATCTGGTCTACGGCATCGTTGTAAATCTTCTGTGCCTGCTTGTCGTTAAGGAGCATGTTAGCTGTAAGCGCATGGAACGGCAGTCCCATGAAGATGCCGTCGAGCCACACCTGATAAGAGTATATCGCCTTGTGCCAGTAAACACCCTCCTTGGTGCGCGGCTGTTTCTTGAGCTGCAGCATGAGCGTTTCAATGGCGGCCTTGTTCTTTGCCTCAGGATAAAGCTCATACATACGTGCCACAAAGTGTCCCGTACGAATCTGGTCGAGATTGTAATCCTCAATCTTATAGCCTTCGATGTTGCCTTCAGCGTCTATCATTCTGTCGGTATATGCCTGACAATATTTCTTGATAGCATCGCCGCCGTGAGCGAGATAGGTATCAAGCATCGACTCCAATTCAATGCCCATCACATAGCTCCACTTCGGTTTCTTGGCAAAGTCGAGCATATATGGCTGCGGCACACGTTGCATCTCACTATATGTCAGCCACTCGCTGTAATACTTGTAAGGCTTTTCCATCATCACTAACTTGCCATTGATGATAAGGTTCTCGAAATCCAATCCGTGACTCTTGCCTGTACGCAGCACAGGGTCAGCCTGCACTCCGTTGAAGCGGCAGTTCTTAATGTGTATGTCGTAGATGTTGCTCACATCGTTCAGTCCGTTGAGCTGCACACCGTACTTTGACTTCTCGCAGGTGACGTTCTCCATCCACACATTGCGTACGATTGGGTTGTGCCCACGCTCAGCAACCTCCTTTGGCCAATAGTCGAGGTTGATGCGGAGCACAGACTCCTTGCAAACACCAACAACGACATTGCGCATGTACACATTCTCGGTCACGCCGCCGCGGCATGAGTTGGTCTTGATGCGGAGAATACGGTCAAGGTTTGGAGAATCCATCTTGCAGTTCTCAATAAACACGTTCCGGCATCCAGCCGAGATTTCACTGCCAATAACCACACCTCCATGACCGTCCTTCATCTCGCAGCCACGCACAATGATGTTCTTGCTCGGACGACCGTCACGGCGACCGTCGCCATTACGTCCACTCTTGATTGCTATACAGTCGTCGCCCGTGTCAAACAGACAGTTCTCAATCAATACGTCCTCGCACGATTCTGGGTCGCAGCCGTCACCGTTAGGACCGTCGTTGTGCACCTTCACGCCACGCACTGTTATATTCTTTGAGAACAGAGGATGCATAACCCAGAACGGAGAGTTAAGCAAAGTCACTCCCTCTACGATGATATTCTCTGAATTTACGAGATTCATCAGCTGCGGGCGCATACCTGTGCCCCTTCCAAATATACGCTTTGCCACAGGAACATTCTCCTCGCACATCATCTGCAGACGGGCGCGTGCTCCAATGCTGTCGCCAGGCATAGGGCGCTTGTTGTGCTCTGTAGGATTCTTCTCGTCATATCCCCAGCCAGCCTCGCCAGTCCACTGCCAGAAAGTGTTTCTGTTACCGTTGCCGTCGATGGTTCCCTCACCGGTGATGCCGATGTTCTTCGCACCGTTTGAGTAGATACACGGTGAATAGTTGTAGCAGTCGAGTCCTTCCCAGCGTGTGTACACCAACGGATATAGACTTGGGTCGAAGGCAAACTTCAGCACAGCCCCCTTCTCCACCACGAGGTTTACGCCGCTCTTCAATGTTATGGCACCTGTCATGAATGTTCCTGCGGGCACAACCACTTTACCGCCGCCCTTCTTCGAGCAGAGCTCAATGGCTTTGTTGATAGCCTTCTGGTTCTTTGCCGCCGAAGCTTTTGGCGATGCGCCATACTTTGTGATGTTGAATGTGGCATCAGGGAATGTAGGTGCCACGATGCGGCTTTCTATTTGCTTGTACAACTCGTTGTCCCAACCGTCGGCAAACATAGCCAATGGCATCATCAACAATGCTGCAAGCAGAATCTGTATTTTCTTCATATATGTCTTTTATATATTTAATGTAATGTGTAGATTACTTCCAGTTGGTCGTTATGTTCTCAAAATAGATGTCGTGGCTCTTGCCCGTTGCCTTTATCGGGTCAGCCTTGAGTCCGTTAAAGGTGCAGTTCTTCACGTGAACGTTGTACACACGGTCCTCCTCGTCAAGTCCGTTGATGAGCACGGCGTGCTTCGACTTCTGACAGTGTACGTTCTCCATATAGATGTTGCGCACTGTAGGTATGTGCCCGCGCTCTGCAATCTCGTTTGGCTCATACACAAGGTTGATTCTCATCACAGCCTCAGCGCACTGCCCCACCTCAATGTTGCGCATATATACATTCTGTATAATACCGCCGCGGCAGGTGTTGGTCTTTATTCGCAGCACACGGTCAAGGTTTGGTGAGTCCATCTTGCAGTCCTCGGCAAAGATATTGTCGCAACCGCCAGAGATCTCGCTGCCGAGCACCACTCCGCCGTGACCGTCCTCCATCACGCACTTACGTACAATCACGTTCTTACAGGGAATGTTGGCACGCAGACCGTCGGCATTGCGTCCGCTCTTCAGGGCAATACAGTCATCGCCTGTATGGAAAGTACAGCCCTCAATGAGCACATTCTCGCACGACTCAGGGTCGCAGCCGTCGCCGTTAGGTCCCTCGTTAAACACCTTCACGTTTCTCACAGTTACGTTCTTGCACAGCAGCGGATGCATCACCCAAAACGGTGAGTTGAGCAACTCAACGCCCTCAATCAACACATTGTTGCAACGCACAAAGTTAACTAACTGTGGGCGCAGACCCTTGCCCTTGCCAAACACGCGCTCAGCCACGGGTACCTGGTTGTCACTCATCTTCAGCAGCTCGGCACGTGTGCCCACCTTGGCTGTGCCCTGCCACTCGTCAACGCCTTCCTTATAGCCGTGGTGCTTGTTGCCCTTCATATACCACCAGCGCTCGTTGCTGCCGTTGCCGTTTACGATGCCCTCACCCGTGAGTCCGATGTTCTCGCAGTCAATAGCGTAAATACAAGGCTGATAGTTCATCACGTCGAGACCTTCCCAACGGGTGTAAACCAATGGATAAAGGTCGCGGTCGAAAGCAAACAGCAGTTCAGCTCCCTTGCTCACCACAAGGTTCACGTTGCTCTTCAGCGTTATCGCTCCAGTGTTCCATTTGCCGGCAGGCACCACCACCTTGCCGCCGCCAGCCTTGCTACACGCGGCAATAGCCTTGTTTATAGCCTTTTGATTCTTTGCTGCCGTGGCTTTAGTGCTTGCACCATACTTTGTGATGGTGTACACCTTGTCCTTAAACTCTGGTTGTTTGATGCTCTGCTCAATCTGCCTGTATGTGGTGTTCCACGCATCATCGGCGGCAAAAGCCACTGCCGGGAACAACATACATAGAAGCAGTAGATTAAAGTACTTCTTCATTTGTCTTGTTTTGTTTTTAATTAGTTTTAGTTTGTTTATTTATTATTTTGCAAAGATAGCACTTTTTAATGAAATCACCAAACAATACAGAAGATTTACCCTATAGTTAATTATTTTTAAGGAAAACGGACAAAATTAATGTCGCCCGCCTTCTCCAATTCCAACACCTTGTTATTCTTCGCCTTTATGCCCCGGATAAAATGAAGAAATCATCGATGCACTTACAGGAATATTGCCAAACTGCGCCAACCGATTCTCTTTCATGCTGCAAAAATAGTAAAATCTGGAACAGAAAACAATTTTTTTCTTATTTTCTGTTCCAGTTTTTGCTTTTTTAACTTATTATCTATTTTTACAGAACTACTATCAGACAGGCTTTAGACAATTAGGTTGCAATGATGCCTTTGTGAATTATTTGGCATTATCACTTGAACTAAATACGAGGTGTCAGACATTCACAGTCTGATACCCCGTAATCATTTTATGTTCTTATTTTACTCAAACTCATCAGTCCAATAAGGAGCATCCATTGCATCCGCTTCATCGCGGCTGTAAGTCGTTGGACTCACGCATATTATCTGTTCTGAGTCTATCTTTATCACCGTCATTTCCGGCTTCACGTATTTTTTCTTTGTCGTTGTCATGCCTATTGTCTATTTTTGATGTTATACATTATTTATTTCACAATCACCTTTCTGCCGTTCTTTATCACCAAGCCCTTGTAGCTGACTCCAACGCGCTGCCCCTGCATATTATACATCGGAACATCAGTGCCACCATCGGCATTGCTTTTGGCGGTGCTTATACCCGTGGTTCCGTCGCCGTCGAACTTCACCGACAGACTGGCTGGCGCTTTGCCTGCAGTTTTTTCTGGCAGTTGGAGATAAGCACGGCAGGCATCAACTTTAGCATTCTCACCGGCTTTCATGAATTTACCATTTGCCCATCCGTAGTAAATGCCTTTACTGGCTTCATCAGCAGTGAACGTCTTTTTTGTATAAACACCGATGAATTGCCCGTTTGCATCAGCATCCGTTTCGTTATTTGTTTCATCATCTATCTGGGCTTCCCCCTGCGTTGTATTGGCTTCAACTGTTATGCTGCCATCTATTACTATAGTTCTGCTCGCCTTGGGTTTAAATAAATAAGGTGTATTGACTGTTGTTGTTGCATCAGTAAGTTCGTTAAACGTCACAGTTCCGTTGTCATATCCTCCGTAAGTGTAGAATGTGCCGTAAGTTTTGGCATCCATTGTAAACGGCAGATAAAGCGTATGTGGATTATCTGCAACGAACTCGCGATTGATTGTTATGTTCTCTGCCGTAAACCTGTATGGAACGCTCAGTAGAATCTGGTTGTTCTTTGTGCCATCATAGTCAATCACAAGATGTTTGCAATCTTCGCCCACAACCACATTCTCCCTATTTTCTGTCACCGTCGTTCCTGTAGGAACGTATGTTAAAGGACGATAAGAACCTAATACATTTTCTATTTTTGAGAAATCAATGTTGGCAACCTTGCACTTAGACATATCCAACAGTCTGAGACTGCTACAGCTGTTAAACATAGAACTCATATCTGTCACATTTGATGTGTAGAAGTTGCTGAGATCAAGTGAGGTCAGTCCGGTGCATTGGTCAAACATATAACTCATATCTGTCACTTTTGATGTGTCGAAGTTGCTGAGGTCAAGTGAGGTCAGTCCGCTGCAGTTGTAAAACATATAACTCATGGTTGTCACATTTGATGTGTCGAAGTTGCTGAGGTCAAGCGAGGTCAGTCCGCCGCTGTAGGAAAACATATGCCCCATATCTGTCACCTCAGAAATATTCAGATGCTCAATGCCTTCAATTGTTTTACACTTTTTAATATTCCTAAACCATTTATAACAGCTCTGCGGTCGGGCGTCTTCAAAACTTTTATCAATCACTACGCTGGTAACACTGCTATTTTTAGACTGCCATCCTGGGACACTGGTTCCAGTATACAGCACCGCATTTCCCGACCAGTAGCAGTCTTTGGCAAGAGGAATTTCTTTCTCATCTGTACCATCTACAATGGTAATTTTGTTGTCTTTTACTTGGTCTGCTGTTACGTACAGAAAATACAGAGTTCCTTGGTCATAGACAACGTATGCGGTCTTTTCCGTTGTCTGCGCCCGCATCCCGTCACCATCAGCAGCAATGTCATTACTGCCAGAAGTAATTTTTGTTTCATAAAAAATGTTTTTTGTTTGTATTTTTTGCTTCCGCGACCTCCCTGCATCGGCTAAAATTTCAAACTTTTGGCTGCATCTATAAACAAAAAAGCATGGAGACCGTACAATTGCCCGCTCCACTGCTTGAGGCTTCTCGCATTGCCCATCTTAGTTGAACGAGCAACGCAAGACCCCACGCCGATGTGTTTATATAATTATCCCCATACACTCAACACACGCTATATATAAATATAGGTGTATGTATACAAGCGTAAAGGGATGCCTATAAAAACATCCCATGAGCATCTACCGTTGCTAAGTTCTGACTAAGATTGAAATTTTGCGAGAATTACAAGCAGTCAAAACAAAGCGCATGTAAACGCCTTTCCGTAAATAGTAATTCCCTCCCACCCGACAGTGCCGCAGAAAAGGAAGTTTTGCTTCCCCGTCCTTAGCTCGGCGTAGGTATACCTGCTCTCCTTAGGGTGTTGTCAGGCTGACGTTTCAGCACTTCCCACAAAGAATAAGCTGATACTCCGAGAATCGACTGCAAAGATAGGGAAAAATATTGAGACTGCCAAATTTTCAGAAATATTTTTTATTTTGGTGGTCAGCAAGACAGCTAATTAGGATTCTAAATGACTTAATGATTAGCAACCGCAACACATAAAAGTTTTTCGTGAAAAAATTTATGAGCATATACCGTTACTAATTGGTCAAGTCTATTTGATTTATAGTTTATCCTCCTGACCAGTCTTCATACCACGGAGGTCACAGTTATACTCCTTGCGAAATTCTTGCTTCGCTTTCTCCATCGTTGGATTTGCCTTGTTCGAAGGGAACGATTGCGCCACTATGCGAGCACGGATATCGTCATTTGACGGATGCTTGAAAAGAGCCTTCTTCAGCGTTTGGCGCAACTGGTCAATAGCATGGTTTGTATCCACGCCCTTCAGTTCCACAAAGGTTTCCGTCCATTGCTCAGGCTTCACGTCCTTGGCTGATCGTTTCACCAACACCAGCTTGTCGCACCTCTGACCTTCTTTTACAATGTAGCCATCCAAAGCATATACAACCGATTCTCTCTTACTGCCCGTTACCAGCAGATAGCGCTTACCTTTCTCGCTCACGCTAACCTTTGCACGAATCTGTAAAGTTTGTTCAGGAGTGTAGCCTTCTGCTGTCAAGAGTCCATGGGTTGAGCCGTATGTTTTCTTCTCTTCCTTCATTCCTATGCAAACAGAATCTCATTCAACTTACTGATACTCTCATCCACCCAATCCGACACACCATCCAGATCGTTGCCACTAAGCATGGGCACTTCCTTGTCCATTATATTCTGGAACACACCATTATTGTCAATAAAGTACCCAGATATAACCTTTGAAGGAAGAATACAATCCTTTTCAACAACACTCTGTTCCAATTCCCTCTCACTAACAATGGCGGCGGTCAACAATACATTCACCACCGACACGACATACGGACTATGGGTTGTCACAACAGCCATACTCTGCTCCGAACCATTCGCCAGTGACTTCTTAAGCGAACGGACCAGACTCATCACCACCAGTTTCTGGGACTCAGGATAAAGATTCTGCTCAGGCTCCTCTATAAACAGTTGAGCCGACTGATACTCCAATCTTCTGTGTGAATGGCCATTGTCTGTCTTGCTTATCTCGTTGCGTTCATGCATTGACAGAGATGCATTCTGCCCTACACAATCCGTGATGTAATTGGTCATCACGTCCATAGGCATCACGCTCTGCATACCGCTTGAAGCGAAAAAAGCGGGCGTTTCCGTACCGTCATCATGCACCAAGACATCAGCCCCTGACTTGTTCACATAGCTGAAGCCACCTGTAGTCGATAATTTAAAGGGATGATCACTCGTGTAAGGAGTCTTTGCCTCATCCCACTCGTATATAAAGTTGAACAACACATCCCTCTCCGTAGCCTTATAAGTCTTATCCACGTTTTGGATTGCTGATATCAGATTCCTCTCTGCAGGGATGTAACTCAGCTTCGTATTATATCTTTTCTCAGCAAATGACTTCTTGCGTACAATCTTGGCATTGCCGTTCACGCCCGTGTACTCTATTGTGATATTGTCACCGTCATACATCAGTTCGGTATTCTCTGCAAAGTATTCATCATTCAAGCGATGGAATTGCTTCAGTTCCTTGACAAAACGGTTATAGTGGGTGTATTGGCTCACAATATCATCGGTAGAAACCATTATTTTCTTCTCTACCCAACGACAGAAGCAGAGTACCTTCATAAAAGTACTCTTACCTGCACTCTGACGACCAATGAGCACCATCAGCGAAGTCAGTTCAATATTTGAGGAGTCCACAATCGGACCCACATTCTTTATATGCAACGAAGCCATACTATATTTTCAATAGAGACGAAACTCCCTGAATTTTGAGTTTTTATTCTGCAAAGTTAATGAATTAACTTCAAATACGGAAGAGGATTAGGCATTACAATTCTTTTTTTACGCATTTTTAGCAAAAAATAGTCACAAAACCTGCCAAAAATGATTGATTTACGGTTCTAAACGATTGATTTACGATTCTAAACGTAACGTTTAGGAAAAAATATCGCATATAACCATACACCTTTCACACATAATATACTTATATATAAGATATTAAGCGGTGTATGGTTGCGGTTCAACCATACACCCGTTTTACTCACTGTATTTCAGCGATTTAACTCAAAAAGGTGTATGGGTGTATGGTTGATTGGCATTTTCTATGGGAAAATAATACAGGAAAGGGGATATAATAAAAAATCCGGAGGATTACAAGGGGCGGCGTGAAACATGCTTTACCTTATAGGAGGAAGAAAGGTACAAACATGCAAAAAGTGCACAAAACGCCGAGAACCTTATAATCGTTCCGGAATCAATAAATAACAGTCAAGAAGTCACTGCTTTACATAGCAGATTATTATTTCTCCTTCTTGGCAGCCTTCTTTGCGGTTGTCTTCTTGGGAGCAGCCTTCTTGGCAGGCTTCTTCTCTGCCTTCTCCTCAGGCTGCAGTTTCTCCAACTTAGCCTTCAGACGGGTAATCTCCTGCTCCTTCATCTCCAGCTCATCGCCCTGATTACGGATGGTAGTGAGCAGCTTCTCCAGTTCATCGTTGTCGATGTCGAGCGGATAAAGCTGATTTACTCTGTTGATGAAGTCACCAAGAATGTTCATATAGTTTGTGAACGCATCGAACGGACCGGTGTAGATGCCGCGGTCGAGACCTACATTCGACGGTTTGGTGGTCATGAAACGGAAGTTGTTCGATGCCTGCAGATAGTCCCAGTCCTGATTGATTCGCGGGTCGTCGGCAATGCGGATACGGTCTGCCACGCTGTAGAGCTTTGTGAACGCCTCATGCTGCATGGCGTTGCCAAGCCAGCAAGAGCAGTCGCGCTCCTCGTCAACCCACGACAGTGTGTCGGGCACGGCAATCTCACCCACACTCTTGGTCTTCATGCAGATTTCAGTTGGAGTGGAGAATGTGATGCCCTTCTGGCGTGCACAAGCGGGCAGAGCTTCAAGGAAGCCAAGGATGCCTGATGACAGCGGTTGCGCAATACCGAGAGCCGAAAGTTCCATGAAGATATTGATAACCTGCTCACCGTCAGGCATGTCTGCGATTCTGTTAATGTAAGTGTCAGCAAAGAGCGGATAGCCCGACCAGTCGCTGTTGTTGAAACGCAGCGAGATATCATCACTCAGCTCAACATCGCGCAGGAGCAGTTTCAAATCCGGTGCAATGCTGCAGTTATAAACATAGTGGGGCGACTTCCATCCGAGCACATGTTTTGCTCCCTCGGTGAGCATGCCCTTGAATCCCATGCGAGCCACCTGCGCACCGATGTCGTCGCTGTAGATGAGCGAAGAGTTGCGCATCACGGTAGGTCGCTTGCCAAAATACTCCTGAATCTTGTCAGCCTGCTTCTTCACGTCGGCAGCAAATGTCTCCTCGTTGGCGAGCGAGGACAATCCGTGTGAATAAGGCTCGGCGAGGAATTCCACCTGTCCGGTCTCGTTGAGCTCCTGAAGTTTCTCAAGCACCTGCGGAGCATACATTTCCAACTGCTCCATTCCCACACCCGACAGCGAGAAAGCCACCTTGAAGTAGTCGCCATTCGCCTTTATCATGTTCTGTATGGTGTTCAGGGCTGGTATATAGGAACGCTCAGCTATTTCGGTGATGCTGCGCTCGTTCTCGTAGTCATCATAATAGTAATGGTCGGTACCGATGTCAAAGAAGCGGTAACGGCGGAGATGTATTATCTGATGTATCTCAAAATATAAGCATATTGTTTTCATTGCTGTTGCTTTTTTATTGTTTGCTGTTTGTTATTAATTGGTAAAATATGGGGAATACGGTATCAGCCGCCGGCTCACTCCCACCCCAATGTCCTGCGATAGAGCGTCCTTATCCATGCTCCCACCTTGACCCACGTAATCTGGTCAACCTCGTTCTTACCCTCGGTCTGCAAATATTTAAACAGACTCTCGTTGGTACAGATAGAGTAGATGGCATCCGCAAGGGCATGAACATCCCAGTAGTCCACCTTGATACAGTTGTGCAGAATCTCGGCGCAACCGCTCTGATAGGAAATGATTGACGGCGTACCGCACTGCATTGCCTCAAGCGGCGAGATTCCAAACGGCTCGCTCACCGACGGCATGACATATACATCGGAATCCTTCAGACACTCGTACACCTCCTTGCCGCGCATAAAGCCCGGGAAGTGGAACCTGTCGGCTATGCCGCGCTCGGCAGCCAGCTGAATCATCGCCTCCATCATGTCGCCCGAACCTGCAAAGCAGAAACGTACGTTCTTTGTTCGCTTCAACACCATGTTGGCTGCCTCTACGAAGTACTCCGGTCCCTTCTGCATTGTGATGCGTCCGAGGAAGGTCACCACTTTTTCCTTGCCCGTGTGGTCGGGACGCGGAATTGCCTGAAGCTCGTCCTTCAACGGATAAACGGCATTGTGAACTGTGAAGCACTTGCGCGGATCCTGATGGTAATGGTTGATGACAGTCTGGCGTGTAAGCTCCGACACACACATGATGCAGTCAGCATGGTCCATACCGTTCTTCTCTATGCCATACACAGTGGGGTTCACATTGCCGCGGCTGCGGTCGAAGTCGGTGGCGTGAACGTGGATGCACAGTGGTTTGCCGCTCACCTGCTTGGCATGGATGCCTGCAGGATAGGTAAGCCAGTCGTGTGCATGGATAATGTCGAAACTCTCGGTGCGCGCCACAACGCCAGCCACTATCGAGTAGTTGTTGATGGCATCGGGCAGATAGCCGGAGTAGCCTGCGCCAAACTCTATACACCCAAGGTCGTTGAGGTTCATATAGTTGAAATCGGCATACAGGTGGTTGCGGCACTCAAAATAGTAGTCGGGATTCATTATATTGCCCACACGTCCCTGAACATAGTCACGGTCAACATCGCGCCAGGCAATGGGCACTGCATTCATGGCAACAATGCGGCAGGCATTCTGCGACTCGTCGCCAAACGGATGCGGCAGACAGAGCACTGTCTCAATGTCACCTTGGGCGGCAAGTCCTTCAGATATACCAAAATTGGCAGTGGCAAGTCCACCGAACACATGAGGTGGATATTCCCATCCAAACATCAATACTTTCATAGTCTTATCCTCCTCTTTTTAGTTCTGGTATTTATAACGGTCGATTAAGTTGAGCGAGCGCAGAATCTCTGCCACATTCATGGCAAACGACATGGCACCGCGTCCGTGGAACGGCGGGTTGCCGTCGAACAGCTCGGATATTGTTCCGAGTGCATGATAGTCCATCTCGTCCTCGTAGCCCACAAGCTGGCGCTCTACAAAGCTCAGTCGGGTACGTTTATACACTTTCAAACAAGCCTCCATGTAGAAGCCACCCAGCCACGGCCATGCCGTGCCCTGATGGTAGGCGTAGTCGCGCTGTGTCTGCGAACCAACGTACATAGGATTATAACCTCCGCTCTTAGGCGACAGCGAGCGCAGTCCCTTAGGTGTGAGCAGCTCACGTGTACAGATGTCGAGCACACTCTTCTTCTGACGGGCATCAAGCGGAGAATAGTCGAAGGCAACGGCAAAAATCTGGTTGGGGCGCACGCTCCAGTCCATCATGTTCTCGTCAACATAGTCGAGCAGATAGCCGTATTCGTTGAGGAATGTTGAGACAAAGGCATCCTTTGTCTTGGCTGCCACTTCTTCAAGCTCTGTCTTGAATGCCTCATCATTGTTGTCGGCAGCCATTGAGGCGCAGAACATAAGTGCATTATACCACAGGGCATTGAACTCAACTATATATCCCGAACGCGGCACAACAGGACGACCGTATGCCGTGGAGTTCATCCAGGTGATGGCACGGTCACGCCCGTTGCAGTAAATCAGCCCGTTGTCATCGAGACGGATATTAGGATGATTTCCACCTTTTATATATATAATGATATCTTTCAGCAGCTTTCCATATTTCTCATAGCATGCTTTTCTGCCCTGCGACTTGGCATATTGCTGCAAAGCCCATACAGCCCATAACAATACATCGGGATGCTCAATCTCATAGATGTTGACCGACAACGGCTTGTTTGCCATAAACTCACGGATGGCTTTCTCGGCAGTCTTCATTACCAGTTCAAACTTCTCCACTTCGCCAATATCGAGCGTCAGTCCCGACAGTGCGATAAACTGGTCGCGGGCACGGCACTTGAACCATGGATAGCCGGCAAGGATATAATCACCCTCATCTTCATGGCGCATAAACTGGTGTGCAGAAGCCACAAGACAATGATAGAAATTGTCACGCGGAGCGCGCAATTTCATCTCCTCGTCCCAAAGTACCTTCAGCTTGGTGACGGCTATCTGCTTGGTTGAGGCTGAGAACACAATGCTCTCACCCTTCTTTATTGGCATTTCAAAATAGCCAGGCACATAAAGATCCTCACTGCCGAAATAGCCGCGCTCAAACTCTTTAGGATACTCCACTCCATGATACCAGTCAGGATGGAACACAAATTCGTTCTTCTTTGAGAACTGCATGTATAAATCGGGATATCCGGCATACATACAAGTCTTGATGCCTCCTGGCACCTCAGTATACTCGCGGCTTGCCACAGAATTTTCGTGGGTGAACTGACGCACGCTGCGGAATGCAAGGAACGGACGGAAACGCAACAGCGTTGGAGAATGTGCATCCTCCAATGTATAGCGGATTAGCAGGCGGTCCTCATAGTGCTGGAACATCACTTCCTTCTTGAGTACCACCCCACCCACACGGTAAACTGTTGTTGGTACTTGGTCACACTGGAACTCGCGGATATACTTGTGACCATTGGGACTGTAATTGTTGCCGGAATACTTGTGGAGCCCAAGATTGAATTCTGCCCCGTGTTGCACAACTGTTGTATCTAATGACGACAAAAGCACATGGTTCTCATCGTCAATCTCAGGAACAGGTACAACCAGCAAACCGTGATATTTGCGGGTGTTGCAGTCTACTATGGTAGAACATGAATAGGCTCCCGAACGGTTTGTACGAAGCAACTCCTTGCGAAGAGACTCCTGCAAGTTGGTCATTACAGCTTTTTCAAATCGTAAATAACTCATAGCTTCCCTTTGTATTTTAGGTGTTTATTTATTGTCTTAAAATTATGCCATTTATAGCATCTATTGGTAATTCAGTACAAATTTAGCGTTTTTTTACCACATACCAAAGAAAAATCGTTTTTTTTTGTTCAAAACATGTGTTTTTTTTCTTTTTTTGCACTTTTTCGGGCAAATACCACAATTTTATGCCGTTTTTTTTATACCTTTGTACCGCAAAACAAGTAATTCGGGAAAATAATTCTATTACTAAAAACATATTATACACAAACAGTAAAACCGTATGGCGGCAAGAAAAGAATATGACATAACCAAAGCTATCGAGGAGATTGTGACTCTCTTCGGTCCTCTTACCAATGAACAGCGCATATATCTTACCGAAAACATAACACTGCGCACATACAGCAAGGGGGAGATTTTATATGAAGAATCCGATTCGCCCAAATATATGATGTGTCTGCTGCGTGGCAAGGTAATGATAGCTAAGAACGGCATAGGAAACCGCTCACAGATAATAAGGCTTATCAACGAAAAGGGATTTTTCGGCTATCGTCCGGCATTTGCCGGTGAAGACTACTGCACTTCAGCCACTACATACGAGAAGTCACTCGTGGGGCTTATTCCCATTGATGTGGTGAAGAATCTTATAAAAAACAACATTCAGCTGGCAGTCTATTTCATCAAACAGCTGGCGGCAATGCTCGGCGATGCCGACATGCTCACCGTGGACCTTACTCAAAAACACATACGGGGACGACTGGCACAAAGTCTGCTTGCACTTAAAGAAAAATACGGAGTTGCAGACGACGGACAGACACTGAACATAAGTGTGAGCCGTAAGGATATAGCCAATATGTCGAACATGATCACCAACAACGCCATACGCACACTGTCGGCTTTTGCCTCGGAGGGAATTATCGACATCGAGGGAAAAGCTATAAAAATAATAGATGAGAACGAGTTGAATAAAATCTCATTCTACGGATAGTTTTATCATACTAAGAATGATCACACAGGGATGAGGAAATTTATCATTTCTGGCTCAATGGAGATGCGGTAATCACCGTGAGGACGTTTCACAAGACGCCCGTCAACACTCACGCAGGCGTGTTTCGACTCATTCACCACAACCTCACGGGTGCGGAACGGATGTACGCTGCGGTGGGTGAGAAAACGCCCGAAAAAGAGAAGCCACAGTCCGGCTATAAGCTGGGTGATGCCTGGCTGATAAACCACCGACACATCAAGCAAACCGCTATATGGCACGGCATTGGGAGTCTGTCCATATCCGGGACCGCTGCCAACGCACACGGTCATAACCCTGCGGCGTATAGTAGTGGCATTAATCTTCATGTCCATCTTGTAGTCCATGCGGTGGAACAGCATAAGGATTGACGAAAACAGTTTTGACAGTGTGCGTGAGCCTAACAGGCTGCGGGTCTGGCGCTTCACGTTCATAAGGTCTGCCGACAATCCTATGTTCACACAGTTCAGAAAATAGTGACAGTGGCTTTCGTTGTTTTTGTCATGATAGCGCAGACAGCCTACATCCACTTTCCTCACCCTGCGGGCGGCAAGCCATTCCACAGTCTGCTCTATATTATTCTCGTGAAATCCCCAGAAACGCGCAAAGTCATTGGCTATGCCATTGGGAATGATGCCTATCGACACTTCGTTGCGCACGCGCTGCTCGAAGTCCATAAGACAGTTCACAGCATCGTTGAGGGCAGAGTCGCCGCCCACGATGATAATGGTCTTGTAGCCGTTGCTCACCATCATTCGCATAAGCCTGTAAACACTGTCCTGACTCTCACTCTGCACAAAGTCGTAAAGCACATCGTGCTTTACGAGTGCTTTCTCTATGCTGTTCCACTGTTTCCTGCTTGACTTCAAGCCACGGTGCGGACAAAACAATATGCCCCATCTGTTGTTTTCTACTGCCATAATTCCCTAATGCGTTTTATTTTCTCTGCCATCGGCAGGTTTGTGTCTATCCAGTTTATCTCAAAGCCGCGGCGCTCCATGCCTCTGAACCATGTCATCTGGCGTTTTGCAAACTGGTGGATGGCTATCTCCAGCTGCCTGAACATTTCATCAAAGCTGGTCTTGCCTATCACATATTCGGTCACATATTTATATTCGAGACCATAATATATAAGGTCGTCGGCAGACACGCCGCTGTCCATTATTCCGCGTATCTCGTCCACCATTCCTTCGTCAAGGCGCTGGCGCAGACGTTTGGTGATTTTGCGGCGGCGCTCGTCGCGGTCTATGTCCACACCTATTATAAGCGAAGGCTGCGGTTTCATCACAGTCTCACCCGTTGTCGCTCCCTCGCTTATCGCCGTCTCTATCTCTATTGCCCTTATAGCCCGCTGTGCCGTGTCCACGTCAGTGCGGTTGTGCATTTTGTTGCCGTTTCTGCGCTTCAGATCCTCAAGCATCACGGTCAGTTCTTCCAATGACTTGCCTTCGAGTCTGGCACGCAGTTCTTTGTTTTCTGATACAGGAGCAAGCTCATATCCTTTCAACACGGCTTCTATATACAGTCCGGTACCTCCGCAAAGAATGGGCTGCGCCCCCCTGCTCCTTATGTCATTGTAGGCATTGTTAAAATCCTGCTGATACTGAAAAAGATTGTATTTGGTGCCAGGCTCAGCAATGTCTATAATATAATAAGGTATATGTTTGCCGTCCACCACATAGTCTGCCAAGTCCTTTCCCGTGCCAATATCCATCCGACGGTACACCTGACGGCTGTCGGCACTGATTATCTCACCCCCTATCTCAGCAGCCAGAGCAGTGGCAAGCGATGTCTTGCCACATGCCGTAGGTCCGAGAATGGTTATCATCTTTTTCATATCACAGCTGTTTTTATGCTGCAAAAATACAACAAATAATCCGAATACACAAATATTTCGCTGTATTTTGATGATACAGAAGATATATTTTCCTGTTCTGAAAAACAAAAATCCCCCAACTGCCTTTTATTATTTATGCAGCCGGGGAAATTTATATAATGTTAGTTGTTATACTAAATATTAGGGGTGTCCCATTTCTTTGTTTCTGAACATGCTGTGTTGACAGTCTGATTGCCTACTTTCAGAATGAAGTCGCCTTCCTCCAATATCCAGTGATTATCGGCACCGACAAAAGCAAGTGACTTGGCTGGCAAACGGAATGTCACCGTCTTCACCTCACCAGGCTGAAGCTCTATCTTTGTGAAATCACGCAGACGCTTATTGTCCGGAACCACCGATGCAACAAGGTCGCTGCTATAGAGAAGCACTGATTCCTTTCCAACACGGCTGCCCGTGTTCTTTACGTCAACAGTGACGGTTAGAACGTCATCGGCGGTGAAGCTGGCTTTATCCACCTTCAGGTTACTATATTCATAAGTGGTATAGCTAAGCCCATATCCGAAAGGCCATTGCAGCGACACCTTCGCATCGTAGTTGTATGCTCCAGCCATTGTTCCTACCTCCTCAGAAACCTTGTAGTCGTAATTTGCAAGCGAGTTGATTTCACGCGGATAGGTATACGGCAGCTTGGCGGAGAAATTCGCTTCACCTGCCAGAAGGTTTGCCAACGCGTCGGCACCATAGTTGCCTGGCAGAAGAATGTGGACAATAGCCTTTGCCAATGGCTCGATGTCGGCAATAAGGCGTGGACGGCCTTCATTCAGAATGAGTATAATGGGCTTGCCGGTCTTTGCCAGTTCCTTCACAAGGTTACGCTGGTTTTCTGAGAGCCACAAATCGGTAAGGTTGCCCGGTGTCTCACAATATGAATTCTCACCTATGCAAGCTATGACAACGTCTGCACTGTTGGCAGCACTTACAGCTTTCTCTATCTCCGGGGCATTCTCTTCCCAATATTGTCCCTGCTCATTGTATGTCACGCCTTGTTCCAGCACGATATTCTCCTTGCCGAACTTATTGCAGAGCGACTCGTAGATTGTGTTGTATTTCACAGCCAGGTCTTCAGCCCGTGAGCCCTGCCATGTGTAGCTCCATCCTCCGTTCAGGCAGCGCATTTGGTTTGCGTTAGGTCCCGTGAGCAGAATTTTCTTTCCTTTTGCCAATGGCAGGATGTTATTTTCGTTTTTCAGCAGAACCTCCGTTTCCTCGGCTGCATGGAGTGCCTTTTGTGCAAACTCATCAGAGCCAAACTTCTCGTAGCCCTTGCCGCCTGTGTTAGGCGTATCGAACAGACCGAGACGGTATTTAACACGGAGAATACGGCGCACGGCATCGTCGATACGGGTCATTGAAACCTTACCCTCGTTCACAAGTTCCTTGAGCAGAATACAGAAATCCACGCTGTATGGATCCATTGACATGTCAACGCCGGCGTTGATGGCAATACGTATGGCATCCTTCTTGTCTTTTGCCACGCGCTCACGCTGATAGAGATTGTTGATGTCAGCCCAGTCTGTGACAATCATTCCGTCCCAGTTCAAATCTTCTTTTAGCCATTTCGTCAGGTATTCATAGCTGGCATGCACTGGCACCCCGTTGATGCTGGCGGAGTTTGCCATGATGGTCAGTGCTCCTGCCTGAATTGCCGCCTTGAACGGCTCAAAATATTTCTCGCGGAGCATAGCCGGCGAAAGATAGGCTGGAGTACGGTCCTTGCCTGTCCACGGAGCACCGTATGCCATATAGTGTTTCACACTTGTTGCCACGTGATACTTATCTATATTATTGGGATTATCGCCCTGATATCCCTTCACTTCAGCCTCCGCCATACGGGAATTGACTATGGCATCCTCACCAAAGCTCTCCCATATACGGCTCCAGCGCGGATCGCGTCCAAGGTCGAGCACTGGATTATACACCCATGGACAGTTAGCAGCACGACTTTCGTATGCCGTTACCTCTGCCATCTGCCGAGCAAGCTCAGTGTTGAACGATGCACCGAGGTTAATGGGTTGTGGAAAGAGTGTGCCGCCTTGGGTATAGGTCACTCCATGGTTATGGTCGAGCCCATAAATGTCAGGAATGCCCATGTATTTCATCGACTTCTTCTGAATCAGCCTAATCCACCCTTGCCATTGCTCAACGGTGGCGGCACGTGTGCCCGGAGCATTGAGGATGGAGCCTACCTTGTACTTTGAAATCAGGGTGTCGAGCATGGTTTCATTGAGAGTCCACACACCCTTGTTCCAGTCCATTGTTCCCATCACATCAAGATTCAGCTCAAGCATCTGTCCGATTTTCTCGTCAAGACTCATCTTTGCAAGAGTCTTTTCAATCTTTGCCTCCATTTTTGCATCACGTGGAATGGCAGGCTTCACTGTTGTCTGCGCCATAAGCATTAAGTTTACGCAGACACAAGTCATTGTCAATACTGTTCTTTTCATTATTCTAATTAGTTTTAAGGGTTGGTTAGTTTATTAACTTATTGTCCTACTGTTTCACCCTGCTCTGATTCTTATTTACAAAATCCTTCCAACCACGGTAATGGGCTGTGCTTTCGGGGCGGTTCATCTGGAGGAAGTGGCAATATGCAGCGCCCAAGGCGTCGGTGGCATCCATAAAGTCACACATGTCGCTGTCCTTCAGGTTCAGCAGGCGCTGCAACATTCCCGCAACCTGCTCTTTCGATGCGGAGCCGTTACCCGTGATAGCCATCTTTATCTTCAGCGGAGCATACTCATGAATGGGCACACTGTGGTGTACGGCGGCGGCGATGGCTGTGCCCTGCGCCCTGCCGAGCTTCAGCATCGACTGCACGTTCTTGCCGAAAAACGGCGCTTCAATCGCCATTTCATCGGGCAGCCACGTGTCGATGATACTTGTGACACGCTCAAAAATATGGCCGAGCTTCATATAGGCATCGGGAAACTTGCGCAAGTCAATGACACCCATGGTCATCATCTCCGCCTTGTTTCCCGTAACTTTTATCAGTCCGTACCCCATGATGTTTGTACCGGGGTCGATACCTAAGATAATCTTCTCAGTCATTAAAGAATATTTTCGCCCAATTCATCGATGCCAATCAGCTTCTGCTCGCCCGTTGTCATATTCTTCAAGGTTATCTTGCCTTCGCTCATCTCGTTCTCGCCGGCAAGAGCCACAAAGCCTATTCCCTTGGCATTGGCATAGCTCATCTGCTTCTTCATCTTCACGGCATCGGGATACATCTCAGTGCGTATTCCCATGTTGCGTGCCTTTGCCACTAACGGCATACAGTAGGCTGTCTCCTTCTCGCCGAAGTTAATAAACAATAACTGTGTGGTACACAACGCATTCTCAGGATAAAGTTCAAGTGTATTGAGAACGTCGTAGATACGGTCGGCACCAAACGAGATTCCAACTCCCGACAAGCCCGGCAAACCGAATATTCCTGTGAGGTTATCATAGCGTCCGCCTCCGGTAATGCTGCCTATCTGTACGTCAAGTGCCTTCACCTCAAAGATGGCACCAGTGTAGTAGTTCAGTCCGCGTGCCAGAGTGAGGTCGAGCTGTATCTCGTTGTTCAAACCTGTAGCCTTCAGTGTGTCAAGGATGAAACGGGTCTCCTCCACTCCCTTGCATCCCGTCTCACTTGCGGCAAGTACTGATGCTATCACATTGAGTTTCTCGTCGTTAGAGCCTTCCATCTTAAGTATTGGTTGAAGCTTTTCTATAGCCTCTTCCGACAGACCGTTGTTTCTCAGTTCCTCGTTCACGTTGTCAAGTCCTATCTTGTCGAGCTTGTCAATGGCAACGGTGATATCGACTATCTTGTCGGCTGCACCAATGGTCTCGGCAATGCCAGTGAGAATCTTGCGGTTGTTTATTTTTATCTGAACACGTATGCCGAAGCGTGTGAACACTGTGTCCACAATCTGCATCAGCTCCACCTCGTTGAGCAGTGAGTTGCTGCCCACAACGTCGGCGTCACACTGATAGAACTCGCGGTAGCGTCCCTTCTGCGGACGGTCGGCACGCCACACGGGCTGTATCTGATAACGCTTGAAAGGCAGCTGCAGCTCTTCATGGTGCATCACCACATAGCGGGCAAACGGCACCGTGAGGTCGTAGCGCAATCCCTTCTCACACAGTTTTGACGCCATGCGCAGAGAGTTGCGCTCAGAAAGTTCCTCATCGCTGATTTTATTGAGATAATCGCCGCTGTTGAGTACCTTGAACAGCAGTTTGTCGCCTTCTTCGCCATATTTGCCCATCAGCGTCTGGAGAGTCTCCATTGCTGGAGTCTCTATCTGCTGAAAGCCATACATGGCATACACCTCTTTTATGGTGTTGAATATATAGTTGCGCTTCGCCATCTCCATTGGCGAGAAGTCGCGCGTTCCCTTGGGTATACTTGGTTTCATCTTCATTCTTCATTTTCAACTATCTCTCAATTGTCTGTGCACGGTCGGGACCTACGCTGAGAATGGTGATAGGAGTCTCCAGTTCCTTCTCAAGATATGCGATGTAGTCCTTGAATGCCTGTGGAAACTCAGCCTCGCTTGTCATCTTTGTGAGGTCGGTCTTCCATCCCGGCAGCTCTGTGTAAACAGCCTCGCAACCCTCTGTCTCAAACGGCATGTCGGTCATCACCTCATTGCCGCGCTTGTAGGCTGTGCAAACCTTTATTGTCTCAAAAGTGTCAAGCACATCGCTCTTCATCATGATGAGCTTTGTAACGCCGTTTACCATGATGGCATACTTCAGAGCCACAAGGTCAACCCATCCGCAGCGGCGGTTACGGCCTGTCACTGCTCCATACTCGTGACCGATTTCGCGCAGGGTATCGCCGGTTTCATCGAACAGCTCCACAGGGAACGGACCTGAGCCTACACGTGTAGAGTAAGCCTTGAATATTCCATATACGTCGCGGATTGCGGTAGGACCAACGCCGAGACCGGTGCATACGCCGCCCGATGTAGTGTTGCTTGACGACACAAACGGATAAGTTCCGTGGTCGATGTCGAGCATTGTGCCCTGTGCACCCTCTGCCAGCACGTTCTTGCCCTCTGCCAACAGCTTGTTTATCTCAATCTCTGTGTCGGTGAGCTGGAAGCCGCGCATATACTCTACGCCTGCCATCCACTGCTTCTCCTCCTCGGTGATATCATAGTCGGTATAGTTCAAGTCTCTGAGAATCTGCTCGTGGCGTGCCTTCAGCTTGGCATATTTCTCCTCGAAGTTCTCCAGGATGTCGCCCACGCGCAAACCTATGCGGCTTGCCTTGTCGCTGTAAGTAGGACCGATGCCTTTGCCTGTCGTGCCCACCTTTGCCTTGCCCTTTGCTGCCTCGTATGCACGGTCGAGCACACGGTGGGTAGGCAGGATGAGATGCGCACGCTTGGAAATGTGCAGGCGGTTCTTCAGCGAGTAGCCGGCGTTTTCAAGCTCTTTTGCCTCAAGCATGAAGAGGTCGGGAGCAATCACGCATCCGTTTCCGATGATGTTTACCTTGTCTTCTGCAAAGATGCCCGAAGGAATTGAGCGGAGCACAAATTTCTTGCCCTCGAAAATGATGGTGTGGCCAGCGTTAGGACCACCGGCGAAGCGTGCCACAACATCATAGCGCGGTGTGAACACGTCTACAACCTTACCTTTACCTTCGTCACCAAACACGATGCCTAACAGGGCATCAATCTTTCCTTTGTTCATTGTCATTTATCGTTTTTGTATTATCTTTCTCTGATATTCGGCTTTGGCAGTCGCTGCATACACCATATATATATAGTGCAAAACCGTCTTTACGAAAATTGGGAGTGTTGATTTTTGCGATGTAATCGGATATTTCAGGCGACTGCAGCTCCTCCACCCTGCCACAATGCGTACAAATAATATGATTATGATTGCTGTCGGCATAACACGCCTCGTAGCAGGTCTCCCCCTGAAATCTGTGGCGCGCCACAAGTTGCAGTTCCACCAACAGCCGCATGGTATTATAAAGTGTAGCACGGCTCACCGGGAACTTTGAATCCTCGGCGAGACGTCGCCCCAACTCATCCATAGTGAAATGCCCGTTAATGTCGTAAACGGCATCCAACACGGCATAACGCTCAGGTGTTTTGCGGTGGTTATTACGCTCAAGATAGTTGGTGAGAATGTCTCTCACTGCCTTCTTTGTGCTATTGTCCATTGCTAAAAATCAAAAAACCGCACAAAGTTACGAATAAACGAGGACAAATCAAAATAAAGAGAGCATTTTTAATGTTTTTTTTATTTTGAACAGAGAACTCTAATTCGTTGATTTAGAACTCCAATTCGTTGATTTACGCATCACAGCACAAAGTTATTTATCTTTACATTTACAAGTACTGCGTTTTGCATGTATTATCATAAAACAAATAAAAAAAATGCTTACAATATGTATAATCTGACGAACAATAGTAAATGACTATTCTTATAGATTGTGACCAGTTGAGAGGAATGAAAAAGCATCAACCTGTAGATAGTCAACAGATTGATGCGTGATACCTGTGATTCGGTTGGGGTTCGAACCCAAGACCCACGCCTTAGAAGGGCGTTGCTCTAATCCAACTGAGCTACCGAACCAACCTTAAAATTGAATGTGTTTCAGAAAAACGGTGCAAAGGTACTGTTTTTTTTTGAAAGTCCAAACATTTTGCATGTTAAAAGTAGCTAAAAGCACAAAAAGATTTTGTTTTTTGCTCACTTATTTGTAACTTTGCAGAATAAAGAGTAAGTAAGAACAAGCTATATTGCGATTACCTTATGGTGTTTGAGGGATCATCTCAGCATAATAACATAAATGAATAATAAAATGAAAGTAACGATATTACAACGGGATATTCTTTGGGCAAAGCCCGAGGATAACCGGCAGCGGGCAGAGCAAGCGCTTATTGCAGAGCAGGGAAGCGACATTTATGTGCTGCCTGAAATGTGGTCGACAGGATTTGCCACTCATCCTGAAGGTATAGCAGAGACTGACGGCTCTTCGCTAAAGTGGATGCAGCAAATGGCGGCGCGTCTCAACGCGGCTGTCTGTGGCAGCGTTGCCACCGATGTTAATGGCAGTTACCGTAACCGTTTCTATTTCGTATATCCCGACGGGCATTATGAGTATTACGACAAGCATCATCTATTTACATTCGGCGGTGAGCATAAGCATTTCACGGCTGGTGCCAACCGTGTGACAGTAGAGTTCCGTGGGGCGAGAATATTGTTGCAGGTGTGCTACGACTTGCGCTTCCCTACTTTTTCGCGCAACAGCAATCATGACCGCTACGACATTGCCATCTACGTAGCATCATGGCCTACGGTAAGGGTTAAGGCATGGAGCACGCTGCTCATGGCACGAGCCATTGAGAACCAAGCTTTTGTAATAGGCGTAAACCGGGTGGGTAAAGACCCCGGCAACGACTATTGCGGAGCATCGGTAATACTCGATGCCTACGGCAACACGCTTGCAGCCTGCACCCTGAACGAGGAATGCGCGGCAACAGCTGAACTTGACCTTGAAGCACTTGCAGCATTCAGAACAAAATTTCCGGTACTTAACGATGCCGACTGAATTGTTTACCAATGCCAGCTAAACACTGAACACTAAAAGCATGGATATAAAAGAATTTTTCAAAAACGACCGCTTTGCAACCGAAAACGGCGTAGAACTTGTAGATGTGGGCGCGGGCTATGCCAAGGCGCGCCTGCTGCTCACGCCAAGCCATCTTAACGCCGGCGGTGCCTGTCAGGGAGGTGCATATTTCACCCTTGCCGACCTTGCCCTTGCCGCCTGCATGAACAGCCACGGCACGCTCACCGTCACCACGTCGGCAAACATCACTTTCCTGCGTCCTGCCAGCAAAGGCTGCATTTGGGCAGAGGCGCGCGAGATAGTAGACCACAAAAAGATGCCCTACGGCGAGGTAAGAATTACCGACGACGAAGGGCACCTGCTTGCTGTATTCACTGCCAGCGGCTACCGCAAAGAAGGAGTCACACTTCCTTTCACGCCAAGCTGTGAAAATTAATCACTAATTACTGAACATCAGTCACTCAACACTGAACACAGTTAAAGCGTTACATCCCTAAGCCCGTTAGCCTCGATAATCTCCTGAGCACGCGGACGGTCGTTGGTGCGGAATATCAATATCCCCTTGCCCTGAAACAGGAACGTATAGAGGTAAGTCAGGTCGATGCCTTCCTTGGCAAACAAGGAAATGGCGTCGGCAGCCGAACCGGGACGGTTGTCAAGCTCCACGGCAAACACATCGTTGAGCGCAACGCTCACCCCAGCCTCCTTCAGCATGTCGTATGCACGCTGCGGCTCGTTGCAGATTATGCGGCAGATGCCGTAGTCCATGGTGTCAGCAATGGTCGTTGCCACAAGTTGAATGTTTGCCTCCTTCAGGAGTTCGAATACGCGCAGCAATGCGCCCGATTTGTTTTCTATAAAAACTGATAACTGTTTTATATTCATATCTATAAACAATTAAAGTTATACTTTCACTTAAACACTCTCCTATCCTGCCTTATTTCAGCACACGGTTGTCGGTCACGCGCTTACTCTTGCCCTGCGACCGCTCGATGCTTCCCTTAGGCATGAGCTTGATTTTGGCACGTATCGACAGTACGTTCTTGAGCTTCTCGGCAAGCATCTGCTCCAGTTTTGCGAGGTCGGGCAGCACATCGGTGAGATACTCGTCGCGTACCTCCACCATCACAGTCAGGCGGTCGAGATTGTCCACACGGTCAACCACAAGATGATATTGCGGCTCAAACTCCTTGGTAGACAGGATAACACTCTCCACCTGCGACGGGAACACGTTGATGCCCCTGATTATGAGCATGTCGTCCGAGCGTCCCATGATTGGAGTCATGCGCACATTGGTGCGTCCGCACGGACAGGTGCCGGGCATGAGTGAGCAGAGGTCGCGCGTGCGATAACGCAGCACGGGCATACCCTCCTTGGTGAGCGTTGTGAACACCAGCTCGCCGTGCTGTCCCATGGGCACTGGCTCCAGCGTCTCAGGATTGATAATCTCCGGGAAGAAATGGTCTTCGTTGATATGGCTGCCGTGCTTCTCCTCACATTCGTATGACACCGACGGTCCCATAATCTCAGAGAGTCCGTACAGATTATATCCGTCCAGTCCCAGTCGCTCCTCTATCTCCTTGCGCATGTTGTCGGTCCAAGGCTCGGCACCGAAGGCACCCACACGCAGTTTTATGTCCTCCTTCTTTATGCCCATCTTGTCCATTGTCTCGGCAAGGTGCAGGGCATACGACGGTGTGCAGGCGATGCCCGTGATACCAAGGTCACGTATGAGTTTGAGATGCTTTTCGGTGTTTCCCGTAGAAGCAGGCACCACCGTGGCTCCGAGGTTCTCCACTCCGTAGTGTGCGCCCAAGCCACCTGTAAACAGTCCGTAGCCGTATGACACGGAGAATGTGTCCTTGCGGGTAATGCCGTATGCGGTGAGACATCTCGCCATGCACTCGCTCCACACTCCGATGTCCTTACGGGTGTAGCCCACAATGGTGGGGTTTCCCGTGGTGCCGCTCGAAGCGTGTATTCTCACTATCTCGCTTGGCGGAGCCGCCTGCAGCCCGAACGGATAGTTGTCGCGCAGGTCCTGCTTGGTTGTGAACGGCAGCTTCGTAATATCCTCTATCGTGAGGATATCGTCGGGCTCAATGCCCATCTGTTGCATTTTGTTGCGGTAGAACGGCACGTTGTGATACACATAGTCAACAACCTTGTGCAACCTTCGTCCCTGGAGCTCGCTCATCTCGTCGCGGCTCATACATTCTTTGGTAGGATTCCAATACATTTTATTCAATTCATAATTTGTGATCTTCATTAAATGCTTTCATTCTCTCCTGCATCACGGGATAAAGCTCGTCGCGCATTCTCGACACGCAGGCTCTCACTCCATCGCGCATGCTGCCCGTGGTGGAGAGATTTATCGACGACACCCCATAGCTGAGCAGCTCTTTCAGGAGCTTGCCGCCGGTCATGTTGCCATAGCCTATGGTGAAGAAGAAGCCGTCGCCCACCGCCTGCGTCACGTCATGGTCGTAGACAATGTGGAAACCGTTGTCGGTAAATATCTTCTTCATCCTGTTGGCTCGGCGCTCATATTCCCGTGTGTCCTCCACAAAGTTTATCTTTCCCTCGCACGACAGGCGCAGCATCTCGGCGTAGCCATACTGTGTGGATGCCGTGCATCCGCTCGTAATCATATAAAGTATGGATGCGGTGAAGGTTGGTCCGAATACTCCTGCATCGTGATAACGTGCGGCGAGCGCTGGGAAATGGCGGTCGAACAGCACATCGGAGATACAGGCAAGCGCGGCACGCTGTCCCGCATACGAGAATATCTTCGACGACGACAGCATCAGGATGTAGTTGTCGGTGTAGCGTGCCACTGTGGGCACATACGGCGGCTCATAGGGGTGGCTCAGGTCGCGGCGGTAGTCCATACAGAAGTATGCCAGGTCCTCGCACACCACAGCGTCGTACTTGGTGGCAAGCTCGCCTATAATCCGCAGCTCGTCCTCCTCCAGGCATGTCCATGCCGGATTGTTAGGGTTTGAATACACTATGGCGGCAACGGTGCCGTCTGCCATTTCCTCCTCCAGTTTTCCACGGATAGCCTCACCACGGTAACTGTACACGTCAAACTCCTTCCACTCTATTCCGAGCACTCGCAGCTGCGACTTCTGTATGGGGAATCCCGGGTCGATAAACAGCACCTTGTCCTTGCCCGGTATGCGCTGTGTGCAGGCTATGAACGCCGCAAACGATGCCGCCACGCTTCCCGTTGTGGGAATACAGGCGCGGGCTGAAATGTCAATATTTACAAAAGCCTTAACAAACTCCGAGGCAGCATCCTTCAGCTCGGTTATTCCTGCGGCGGCAGGATATTGCGAGCCCACTCCCCTGTCCAGTGCGCGCTTCTCAGCCTCCACTCCGTATTTGTTTACAGTCAGTCCGGGTGAGCCCTGGTCCATGCGTATAAACGGAATGCCGGTTTTCTGCTCAAGATACTGTGCCACAAGGAGCACCTCGCCAATGGTGGCGTGCTCCACGTCTGCCACGTGCATTTCCTCACATGCCTCTCGGAGCAACTCATCGCTGAATATCTTCATCGTCTCTTTATCCTTTTAGTCCCAGCTCAAAAGCCTTCATGTTTGCACTCACCACAGCCTCGCCCTTGCGCTCAAACACACGGGCAACGGCGGCTCTCAGCTCGTCGGCAGAGAGAATGTCGAGATAGCGCGCTGCCATTCCCAGCAGAATCACGTTTGCCGACTTCGGCATGTTGTTCTCCTTGGCAAGGTCCTCTATCGGGAGCATCGCCACGTGTGGCAGCGCCTCAAGCTCTGCCCTCACCACCGCCTCGTCGGGATAGTTGGGAATGTTCACAAACGGCTGAGAAGATGTCACCACTGTGCCGTTCTCCGCAAGATAAGGCAGATAGCGCAGAGCCTCCATCGGCTCCATTGAGATGATGAGGTCGGCGCTGCCCAGGGCTATCAGGTCGGAGTGGATTTCTTCGGTCGACAGTCGCAGGTTGCTCTGCACGTCGCCACCGCGCTGGCTCATGCCGTGCACCTCAGCCTGTTTCAGGTGAATGCCGGCTTTGGTGGCTGCCTCTCCTATGATGGTGGCGATGGAGAGGATGCCCTGTCCTCCCACACCGCAAAGTATTATGTCCTTTTTCATTGTTTCTTGTGTCTTCTGAGTGTCTGTATACATTCGCGGCGCGGTATTATCACGCTCACGCCCCTGTACTCTATCTCCTCGCGGATGATGCGTGTTATCTCGTCCATGTTCTTGGGCAGTGGCACAACCACCCTCACGTGCTCCGGCTCCACGCCCAGTCCTGTGCAGATGGCTTCATACTTCGATGTGCCTGCCGAGTCCTGACCGCCCGTCATGGCTGTTGTCAGGTTGTCGGAGATAACCACGGTTATGTTCGATTGGTCGTTCACGGCATCAAGCAGTCCCGTCATTCCCGAGTGGGTGAACGTGGAGTCGCCTATCACGGCAATTGCCGGAAACAGTCCTGCGTCGGCGGCTCCCTTCGCCATTGTTATCGATGCTCCCATGTCCACGCACGATGCTATCGACTGATAGGGAGGCAATGCGCCAAGCGTGTAGCAGCCTATGTCGCCGAAAATGCGCGCGCCGGGATATTCGGCAGCCACCTTGTTGAGCGCGGTGTACACGTCACGGTGTCCGCATCCCGGACAGAGCTGCGGCGGGCGCGGTGCCACAATCTTTGATGCCTCAAACACCGGTGCCGTGGGCTTGCCCAGTGCGGCAGCCACATTGTCGGGAGTAAGCTCGCCTGTGCGCGGCAGGTCGCCTGTGAGACGCCCCATAACCTTATAGTCCTTGCCCACAAGCGCCCTCACTGCCTGCTCCACCACGGGCTGTCCGTCCTCCACCACGAGAATTGCCCCGCTCCCGGCAGCCAACTGCTCTATCTGTGCCTCGGGCAGCGGATACTGCGACACCTTCAGCACGTTTATCCCTTCTGCGCCAGCCTCCATCACATAGTTATAGGCTATGCCGCAGGCAATCACGCCGAGCTTACTGCCGGCGGCATGCTCCATTTTGTTATAATGCGACTCCTCGGCTGCTTTCTCCATCATCGGCTGTTTGTCGATGAGCTTCTGATACTGGCGTCGCGCTATTGCCGGCAGCAACACCCAGCTCTTGTCCTCTACCACGGGCAGTGCCGTGGCTGTGATGGCTTCGCCCACTTCAACGGCAGCACGTGAGTGTGCCAGTCGGGTGACAATGCGCATCATCACGGGAGTCTTCAGCTCTTCCGACAGACGGAAGGCATCTGCCATCATGTCGTAAGCCTCCTGCTGGCTGGAGGGCTCCAGCACGGGAATCATCGCAAACTTGGCATAGAACCTTGAGTCCTGCTCGTTCTGCGACGAGTGCATCGAAGGGTCGTCGGCGGCAAGCACCACCAGTCCTCCGTTCACTCCCGTTATGGCACTGTTCACAAAAGCGTCGGCACACACGTTCATGCCCACATGCTTCATGCACACCAATGCCCGTTTGCCCGCATAGCTCATTCCGAGAGCCGCCTCCATGGCGGTCTTCTCGTTTGTACACCAGCGTGAGTGTACTCCCCGCTCCTGCGCCAGCTTATTGCCTTGTATGAATTCGGTTATTTCGGTCGAGGGCGTGCCGGGATAGGCATACACGCCCGACAGTCCAGCGTGCAATGCTCCGAGCGCCACAGCCTCGTCGCCTAACAAAAGTCTTTTTTCTTTCATCGTCTTTAGGTAATTTTCAATTTACTATGCAAAGTTACAAAAAATATTTCAAACTGCAAAATATTTTGCCATATTTCTGTCATTTTGGAACAAATTGTATTTTTATACACCTTTAAATAAAAAAATGTCGGTATTTTGCATTTTTAACATCAAATTCAACACTTTGTCAGAAAAACACGTTATCTTTGCAGAGTAAATACATATATTAATATATAAAACAAAGACTTATGAAAAAAACTTTTATTGGCAGTACATTAATGATGTCTCTTGCACTGTTTTCCTGCTCATCAGAGCAAAATGTGACAGTTCCTGTAAGGCTGAACAATCTTGTAAATACAGGCTGCAAGGCTTCGTTGTCAGCAAAAGAAAGTCGTCCTGACTTCTATCAAAATGAAATGGGAAAGACCACAAAAATGACAATCTCTGCCGATGCAAAAGGCATTGTAAATTTAAAAATAACAGACATAAAGGAAAATTGCGGTGTAAGGGAAATACGCCCACAGATTGACTCTCAAGAAAACGTGATAACAATCATTCTGACTCCTTTTATAGAAGACCCGTCAATGGAGGCAGACTGCATCTGCAACTATGATGTGAGTTTCAATCTTTCCAATCTTTCATACAGCAATTATCATCTGAAAGTGTATCGCTCTGATTACTACGGAAATTACAATCCTTCTATGCCATCTTACGAAGGAAACGTAATTCTTACCCCAAACTGTCAGTTAGAGCTTGAGCTGAAATAATGGTGGCTATTAAATAAAAACTGCTCATACGAGCGCACCTTTATGGCTTCCCTTATCGGTAATAAGCGGTTGTTATTGGGGGATGGGTCATATTGGCCTTATTTGCCCTATTCCCTTTACCCGCTATTTTGCCAACTCAGCCTGTACCGTCTTTATCACGCTATACGCCTTATATATACCCAGTTCACCAGCCTTGCTGAGGTCGGCGATGCCCTCTTGAGCCTTTTTCATACGCACAAGGGCGAGCCCGCGGTTAAAATATGCCTCCGCCAGATTAGGGTCAAGCTCTATCGCCTTGTTGTAGTCGGCAACGGCGTGCTGATAGTCAATGCGCTCCACATACACATTGCCGCGGTTGTAATAGAGATATGGCGATGAGGGGTCGAGGGCTATTGCCTCGGTGAGGTCGCTCAGCACATTGGCGGTCTTCATTCCCACATCGGTGCCCTGCGACGCATCGAAGCGGTTCATCTTCTGCTGACATACAGCACGCTGCCAGAATGCAAGCGAAGAAGTGCTGTCAATCTGAATATAATTATAGAGGTCGTCCACAGCCCCGTCGAAATTCTGAATCACAGAGTAGGTTATTGCCCTGCAAAGCAACAGCGGCATGGCTTCCTTCATTGTCTTGGCACGCTGTATGCCCATGCTCAGGGTATCGAGAGTATTGAAATAACGGCGGGTCTTAGCCTCGTCGAGAGTAGCACCGTCACACCTTATATATATATGTAAGTCTTTGAATGCCGTGTTCTGGCGGTTAAACTCGTCCACGGTACGGCTGTATGCAGTATGTTCGCGCACCCCGTCGCTTTTCTGCTCCTCAAACGACAGCTCATACATAGGAAGGAACTCCACAGCCACCTTGCGGTTCTGCACCTTACCGCGGTATTCGTTGGAATATTCAGTCTGCACCTCCTGCTCGTCAGCCACTGTCAGCTGATTATATTTATCGGGGTCAATATCGCTGCGCTTGCGCAACTGCGCCTTGTTCAAACGCGGCTGTGTGCCATACAGATGCTTGTAGAGCTGCGCCTTGTACACTCTAAATTCGTCGGCTTCCGCCTGTTTCGTCATGCCCAGCCGGCGGTAGCATCTTGCCCTTGCCTGTAAGCCAACCCAAAAATTCGGAAATTCGTCTATCACCTTTGAATAGTCGCGTATTGCCCCACGCAGATTTCCCGTATTGTCGAGCAACAGGGCACGGTTATATAGAGCCATGATGTTATCCGGCTCCAGCCTCAGCACAAAGTCAAAGTCGGTGATGGCACGGTTGTCATCGCCTACCTGAGCACGGAGCAATCCGCGGTTATAGTGCGCAAGAAAATTGTTCGGGTCCACATCGAGCGCCATGTCATAGTCAGCCATTGCCCCGCGCAGCTTGTTCATGTTCACCCTTGCCAGCGCACGGTTGATATAGTTCACAGACAGCTTGGGATTCAGATGAATAGCCTTGCTGAGATACTCATCGGCATCTTTCCATTTACGCTGTCCCAAGGCTATATAGCTGCGGGCAGTCCAAGTATGGGTGTTGTAAGGATCTATCTCACAGCTTTTCTCCAATGCTTTCTCGGCATTGGCTGTATCCTTCTGCTGCACATACACATCGGCACGCATGGCATAGCCGCGTGCATAGCGGCTCCATTTGGTGAGCATGGTGTCGAGATCGGCATGTGCTGCGGCATAATCCTTCTGCTGTATGCGGCAGAGCGTGCGGTTGTGCCACAGATTCTGGTTGTCGGGCGCAAAACGCAGAGCCTTGGTGTAGTCCTCCACAGCCCCGGCAAACTTCTCCTGCTGAATGCGCGCCAGTCCGCGCAGCTCATACACTCCCACAACATACGGGTTGCGGTTCATTGCCTCTGTGCAGTCAGCTTCCGCTCCAGCAAAGTCATCGAGATAATATTTGCCTATGGCACGGAAATACCACGGCTCATAAAGATACGGCTTGGCATTGATAGCCTGATTGAAGTACTGTATTGACAGCACATAATCCTCATAATAGAGCGCAGAGCGCCCTATCTGTATCAGCCTGTCGGTGTTGAACTGCGCAAAGGCAGCCACCGCCGAAACCATAAGGATTATTAATGCTGTTATTCTCCTGAACATTCTTTTTTACCTTAAAAGTACTTCTCCATAAATAAAAATCAAGTAGGGCATTGCCCTACCCTATGCCCTTTATCTCTTTACCGGCGGCAGCTTTGTCTTGTATGCACAGCGGAACCGTCCCTGCAGCAGCGACTTCAGCTTGTTCTTTATCAGTGTCTTGCGCAGAGGCGAGATGCGGTCGATGAACATCTTGCCGTCGAGATGGTCAAACTCGTGCTGCATCACCACAGCCAGATAGCCGTCCACCCACTCATCGTGGGGTTCAAAGTTCTCGTCCTCATATTTCACGTGAATGCGCGTCGGGCGCGTCACCTTCTCATGTATGCCCGGCAGACTGAGACACCCTTCCTCAGTGGTTATCGTCTCCTCATCGTCACGCTCCAATATCTCAGCGTTGATGAACACCTTGCGGAAGCCGTCATACTCAGGCATGTCATCCTTCAGCACATCGAGATCGATCACCACCAGCCGTATGTCCTTGCCTATCTGCGGTGCAGCAAGTCCTATGCCCTCGCTGTCGGCAAGCGTCTCCCACATGTCGGCAATGAGCTGCTGCAACTGCGGGTAGTCCTTAGTAATGTTTTGGGCAACCTTTCTCAACACCGGCTGTCCGTATGTGTAAATTGGTAATATCATCTTGTATTTTTTATTTCGTATTTTTTACTTCTCAAAGGCGTGTACCACGCTCCATAGCTAAATTCCGCGCGACCTCATATAGTCCTGCAGGATAATAGTGGCGCTTATCTCGTCGACCAGCGCCTTGTCCTGACGCGCCTTTTTTCTAAGTCCGCCGTCAATCATTGCCTGATGGGCAAGCACTGAAGTGAACCGCTCATCGTAGTATTCTATCGGTATCTCAGGCATAGCCTTGCGCCAGCGGTTTACAAACTGCTCCACCCTCTGGAAATTCTCACTTGGCTGCCCGTTTGGCTGCATGGGCTTGCCTATCACTATCCGCTCCACCTGCTCACGGCTGACATAGTCCTTGAGAAAGTCGAACAGCGTATGTGTGGCAACAGTGACCAACCCTCCTGCAACAATCTGCAGAGGGTCAGTCACTGCTATACCTGTACGTTTCTTACCGTAGTCTATTGACAATATCCTCATTGGCGGGTATAATACACACCTTTCAGACTTACTATTATTTGCCGCTGAGCAACCATGCGTCCGGATACTGTGAGCGCAGAGCGTCACGGCTCTGAACAGCCGAAGCCTTGTCGGCAAATGTTGAAGCCACCACGCGGTACATGTTGCGGTCGTTGTTCTTCACAATCTGCGCATCGTAACCGCTGTCCTTCAGGCGCTGCTGCAGACCCTCTGCATTGCTGAGCAAGCCAAACGAGCCAACCACCACGCTGAAGTTCTTCAGTCCGCTGCCGCTGACCACAGCCACACTCTCCTGACGAACAGGCACATTGTCGCCGTTGTCCACAACCTTTGTATCATTAACCGGAGCCTGCTGGAGCGGAGCCACAACAGGAGTCTCCTCCACCACGGGAGCCTGCTGCACAGCCTCCTGTGCCTTAGCCTTCTCGTATGCCTTCTTATAGGCGCTCTCACTTGATTTACAACTTACAAATGCCATTGCAACGCATAATGCTGCGCCAAACACAATCTGTTTCTTCATAACCGTATTCAAAATATTTTTTATTATTATTTCTGATTTAATAATGCAGGAAACGCTACGCGCTCCACAAAACACCGTACAAAGTTACAAACTTTATGTGAGAAAAAAGAAACTCTCCCACATAAAGTTTGTTAAATCAGTGAAATATTATGTTTTTTTAATTCCTAAACCACAGCAATCCGTCCTTTGCATCCACGGTGATGGGCTTTGTGCGGTCCACCTCGTCGGCAAGAATCTTACGGCTCAGGTCGTTGAGCACCAAATGCTGTATGGCTCTCTTCACGGGACGTGCTCCGAAGTCAGGGTCATAGCCGTCGGTGGCGAGCTGCTCTATTGCGGCATCGGTCACGGCAAGTTCTATGCCCTGCGGCAGCAGCATGGCGCGCACCTTGTTCATCTGCAGTCTCACAATCTCGGCTATCTCCTTCTTGTCGAGCGGCGTAAAGGTTATGGTCTCGTCTATACGGTTGAGAAACTCCGGGCGCATCACCTGGCGCAGCTGTTCCTGACGGAGGTTGCTGGTCATGATGATGATGGTGTTTTTGAAATTTGCAGTACGCCCCTTGTTGTCGGTCAGACGTCCGTCGTCGAGCACCTGCAGCAGTATGTTGAACACATCGGGGTGAGCCTTCTCAATCTCGTCGAACAGCACTACAGAGTATGGCTTGCGCCTTACTGCCTCAGTCAGCTGTCCTCCCTCGTCGTAGCCCACATATCCCGGAGGCGCTCCAATGAGACGGCTCACGCTGTACTTCTCCTGATACTCGCTCATGTCGATACGTGTCATCATCGTCTCGTCGTTGAACAGATACTCGGCAAGTGCCTTTGCAAGCTCGGTCTTACCCACACCCGTGGTACCGAGGAAGATAAACGACGCTATAGGACGCTTGGGGTCCTGCAAGCCTGCACGCGAGCGGCGCACGGCATCGCTCACGGCACTTATCGCCTCGTCCTGCCCAATCACCCTGCGGTGCAGTTCCTCCTCCAGATGCAGTAGTTTTTCTCTCTCGCTCTGCATCATACGGTTTACAGGTATTCCAGTCCAGCGGCTCACCACCTCGGCTATGTCGTCGGCGGTCACCTCCTCGCGCACCATCGCCTCGGGTCCCTGCGCGCTGCGCAGCTGTGCCGTCACCTGCTCTATGTCGCGCTCCAGATCCTTCAACTTGCCGTAGCGTATCTCAGCCACACGCTCGTAGTTGCCCTCGCGCTCGGCACGGTCAGCCTCAAACTTCAGCTGCTCCATCTGCTGCTTGTCATACTGTATCTTGTTTATCAGCGCACGCTCACCCTCCCACTTCTGACGATACTCGCGCTCACGCTTCTTCAAGTCAGCGATGTCACTGTCCAGCTGGGCAATCTTGGGCTTGTCGTTCTCACGCTTTATCGCCTCGCGCTCTATTTCGAGCTGCTTCAGACGGCGGCTTATCTCATCAAGTTCCTCGGGCACCGAGTCATGCTCCATACGCAGTTTTGCTGCTGCCTCGTCCATCAGGTCGATAGCCTTGTCGGGCAGGAAGCGGTCGCTGATATATCGCTCCGACAACTGCACGGCGGCAATACAGGCATCGTCCTGAATCCTCACCTTGTGGTGGTTCTCATAACGCTCTTTCAGTCCGCGCAGAATGGATATTGCACTCAGCTCATCCGGCTCGTCCACGGTCACGGTCTGGAAACGTCGCTCCAGAGCCTTGTCTTTCTCAAAATACTTCTGATACTCGTCGAGCGTGGTGGCTCCTATGGCGCGCAGCTCACCACGGGCAAGGGCAGGCTTCAAGATGTTTGCGGCATCCATGGCTCCGTCGCCTCCTCCGGCACCCACAAGCGTGTGTATCTCGTCGATAAACAGGATTATCCTGCCGTCGCTCTGCACCACTTCATTGATGACGCCCTTCAGACGCTCCTCAAACTCACCCTTATACTTGGCACCGGCAACGAGGGCGCCCATGTCGAGCGAATAAAGCTGCTTGTCCTTCAGATTCTCGGGCACGTCGCCGCGCACAATACGTCCTGCCAGTCCCTCCACGATGGCGGTCTTTCCCGTTCCCGGCTCACCTATAAGTATAGGATTATTTTTTGTGCGCCTGCTCAGAATCTGGAGCACACGGCGTATCTCATCGTCACGCCCCACCACGGGGTCGAGCTTTCCCGCCTGTGCCTTGCCTACCAGATTGATGGCAAAGCGGTCAAGATTCTGACGGTTGTTGTTGTCTGTCTGCTGATTCATGTTTGTCATAATTTTGTCTCCTTGTCTTTAATTTCGTTTCTGCCACATATTATCACAAACACCATTCCAAAGAATATTATTCACTGAAAATCAGACACTTTGACAGAATTAATGCCATTATGTCACCATCGCTACGTGTTTTCCTGACAGCATTGCGCAGTTTCGCGGCGGGCTTCACGCCATTTAGGGAAAAATCTGTCCATCACGGCATAGAACCTTGCCCCGTGATTGGGCACTATGAGGTGTGCAAGCTCATGCACCACGACATGCTCGATGCAGTGGGGCGGCAACAACAGCAGATAGAGGCTGAAGGTGAGCTTCCGGGCGGTGGTGTCGCAACTTCCCCACTTGGAAATCATCTTCTTGTACTGCACGCCACTTGGTGCAACCTTCATCAGCTGCTCATACCGTTCTATCAGCGGCTCAACAATAGCCGCAAGCCGCTCAACTGCCTGCCGGCGCTCAGAAGCGGCTGCAAGCGGCAGCCTGTCATAAAACTGCTGCCGTGCCGCCTCACGCGATTTTCTCGCCGCCAGTGCCTTCACTATCCACAGCTCATTGTTGCGGATAAACTGCTCCACTTCCGATTCTGGCACATGGTATGGTGCCGACACAAGCAGGTCGCCTGTCTTCGACACGCGCATGGAGAGCCGCGAGGTACGGCGGTAAGTAACTTTTATCTGCATGATTGCACATTGAATTATTACACGGGTGTAACTACTAAAACAGGTGAAGAGATTCTCTTCACCTGCATTTGTTCTCTATGCGGAAGATGAGGGATTCAAACCCCCGATACCCGAAAGGGGTATACCGGATTTCGAGTCCAGCGCATTCGATCACTCTGCCAATCTTCCTTGCTCTATTCCGTCAGCCCCTAAGCACTGACTTTCCGAAATCGGGTGCAAAGGTACACTTTTTTATCGAAATGGCGAAGGAAAGAGCATAAAAGTTTGCAGTCATTAACATTTATTGGATTTTCGGACATTAGAGAATCACGACATTGTACATTTTGCGCGTGACATTACGTCAGGTACGGCAAGTACGTCAGGCGGTTTTCATAAAACTCACGCGCGGGCGGGCGAGTTAAGGTTTGCGAACGTTCCTGCCCGCGCGCGCATATGCTAAAATTGCTTGACGTACCTGACGTAAAACCAGAAAAAACAAGAATAAAGATTGACTTCCTCGGGGGGTACTTGGGGGCACTTGGGGGCTCTGGGGCAGCCAGTTATAACACTCCTACGCGCGCACGCGGGCAGGAACGTCTGTAGACCTTCCCGCCCGCGCGTAGGAGAATTTATGAAAAACACTTGCCCTAGTGCCCCCAAGTGCCCCCGAAAACAAAATTATGAATCAGCGATTCATGCCCGTAAATCGCCGATTTACGAGCGCCAATCGGCGATTTAGAGACGGGAATCGCCGATTTAGAGACGTATTTCGCTTACAAAGCGTACAACAAAATTGAGAGATGACAAAAAAATGTAAGTTAATAAAAAATAAACAGACAAAACGTTGGTGGTCTTGACTTTTTTTTGTACCTTTGTAGCCATTAATTAAACAATACAAAAACAAAAGTTTTTTAATTATGGAAGAAATTAAAAGCACGGCAAGCGAAGAAAAGAAAAGCTTGAATTTTATAGAACAGATTGTAGTGAAGGATCTCAGCGAGGGCAAGAACGACGGAAGGGTACAGACACGATTCCCGCCTGAGCCCAACGGCTACCTGCACATAGGACATGCCAAGGCAATATGCCTCGACTTCGGCATGGCAGAGAAATACAACGGCATCTGCAACCTGCGCTTCGACGACACCAACCCCACAAAGGAGGACATGGAGTATGTGGACGCTATTAAGGAAGACATAAAGTGGCTCGGATTCCACTGGGCAAACGAATACTACGCATCTGACTACTTCCAGCAGCTGTGGGACTTTGCCGTGGAGCTGATAAAGGAGGGCAAGGCTTACATAGACGAGCAGACAGCAGAGCAGATTGCCGAGCAGAAGGGCACCCCCACACAGGCAGGAACAAACAGTCCCTACCGCGACCGCCCCATAGAGGAGAACCTGGAGCTGTTTGAGAAGATGAACAGCGGAGAGCTGGAAGAAGGCTCGATGGTACTGCGTGCCAAGATTGACATGGCAAGCCCCAACATGCACTTCCGCGACCCTATAATCTACCGCATAGTGAAGACTCCTCACCACCGCACGGGCGACAAGTGGAAGGCTTACCCGATGTATGACTTCGCCCACGGACAGAGCGACTACTTCGAGGGCGTGACCCACTCGCTGTGCACTCTGGAGTTTGTGCCCCACCGTCCGCTCTACGACCTGTTCATCGACTGGCTGAAGAAGGGCGAGGACCTTGGCGACCACCGCTCACGCCAATATGAGTTCAACAAGCTGAACCTGAACTACACGCTGATGAGCAAGCGCAACCTGCTGCTGATGGTCAACGAGAAGATGGTGTCTGGATGGGACGACCCGCGAATGCCTACCCTCTGCGCATTCCGCCGCCGCGGCTACTCACCTGAGTCCATCCGCAAGTTTGTAGACAAGATTGGATACACCACCTTCGACGCGCTCAATGAGTTCAGCCTGCTGGAGAGCGCAGTGCGCGAGGACCTCAACCAGAGAGCCACCCGAGTGTCGGCAGTCATCAACCCGGTGAAGCTCATCATCACCAACTATCCCGAGGGACAGGTTGAGGAGATGGAAGCAGTGAACAATCCTGAGGACGAGACCGCAGGCACACACAAGATAGAGTTCAGCCGCGAGCTGTGGATAGAGCGCGACGACTTTATGGAGGATGCGCCTAAGAAGTTCTTCCGACTGAGCATAGACAAGGAGGTGCGCCTGAAGAACGCATACATCATCAAGTGTACTGGCGTGAAGAAAAACGACGCTGGCGAGATAGAGGAGATATATGCCGAGTACGACCCGACAAGCAAGAGCGGCATGGAGGGAGCCAACCGCAAGGTGAAGGGCACGCTGCACTGGCTGTCGTGCGCCCACTGTCTGCCAGCCGAGGTGAGAATGTACGACCGCCTGTGGAAGGTGGAGAATCCGCGCGACGAGCTGGCACGACTGCAGAAGGAGGGCATGACGCCCAAGGAGGCAATGGTGCAGATGATGAATCCCGACTCGCTGCACGTGCTCAACAACTGCTATGTAGAAAAATTTGTGCAGGACATGCCAGCACTCACCTACCTGCAGTTCCAGCGCATAGGCTACTTCAACGTTGACCCCGACTCTACCGCGCAGCACCTCGTGTTCAACAAGACCGTGGGGCTGAAGGACAGCTGGAAGAAGGGATAAAAACAAGAAAACCAAAAAGTCTGAAGAAAAAAGATGATAATAGACGAAAGCTTCTTCGAAAGCAGCGATTTCAAGGAAAAACTCGAAAACTATGAACGGTGTCTGGCAGAAGGCAAGACACCGTTCATGGAAGCCGATGACCTGACCGACATTGCCGACTACTACAACTTCTGCGGCGATGTAGACAAAGCACACGAGGCAATTGACCTCGCCCTGGACCTGACACCGGGAGCCACGCTGCCACTGGTGTTTAAGACCAAAGAGGCGCTGCAGGCGGGCGACATAGAGCAGGCAGAGAGATATGCCGCAAGCATTGCCGACAAGGATGACCCCGAGACAGTGTATCTTGCAGCGGAGATTATGATAGCCCGCGGCGAAGATGAAAAAGCAGACGCTTTCCTGAAAGACACCATCAACGAGATTGAGGACGAAATAATGCAGGACTACATCACCGACGTGGCATATATATGGTGTGAAAGCAACTATTTCGAGAAAGCCAACGAGTGGCTGGCAATGATTGACAACGCCGACAGCTCTGACAATGCCGACCTGCAGGAGCTGATAGGCAGAATAAACTTCGGACTGCAGAACTATAAGAAATGTATTGAGGCATTCAACAAGGTGATTGACAAGAAGCCGTTCTCAGCACGCACATGGTATGCGCTGGCAAGCGCACACTATTTCAGCAAAGACATGGAAAACGCACTGAAAAGCATAGACTTTGCCATCGCCATAAAGCCTGCCAATCCCGACAATCTGCACATGAAAGGCAGCATTCTGATGAAACAGAAGGAATATGCACAGGCTATAGAGCTGTTTACACAATACATCACCATGGTGCCCGACGACATGCTGGCATACGTAAACCTCGCCGCGTGCTACCGCTCGACAGGCGAGATAGAGAAAGCCGTGAAACTGGCAAAGATGGCTGTGAACGGAAGCGACAGAGACGCGGCGTTCCAGGCTTGCGAGGAGCTGGTGTTTCTGGAGCTGGAACGCGGCGACGCCATCGACGCGCTGGAGTGGGTGGACAAAGCCGACACGCTGACGGAGGACATTTCTGAAAAACTGGTGCTCAGGGCATACGTAATGCTGGCGCAGCGCCGGCTGGAAGAGGCGATGCCAGTATTCATGGAAGCCATCGACCGCGCCGAAGACAAGATGTATGTGGTGTCGAGAATGATTGCCGCATTCTTCGACAACGGATACAAAAGGATGGGAATGTGGGCTACACGGTATTACTGCGAGGAGCTGCAGGACATCACCGACGAGGAGCTTGACGCCATGACACCCGAAGACCTCATGGCTTATCTTGAGAAAAAAACAAAAACAAACGAAAAACAATAAACAATTAAACAATAAATATGGTAGACTTATTAAGTACACTGCTTGACAACCTGAATTACTGGTACATAATACTTCTCATGGCTATTGAAAGCTCGTTCATACCGTTTCCCTCGGAAGTGGTGGTGCCGCCGGCAGCCTACAAGGCGGCAGGCGGAGAGATGAACGTGGTGCTGGTGGTGGTGGCAGCCACCGTGGGAGCGCTCATAGGCAGCCTGGTGAACTATGCCCTTGCCTACTTCATAGGCCGTCCCATCATTTACCGCTTTGCCAACAGCCGCCTGGGACACATGCTGCTGCTCAGCGAGGAGAAGATTGAGACCGCCGAGAAGTATTTCGACCGCCACGGAGCGGCATCGACATTCTTCGGCAGACTGATACCTGCCGTGCGCCAGCTCATCTCGATACCCGCAGGACTGGCGCGCATGAACATGGCTAAGTTTCTGCTCTACACCACCCTGGGCGCGGGAATATGGAACACCGTACTGGCAGCCATAGGCTACTATCTGCACTCGGTGGTGAGCGAGGACGAACTGGCAGCAAAGGTGAGCGAATACAGCCACGAGCTTAACATGGCAATACTCGTGGCAGTGGCAATCGTGCTGTCGTATATTATATATAAAGGTGTAAGGAAGAAATAGAAACAATACATCAGCGCATAAATATAGTCGGAGACTTGGATAATACCATAGAGTAAAAATAATATTCATAAACAAAACAACAAAGAATATGGCAAAATCAAATAACCATCTTGTTATAATGGCCGGAGGAGTGGGAAGCCGCTTTTGGCCTATGAGCACCGAAGAGTGCCCAAAACAGTTTATCGATGTGCTCGGTATGGGCAAATCACTGCTTCAGCTCACCATTGACCGCTTCAACGGCGTATGTGCCATGGAGAACGTATGGATTGTGACCAATAAGAAGTATGTGGACATTGTCAGACAGCAGCTGCCGCAGATTGCTGCCGACCACATTCTGTGCGAACCGTGCCGCCGAAACACCGCGCCGTGCATAGCCTACGTAAGCTGGAAGATAAAGTCGCAGGACCCGAAGGCAAACGTAGTGGTGTCGCCAAGCGACCACATTGTGCTCAACGAAGCCGAGTTCAGGCGCGTGATGACCAACTGCCTGAACTTTACCAACGGCACCGACGCGATAGTGACCGTGGGAATACAGCCCAGCCGCCCTGAGACCGGCTACGGATATATTCAGGCAAACCTTGCATCGCCGTCGCTGCGCAACAAGGAGATGTTCCGCGTGGACAAGTTCCGCGAAAAGCCCGACCTTGCCACCGCCAAGGAATATATTCAGAAGAAGGAGTTTTTCTGGAATGCCGGCATCTTCGTGTGGAACATCAATACAATAGTGAACGCCTTCCGCATCTACCAGCCAAGCATCAACAAGGTGTTTGAGAAAATGCTGCCCTACTACGGCACCGACAAGGAGCAAGAGATGATAGACGAGAGATTCCCCGAATGCGAGAGCATAAGCATCGACTACGCCGTGATGGAAAAGGCTGAGGAGATATTCGTATGCCCAGCCGACTTCGGATGGAGCGACCTGGGCACATGGGGCTCGCTGCAGGCAAACACTCCGCGCGACCTCTACGGCAACAGCTGCATAGGCAACGACATCAAGGTGTTTGAGACTGCCAACTGCATGATTCACACCACTCAGGAGAAAAAGGTGATAATACAGGGACTCGACGGATATATCGTGGCGGAAAACAACGACACGCTGCTGATATGCAAGCTGTCGGAGGAACAGCGCATAAAACAATTCTCAGAATAAGTAACAATTATAAATACAATAAATATCATGTCAAAACAAAACATCGCACTTATCACAGGTATCACCGGACAAGACGGCAGCTACCTGGCAGAGTTTCTACTTGAAAAAGGCTACGACGTACACGGAATAATACGCCGCTCGTCAGTAGACTACCGCGAGCGCATCGCACATCTTGAGGGACAGCCCCACTTCCACCTGCATTATGGTGACATGGGCGACTCGATGAGCATAATAAAGATTGTGGCTGACGTGCGTCCGACAGAAATCTACAACCTCGCCGCACAGAGCCACGTGCAGGTGTCGTTCGACGCTCCGGAGTTTACTGCCGACGTAGACGCCACCGGAGTGCTGCGCGTGCTTGAGGCTGTAAGAGCCTGCGGTCTGGCAGACACCTGCCGCATCTATCAGGCTTCAACATCGGAGCTTTACGGAAAGGTGGAGGAAGTGCCGCAGAACGAGAACACGCCGTTCCACCCCTACTCTCCCTACGCCGTGGCAAAACTCTACGGATTCTGGATCATCAAGGAGTACCGCGAGGCTTACAACATGTTCTGCTGCTCGGGAATACTGTTCAACCACGAGAGTGAGCGCCGCGGCGAGACTTTCGTGACACGCAAGATTACGCTTGCCGCAGCGCGCATAGCACAGGGCAAGCAGGAGAAACTGTACTTAGGCAACCTCTCAAGTCTGCGCGACTGGGGATATGCCAAGGACTATGTGGAGTGCATGTGGCTCATACTGCAGAACAAGACTCCCGAGGACTTCGTTATCGCCACCGGCGAGCAGCATTCTGTGCGCGACTTCTGCTATCTGGCATTCAAGTATGCAGGCATTGAGCTGGAGTTCAAGGGCGAGGGCATCGACGAGAAAGGTTACGACAAGGCAACGGGCAAGGTGCTCGTAGAGGTGTCGGAAGACTTCTACCGCCCCACCGACGTGGTGAACCTTTGGGGTGACCCCACTAAGGCAAAGGCAAAATTAGGCTGGAACCCGGCAAAGACAAGCTTTGAGGAGCTGGTTAAGATAATGGTGGAGCACGACATGGCTAAGGTGGCAGTGGAGCGCGCCGGCGAGGAAGTGCGCACCAACCTTGCCGAGTTCCTTGAAAAGGGTATCGTGAAATAATACAAAAACAATGCTAAGCAAAGACAGTAAGATATTTGTGGCAGGACACCACGGGCTCGTGGGGTCCGCCATCTGGAACAACCTCAAGGCGCGCGGCTACAACAATCTCGTGGGGCGCGGTCACAAGGAGCTTGACCTTACCAACCAGGCGGCAGTAAAGGAGTTTTTCGATGAGGAAAAGCCCGACGCCGTGGTGCTCGCCGCAGCGCATGTTGGCGGAATCATGGCAAACTCGCTCTACCGCGCTGACTTCATAATGCAAAACATGCTCATGCAGTGCAACGTCATCGGCGAGTCATACCGTCACGGCGTGAAGAAGCTGCTGTTTCTCGGCTCCACCTGCATCTACCCCAAGAACGCGCCGCAGCCAATGCGCGAGGACGCGCTGCTGACAAGCGAGCTGGAGTACACCAACGAGGAATATGCCATAGCCAAGATTGCGGGTCTGAAGATGTGCGAGAGCTACAACCTGCAATACGGCACCAACTATATAGCGGTGATGCCGACAAACCTATACGGACCCAACGACAACTTCCACCTGGAAAACTCGCACGTGATGCCGGCAATGATGCGCAAGGTGTATCTTGCCAAGCTGATTCACGACGGGGAGTGGGATGCAATACGCACCGACATGAACAAACGCCCAGTTGAGGGTGTTGACGGCAGTGCCGACAAGGAGGAAATCCTCAGCGTGCTGGCAAAATACGGAATCGGCGACAACAAGGTGACCCTCTGGGGCACGGGCAAGCCGCTGCGCGAATTTCTGTGGAGCGAGGAGATGGCAGACGCCTCGGTGCATGTGCTGCTCAACGTTGACTTCAGCGACATAATAGGCATGAAAACCTACAGCAGCGTGCAGACTGGCACAGCAACCGCCGACGGAGCCACCGACCGCAACAGCAGTCACGGACGAGGCGGAGCAATACCTGCCCTGGGAGAGATACGCAACTGCCACATCAACGTGGGCACAGGCAAGGAGCTCACCATACGCGAGTTGTCGGAGCTGGTGGTAAAGACCGTGGGATTTACGGGCGAGGTAATCTTCGACTCATCGAAGCCCGACGGCACCATGCGCAAGCTCATCGACGTGTCGAAGCTGCATTCGCTCGGATGGCACCACAAGGTGGAGATTGACGAGGGCGTGGAGCGGCTGTTCCAGTGGTATAAGGAGAGTCTGAAATAACAGGCTCCCCAGAGCACTATATATAAATAATGTACGCGCACGTGCGCGTACATTATTTTATTATATACTATTAGCCCAATAATCGCCATGCCCATTAGCCAGCCAAGCTCTCAGCAAAACCTTATGTCGCAAATCACCTGACTGCCCACGGCGGCGTTGAGCCTCTGGACATACTGCTGGCGCATCATGCTGAGGTCGGCGCGCAGCGCAGGATTGGTGAGAGCCACAAAAAGCGTCTGGTTGCGGATATACAGATTGCGGGTGTACTGCGCAATCACCGCCCCGGCGACATCCTGCCACGAGTCGATGAGCCGCCGCTGAAGCAGCGGCGTTTCCAGTCCCTGCTGGCGCAGGGCATACAGGAGCACCTCGCTCACCTGTTTCACATCTGTCCTAAACATCCTTTATCTTAATTACTAAATTTCCTACAACTTCCTAATACTCCTACAATTCCTCCCCCTCCTACCGCCCTAAAAAAAACTTCCTCTAAAACATGCTCACCTCGCCGTTGCTGACATGGAAAATCCTGTGCGGGAAATTACCCCTGTCGAGAATGCTGTCGAGATGGTCGCGGTTGGTGTCGGTGATGAAAATCTGCCCGAACGTGTCGCTCGACACTATCCTTACAATCTGCTCCACCCGCGTGGCGTCGAGCTTGTCGAAGATGTCGTCGAGCAGCAGCAGCGGCGTGTTCCTGCGGCATGACATATCGCAGAGCAGCTCAAACTGCGCCAGCTTCAGGGCTATCACAAAGCTCTTCTTCTGCCCCTGGCTCGCCTCGCGCTTCATCTGATGTCCTTCTAAGGTGAAAATCAGGTCGTCGCGGTGCACCCCGTGCAGCGAGTATCCCACGGCGCGGTCCTTGTGGCGGTCGCGCTGTATCACCTCAAGCAGCGGTCCGCGGGTGCAGTGCGACTCATAGTCGATGCCCACGGTCTCACTTTCCATCGAAATCATCCCGTAGTATTTCTGGAACACCGGCACGAGCATGTCCACAAACCTGCGGCGCGCCTCGTACAGACGCTCTCCGTGCACCGCCATCTGCTCCTCCCATATCGCCAGCAGCTCCGCGTCGGGCTCGTCCTCGCTCTTGAGCATGGCGTTGCGCTGCTGCAGAGCCTTGTTGTAGCCCGCAAGCGCCTGCATATAAGGATTGTCATACTGTGCGATGAACACGTCCATCAGCTGGCGGCGCTCCTCGCTTGTGCCGTCGATGAGCACGGTGTCGCCCGGCGCCACCTTCACCAGCGGTATCAGCCCAATGTGCTCCGACAACCGCCGGTATTCCTTCTTGTTGCGCTTGAAGTGCTTCTTGGTGCCGCGCTTCATGCCGCAATATATCGAGAGAGTGTCGGTGTTGTCAGTATATTCGCCTTCGAGCACAAAAAACGGCTCGTCGTGGCGTATGAGCTGCGAGTCAACGGGATTTCCGCTACTGCGGCAAAACGACAGATAGTACACGGCGTCGAGCACGTTTGTCTTGCCTGCGCCGTTGTCGCCGATAAAGCAGTTTATCTTTGCCGACATTTCGAGCGTAGCCTCGGCTATGTTCTTATAGTTTATTATTGACAGTTTTCTGAGAATCATCCTATACGGTGTTTTACGTGCAAAGTTAACACTATTTTTCCGAATCTCCAAATTTTTCAGCCCGTATGCTGATTTTTTTATCCCGACAACGAAAATTCCGAGGTACCTCAGACGGGAAAATGAGGTACCTCGGAAAACAAAATGAGGTAC
>JAUNSB010000018.1:0-48988 GCA_030539375.1 Prevotella sp.
TAACGAGTACTCACCAATCTCTTTGGCACTGCAAAGTTAGAGTGCCTCTGTGGTTAAAAATAAATATACCTTTATTTCAGCAGTTGACTCACGGCGTTGTGCCATCCCTTGATGTACTGCTCCATGAGCGCGGCGTTGTCCTGAGGCTGATAGCGCTTTCTGCTGCTGCGCATTGCCTGTATCTCCTCAAAGTTGGTCATGGCGCCCAATGCAGTGCGGTTCATTATCACCGCTCCCAGTGCCGATGCTTCCTCGATGTTGGAGCAGTCGACGGGCACACGCAGACAGTCGGTCTGATACTGCATGAGGAAGTTGTTCTTTGTAGGACCGCCGTCCACACGCATTTCCTTTACGGCTATTCCTGCCTGCCCAGCCATTGTGCCCACGAGGTCGTTAATCTGATAGGCTATCGACTCAAGGGTGGCTCTGAGAATGTGGTTGCGTTCGGTGCCCAGGGTCATGCCGGAGATTGCCGCCCTCACGTCGTTGTTCCACCATGGCGCACCAAGTCCGGCAAAGGCAGGCACGATGTACACGCCGCCGTTGTCGGGCACAGAGAGTGCCGCCTCCTCAATCTCTGCCGGCGAGCTGATCATCTTCAGGTTGTTCATCAGCCAGTTGATGGTGGCTCCCGTGCAGTGGATGTTGCCCTCGAATGAGTAGAACACCTTGCCCAATGCCGCAAATCCCACTGATGTCACCAAGCCTTGCGGAGCCGGCTTTGCCTTCTCGCCGATGTTCACCATCACTGATGAGCCTGTGCCGTAGGTGGCTTTTCCCATGCCCGGCTCAAAACACATCTGTCCCACAAGTGCACCGTGGGAGTCACCCAGTATGCCTGCGATGGCAATGGGGTGGGGCAGGATGCCCCCGATGGTGGTCTCGCCGTAGATGGCATCCGACGGCATCGGCTTTGGCATCATGCTGCGTGGGATGGTGAAGAGCCTCAGCAGCTCGTCGTCCCAGTCGAGAGTGTGGATGTTGAACAGCAGTGTGCGCGATGCGTTGGTGTAGTCGGTGGCATGACACTGCCCGTTGGTGAGCCTCCATACCAGCCATGAGTCGATGGTGCCCATGAGCAGGTCGCCCTGCTCTGCCGCGCTGCGTGCTCCCTCCACGTTGTCGAGAATCCATTTTACGCCGCTGGCAGAGAAATACGGGTCGATAAGCAGTCCCGTCTTCTCTCTCACCATGTCGCCGTAGCCCTCGTTCTTCAGACGGTTGCACAGCTCCTCGCCGCGAGTGCATTGCCACACCACGGCATTGTATACCGGCTTGCCGCTTGTCTTGCTCCACACCACTGCGGTCTCACGCTGGTTGGTGATGGCGAGCGAGTAGTCGTTGGCAGCGGTGTCCTCGCCCTCAAGCAGCTGGCTCACAGCCGTAATCATGTTGTTGTAAATCTCCTCTGCGTCGTGCTCCACCCAACCTGTTTGGGGATAGTATTGCTTGTGTGCCACGTTCACGCGGCGCACCATCTCGCAATGCTCGCTGAACAGCATCGCCTTGGTTGCCGATGTGCTCTGGTCGATAGCTATAATATAGGTTGCCATAGGCAGGGTGTTTATTTGATGAAGTCAAGCGCGCTTTTCACTATACCCTCGGCATTCAGACCGTAGTGGGCGAATATCTCTGCCGAGTTGCCGTGAACCACGTTCTCGTCGGGTATTCCCAGAATTCTCACAGGAACAGGATTCTCAGATAGAATCTCGGTCACCATTGCTCCAAGACCGCCGTACTGGCTGTGCTCCTCAACGGTGATGATGCGTCCAGTCTCCTTCGCAGCCTTCAGTATTGCCTCCCCGTCGCACGGCTTGATGCTTGCCATGTCGAGCACTCTTGCGCTGATGCCCTGCTTGCGCAGCTCAAGTCCTGCCTGATAAGCGTGATACACAGTCTCGCCTGTGCCGATGATTGTCAGGTCGGTGCCGTCGAGCAGCTGGTTTGCCTTGCCTATTGCAAATTCAAAGTCGTCGTTCTCATAAACATCCGGCACAGCGGCTCTGCCCACTCTCACATATACTGGATGAGGATAGTCCACAAGCTGCTTCACTAATTTGCGTGTCTGACGTGCGTCGCAGGGCAGTACGATGTGCATTCCGGGGAAGGTGCGCAGCACCGCCATGTCATGAAGGCTGTGGTGGGTGGCTCCGAGTGCGCCGTATGCCACGCCGCCGCTCACGCCAAGTATCTTCACGTTGTTCTCGCTGTATGCAAGGTCAACCTTCACCTGCTCCAGGCTGCGTGCCACATAGAAACAGGCAGGACCGCATACAAACACCTTCTTGCCGCTGTGGGCAAGTCCGGCAGAGATGCCTACTGCATCCTGTTCGGCGATGCCGCACTCCACGAACTGCTCGGGAAGCGCATCGGCAAAATCATTCAGGGTAACAGAGCCACGGGCATCGGTGGTCACTGCTATGATATCTTTATCTTCACGCGCCAGCTCAAGCAGAGTGTCGGTGAAACTCTTTCGACATGCTATCATAATATATATTAAGTAATGTAGATTAGTTGTTTTCCAATTGTGCTATTCTCTCTGATATCTCCTTAATCGCAGTCTCATACTGCTCGGCGCTGGGCACTCCGTGGTGCCATTTTGCCACATTCTCCATGTACGACACACCCTTGCCTTTTGTGGTGTTTGAGATGAGCAGGTGCGGACGGTGATTGCTGTAGTCAATGCCGTTGAAGGTGGCAACGATGTCTTCTATCTCGTCACCGTTCATCTCCTTCACATCCCAGCCGAATGCCGTCCAGCGGTCGCGGATGCTGTCGAGCGACATCACGTTCTCGGTGTTGCCGCTAATCTGCAGGTGGTTGCGGTCGATGATTGCCACGAGGTTGTCCAGCTTGTAATGGCTTGCAGCCATTGCTGCCTCATAGATAGAGCCCTCGCCCTGCTCGCCGTCGCCCATCAGCACGTATGTCTTGTAGTCTTTCTTGTCCATCTTCGCAGCTATCGACATGCCCACGCCGATTGACAGACCGTGACCCAGTGCGCCTGTGTTCACCTCGATGCCCGGCACCTCGATTGTTGGGTGGCCTGACAGTATTGACTTATACTTGCCTAATGTCTCCAGTACTCCGGGAGCGATGAAGCCTTTCGACTCTAAAGTTACATAGAGTGACTCCACACAGTGACCCTTGCTCAGAACAAAGCGGTCGCGGTTCTCATCCTTTGGCGCATCGGCATTGACACGCATAACCTCATGATACAGTACGGTCATCACATTCAAGCACGACAGGTCGCCGCCTATATGCCCAGCCTTGGCATTATAGACAATCTCCATCAGACGCTTGCGGTTTTTCTCTGATTGCAGTTTAAGTTTTTGTATTTCCATAAATACCTACATTAATTTGTTTTGCAATTATTTTATTTTCAGTAATTTGTCTTGCAGTTATTTCGTTTCACGCTAAGGCGTTTTTTACCTTAGATTGTTATAATGACGTTTTCGTTTTGTTTTTGTACTGCCAATTTTATATATGTTAACCTGCATTATTCGCCGTACGCTGCATTTAATTAAGAAAACTTAATTCTTCATTCGATTTGCACGAAAATTCTTTATTTTTCATTTTTTTTCGTAATTTTGCGGTGATTTTATAGAATTTGCAAATTTTACGTATATGCAGGCAATGATTTTTGCTGCCGGACTCGGCACCCGACTGAAACCTCTTACTGACACAATGCCCAAAGCCCTCGTGAGAGTGGGCGACAAGACGCTGCTTGAGCATACGGTGAGGCGGCTGGCTGATGCTGGGGTAGACAGAATGGTGGTAAACGTGCATCATTTCGCACAGCAGATAAGAGATTTCCTGTATGAACGCCAAAACTTGGGATATGACATCAGAATTTCCGACGAGAGCGAGGCTTTGCTCGACACGGGTGGAGGACTGAAAAAGGCGCAGGGGATGTTTCGTCATGACGAACCGGTGCTTATCCATAATGTTGACATTCTCAGCAATGTCGACCTTAAAGATTTCTATAATGCCAACCGTGATGAAGATGCCGCACTGTTGGTGAGCGAGAGGAAGACCAGGCGCTACCTGCTGTTCGACTGCGAAATGAGACTGGTGGGCTGGACCGACACAGAGACAGGGCTGGTGCGCTCGCCTTACCCCGACCTCAAGGTTTACAAGTGCCGCAAACTGGCGTTCGCAGGCATACATCTGTTCTCACCGCGCCTGTTTCCGCTCTTCGACAAATTTCCAGATAAGTTTGGTATCATCGACTTTTATCTCAGCGTGTGCGGAACCATAGGCATACGTGGAGTGGAGTGCTGCGGACTGAGGCTTATGGACGTGGGCAAGGCTGCAACAATAGGTCTGGCGGAGGACTTTGCCAAAACACTGTGATGCGGTGACGGCAGAATATACAAACTACACATTATTAATATATATAACAACTAAAGGAATAAATGCAACAGAAAATTATTATTCTCGATTTCGGTTCGCAGACCACGCAGCTCATTGGACGCCGTGTGCGCGAACTGGACACATTCTGCGAGATTCTTCCTTACAACAAGTTTCCTGAGAACGACCCGTCGGTGATTGGAGTGATTCTCAGCGGAAGCCCGTATTCGGTGCACGACCCCGAGGCGTTCAAGGTTGACTTGAGCAAGTTTGTGGGGCGTCTGCCAGTGCTTGGCATCTGCTATGGAGCACAGTTTATTGCACACGACGGAGGAGGACGAGTGGAGAAGGCTGACAGCCGTGAGTATGGGCGTGCGCATCTGCAGGAGTACGATGCGGAGAATCCGCTGTTTAAGGGATTTGAGCCAAACTCACAGGTGTGGATGAGCCATGGCGACACAATTACCGCCATACCCGAGGACTGTCGCGTGATAGCCAGCACCGACAATGTGAAGCACGCTGCATACGCCAGCACAAAGAACCCGCTGTGGGCTGTGCAGTTCCATCCTGAGGTCTACCACACTCTGCAGGGCACTCAGCTGCTCAGGAACTTCGTGGTTGACATCTGTGGAAGCCGTCAGGAGTGGAGCCCGGCATCGTTTGTGGAGAGCACCGTGGAGGAGCTGAAGAAGCAGATTGGCAACGACCGGGTGATTCTCGGACTCTCGGGAGGTGTCGACTCGTCGGTGGCAGCCGTGCTGCTCAATAAAGCTATAGGCAAGAACCTTACCTGTATCTTCGTTGACCACGGAATGCTGCGCAAGAACGAGTTCCGTCAGGTGATGGACGACTACGAGGGACTGGGGCTCAACGTTATCGGCGTAGATGCCAGCGAGAAGTTCTTCAGCGACCTCAAGGGCGTTACCGAGCCGGAGGAAAAGCGCAAGATTATCGGCCGCGACTTCGTGGAGGTGTTTAATGCCGAGGCGAAGAAAATTACCGATGCCAAGTGGCTGGCTCAGGGAACCATCTATCCCGACCGCATTGAGAGCCTTAACATTACGGGCAAGGTGATAAAGAGCCACCACAACGTGGGAGGACTGCCCAAGGAGATGCACCTGCAGCTTTGCGAGCCGCTGAAGTGGCTGTTCAAGGACGAGGTGCGCCGCGCCGGACGACAGATGCAGATGCCTGAGCGACTCATCAAGCGTCATCCGTTCCCCGGACCGGGACTGGCTGTCCGTATACTCGGCGACATCACCCGCGAAAAGGTGGAGGTGCTCCAGAATGCCGATGACATCTACATCCGCAGCATGCAGGAGTATGTTTGCGAGGACGGCGAGCGTCTCTACGACAAGGTTTGGCAGGCTGGTGCAATACTGCTCTCAACCGTCCGCTCGGTGGGAGTGATGGGCGACGAGCGTACCTACGAGAATCCTGTGGCTCTGCGCGCAGTGACCTCGACCGATGCCATGACCGCCGACTGGGCGCATCTGCCATACGACTTCCTTGCAAAGGTGAGCAACGAGATAATCAACAAGGTGCGTGGAGTGAACCGCGTATGCTACGACATCTCTTCTAAGCCACCAGCAACGATTGAGTGGGAATAATGGCATACCCAATGTTTAAGCCGAAAATCTTATATTAATTGATTTTTAGCGGCTGAAATTAAGGCACTTAGCGCATAACTACCTAAAAATGTGCTGAGTGCCTATTTTTGTACAAAATGTTAAATCCATCCCCCAAATCCGTCCCCTGACATCCCCTCAGAATTCGTTTTTCTAAGATTAATTTCGTACTTTTGCACTAAAAAAAGATTATCACACAATATGGAACTGAAATTTACATTAAAAAATAGTAAGGAAAAACTAACGCTATTGTATGCGGTTTGTTATTTCCAAAGTAAGCGTATAAAGGTTAGTACAGGTCAGAAAGTCGTGGTTGAGGCTTGGAATACAAAAATGCAAAGGTGTGAAGTGGGCAATAAGTTTCCCGATAGAATAAATAGGGCATCAAGAAAAGTCAATAAGTTCTTGGATGGCATAATGAATAGTTGGAATGAATGGGGATTAATAAATTACGATAATCCCAATCCTTATCATTATCGGGTATGGAATGATGGTGAGGATGATGCGAAATTCATCAAGAAGAAATTGCGTAATATCATTTATAATAAAACTCTTATAGAAGGTAAAGAACAGCAAAAGAAACAGATAACCCCACTGCAATTTTTTGACAAGTATGTGGAAGAAATGACGCATAAGGTTGATTCGAGAACGGGAAGATATATTGGTGAACGTACTCAAGTTCACCATCGCACAGTGCTGAAACGTATAAAGGCGTTTATGGAAGAAAAGCACATTAAAGATGATTTTAGTATTTTTGATGAACGCTTTTCAAGGCTGTTCACAGATTGGGCTTATACTTCAAAGAATTACCGGCAAAACACTATTCCGGCAACATTCAGCGTGTTGAAAGTATGGTTAAATGCTGCAAAATCAGAAAAATTGTTTGAAGGTGAAGAATACAAAAAATATGTGAGCAAAGGGACTGATGTAGATAACATATACCTCACGAAAGATGAGATTGAAAAAATGTATAGGCTTGACATTCCATCGTTGATTGCCAAAGGCGAAATTGATGCTAAATCTCAAATTGAAAAAACAAGAGATTTGTTTATTATTGGTTGTTGGACCGGATTGCGCAGAAGCGATATTAATCGTTTGGATAAGGCTTTGTTTGATATAGAAAAGGGTGAAGTAACTATTGTTACAGAGAAGACCGGTGAAAAAGTGACAATACCAATGCACCCATTCATCAAAGAGTTATATACAAAATATGATGGCAAATTTCCAAAGTTAGCAGATAAGGCAAACACAAATCGACAATTGCAAGAAATAGGTAGACACGCACAGATTAATGATGAAATTATGGTTAAAGAGAATCGTGGTGGAAAGATTATCAGCCACATCTATAAGAAGTATCAAATGATAAAGATGCACACGGCTCGTAGAAGTTTTGCAACTAATCTGTATTTGGATGGTGCGCCAACTATCAGTATAATGAAACTGACCGGGCACACAACAGAAATGAACTTCTTGAAATACATTAAAATCACCAAAGAAGAAAATGCAGAAATGATGCGTAAATTTTTCAAGTAGTTAGGCGTTGACGTATCCTCGCATTTAGATTAATAGGCGGCATATTGGACTGTATAGGACTATCCATGTGCTGCCTATCTCGTTTGAAAAAATAAAATTTCAAATCACTGCCTATTTATAAGTAGTTCAATATAGTTCAAATAGATGGCACGAAGAAGAAACAGACAAGTATCAGCAGCGACAAAATTTAAGATGTCGTTGTCAAAACAAGGCACAATGAATCCTATGAGTGGAAAGCACCATAAGGAAGACACTAAACGAAAGATAAGTGCGGCAATGATTAAGTATTGGCGAGGTATTTTGCCATAAATCCACTTTACCATTGTTGTAAGGAAAAAGACTTTAAGCAGCATTTACCATGGTTTACTCATGCGCAAGTATTTGAAAATAAATGATATAATTATCAAAAAGTCACCGGACACACTATAAAGGAATGAGAGTATACTACGGATGTGTTTGCAGTTTCTTGTAGAATTTTGAAATTTTAACTTACGACTATGAAGCATTCGCAGTATATTTGCTTTCTGAAGGCAGAAAATAAATATATAAAAATTGAAGGTGAATGACAGATAAAAAACGGGAATTGTTGGCATTATTGCCGAATGAAGTGCAGAAGTCGAAAGAGTTAACCACAAGCGCAAAACTGATTTTGGCAAACATCATCCAATGGTATGGAACAGACTATGCAATGGAAAACAAATCTTGTTATCGTACTAACATAGAGATGATGAAAGACACAGATATTAAATCAGAGAACTCAATTATCAGTGGGACTTTACTATTGCAGAAGAAGGGACTAATATCAAGAGAAAGAGGTGAAAGAGGCAAAGCAAGCACCTATATTCTAAATATAGAAGCTCTGAAGTCTTATACAGAGAATAGACCTATAAACTCAAATTGCGGTAATAATAACACTGATAATGAAACAGCACTGTTAAGAACATCCATTGGTGAAATGAAGTCTGAAATTTGCAGTCTTAAAAACACCATTGAAGAACTGAAGACTGCAATTTTAATTATTACTTCAAAACTGAATTGCAGTACAGATATAGAAACTGATAAAGAAATAGATATTCCTGTATATGGAAAAGAATCTAATGAAGTTCATTCAGATGATGATAGACGTATTGAAGTAATGACAGGAGAGAGTGATACACTTCCTAATGATGCGTTGGATGTCTGCCCTATTGACAGTTGGGAAGAAAATGCGGATATTGAGGCATGGGCAGAACAGTATGGAAACGACATGGTACATAATAATACCTCAAACTTCAAGGAATGGAATGCGGAGATAACAGAGGTGTTCAAAAAATTGGAGGAATACATTACCCTTCTGTTTCATTCAAGAAATGAAAGAGAAAGCATAAAACTTCAAGCAGAGATAGAGGCAGCCTTCCAATGGTGCAATGACAATAGAGGCAAGTTTACAGATAGGCAGTTCAATAAGGTTCAAGTCCAATGCAGAAGATGGCAGAGTGTAGTAAATGCGAAGGTGAGATATTTCAATAATGGCAAGAATAAATGTCAAGCGACCGCAAAAGACAAAAAATCCCCAATCATTCCATCATTAGAGCAAGTAACAGAAGACACAAAACAGCCCATTGATATTATTTCCGGCAGAACAGCAATAACCGGCGTTTCAAATGATGATTGCAAATGGAAGGAAAGGGTTGACAATAGTAACTGTTCTGTTACTGATGAGTTCCCCTTAAATGAGACAACGCTTTGTTTCGAGAATATGACCAAGGAACAGCGCAGATATTTCACTGCCTCACCATTTGAATTAAACGAGCAAGACGAGCCTTTGAGATACATTCGTGCTTATAAATGGTTGAGAAATCCGGGGGATGCTGACAGATTGTTTGGCACATTTTACGAGAGAGTAATAGCCATTGTCGGCAAAGATATCAAAGCTCAAGAGAGATACATCAATGAGTGGAATCGTTATTGTGAACAAGCTGCCTGATCCCATAGCCTCAACATTTCCGCATCCGATTTGTGAAGATTTACATTTTTTGATACCTCTGTTTCAAATTCCGGCTAAATAGCCATCCTTTTCCATAGCTACCCTAACAGCATTATTGATGTATCTGTTTTTGTTTAACTCATGACTGTTTAGAACTGCATATAATTCATTGTCTAATTTAAGACTCATTGCCGTGGTGGAAAGACCGACTGCCTTACGGCCTGCCCCTTCCCTTTTTCCACCTCTTTGTTTTTTTATTTCTTCCATATTTTCTTTTTAATTGCAAAGATACGCGAATATTTTGGTATATACCCAAATCAAAAGTTAAATAAAGTCAAGACGGAGAAAATAATGATTATAGTATATACTTGTATCAATATTATTTCGTACCTTTGTAGTGTCAAAAGAAACAAAGCAACAACAATATAAAATTGAAAGATATGGCAACGGCAACGACTTCACAGAAAATTGAAAAGGCTCTTGAAATTCTCAATGGTCAGGATTGGTATTGGTGCATGAGTGACTATACTCACCCTGCCTTTGACTACGCTTGTGGGAGCATGAGGACTTTTGTTGACTTGGTTGCGTCTATTAGTGACAATGTCATTGTTAAGGCTCTTAGAGACCTATGGATTGCCACTTATAATTACGTTCATGCAACAATGTGGAACGCTGATGAAAAAGCCAAAGTCGAATACGATAAAACAAAAAATCAGCTGATGGCAATAATTAAGCCTCAGTTTTCAATAGCAGCATAAAATTAGACGTTTAACCATTTAATCATATAGGAGATACAGATATGAAACAGATTGCAACAGTGAGTGCTAATGAGATTGTACGTTTTGCAATTAAGAATGTGGTATTAAATAATAGCGATATGTTGACGGCCACCTCCAAAGGAATTGAATTGGAAACAATGAAGAAGCGCATGATGCGTGGGGAGGTCGTGAAGTTCGCATACATGAAGTTGAATGGCGAAGTAAGAATTGCAGTTGGTACACTTCAGCCGGAAGCTGTAAAGGCAAATGTGAATGGGAATGGCATCCCAAAAAAGTTCTATGGAATGTTCGCCTATCTTGATTTGGAAAGAATGGCGTGGCGTGGATTTAAGGAAAATCGTTTTATTGGAACTGTTGAAAACTAAAGAGGATTTGGGGACAAATCCCTTTCCTTTGACAATATTCATTTTCTTTTAGAAATGAATGAACTCAATAAAATCAAGGCTTTGCGTAAATATTGATATTGAAATCAATAAGAAATAATCAAAAACAGTTGTAAAATCACATAAAAGAATAGAATTATGGCAGCAAGAAATCAGTACCGGACAAGTGACTATATGGAATGGGATAGTATGCTTTCCCTTATCCGCAGGCTTTATCGTGATGGCGATTATAGAATGTCGTTGCTAATCGGTTGTGGCTCATTTTTTGGATTACGGATTAGTGACCTTCTAACTCTCACTTGGTCGATGCTCATAAATGACGATAATTTTGTTATTAACGAGAAAAAGACCGGTAAACGCAGGCAGATAAAAATAAATAAGGATTTTCAGAAACACATAAAGGATTGCCATGATGCTTTGAATATTACGAATGATAGTCAAAAATGCTTTTTATCTCAGAAGAAGGTTGTATATAGTACACAAAGAATAAATGTGTTGCTCAAAGAAATTAAAGTAAAGTATCATCTGAAGATAGAACACTTCAGTACTCACAGCCTTAGAAAGACATTCGGGCGCAAGGTGTATGAATCAAGTGGAAATGATGCGGCAATGGCATTGATGAGGCTATCGGAATTGTTTAACCATAGTTCACCACGTATAACCAAAGTGTATTTGGGAATTCGACAAGAAGAATTGTTAAGCACATACGATATGCTTACATACTGATAGAGAAATGATGATAACATGCGTGGTTTTACATAAAATCAGCCTCTATACAGTGTTTTTTGATTGCAAATTTGTTACTTCTTGTTAAAAAGAGAATCATTATAAGCGTTCTTCCATAAAAAATGCGTAACTTTGCAACGCTATATTGCCTTAATAGGCTTTTGGCAGACATAATTAAGAAAGCGCATTTTCGCTTTATTCCGTTGATGTGGAACTTGGACACTTTCACAAAGTTAGTCGGGATAATGTGGGAAGGACGCTCTTCTTGGTTTGTATTCGTATACCAACGAAATACATCCAAGTGGGGCTGTCAATTCTCCTTATTCAACTAACAAAAGGGAGTCCAAGCCCTCACATCAATGAATGAGGTAGAATGTTGGCTCCACTTTTCTTTTTATGCCTCAGCACCATTATTGTAACCACACTTGTTGAGCCAAAAGTGTATAACGAAAAGAAAATGGCAACAAAATGGCTTTATGAGTTCTTTACAGATACTTCAAATGCGATGGGTATCGAAGACCGGATTAGGGAGACTGTTACAAACATGGGAAATGATGGTATTATTTTCCCTGATGGTGAATGTTGTAAGACTGTAGAAGAACTGCGTTCTCTTTTAGTCAAGAAGAAAATTCTAAAAGATGTTTCAAAGGGAGGTTGGGTTGTAAATAAGATTACAACAATGACAATACTCTTTTTGTTGACTTTGTTTTGTGGCGCTTGTGGAAATAGCAATAAAACGGGCGGAGCAAGTAATGAGCAGGCAGTATTAAGCAATACAAATTCTGAAGTACCAACAGAATATTGTCAAGAACTTGTGGACCTTGCTCAAGATGGAAATGCTAAGGCTCAATGTGAATTAGGTTTTTTTTATGAAGTGGGGCAAGGTGTCTCAAAAGATATGAATGAAGCTGTAAAATGGTACACGAAAGCAGCGGAGCAAGGAAACGCTATTGCACAGAATAATTTAGCTGTTTGCTATGAGAATGGAAGAGGAGTCTCAAAAGATTTGAATGAGGCGTTTAGGTATTATCGTATGGCAGCTGAACAAGGCCAAGTTGAAGCTCTGCGCAGTATTGCTCGCTTTTACGCTAAAGGTATAGGTATGCCACAAGATTTCTCAGAGGCAGCGAAATGGTATCGCAAAGCAGCAGACAAAGGTCATGCAGATGCACAAAATAATTTAGGAAACTGTTATCTCAATGGATATGGTGTTCAAACAGATTTCTCAGAGGCTGCAAAATGGTTTGAGAAGGCGGCAGAGCAAGGTCATGCAGATGCTCAGTGTAGTATGGGGTTTCTTTATCAAATGGGGTATGGTGTTGATAAAAATTTAGACGAAGCCAAGAAGTGGTATGAAAAATCAGCGGCTCAAGGTCATCCTGATGCGGAATATAGTTTTGGATATTGTTATGCTAATGAGGAAGGAGGCAACCAAGACATACAAAAAGCCCTTTATTGGTTAGAAAAGGCTGCCAAACAAGGACACCAAAAGGCGACTGAATATTATAAAGCTCTTAAAGAGCAGTATTAATTAATAAATGATAATCAATATGAAAAAGATAATTTCATGTGTTGCGGCATTTTTAATATGTCTGTTAGTGATTTCATGTGGGAATGATAGCAAAGACAAAGATGTAGAATATAGCGATGAACTTGTTGAAAAAGCGGAACAAGGTGACGCTGATGCTATGGCAGATTTAGGCTATGTTTATGCGGAGGGGCGAGGTATTGCAAAAAACTATGAAAAATCAGCAGAATGGACAAAGAAAGCTGCAGAACAAGGTCAAAAATATGCCCAATGTAATATGGGTGTGGACTATGAATTTGGATATGGTGTTATACAAGATTATGACGAAGCTGCAAAATGGTATAGAAAATCAGCGGAACAAGATTACCCAGACGCACAATATAGGTTAGGAAATTGCTACTATTTTGGCAAAGGTGTACCCAAAGATTATGCTGAGGCTGTCAGATGGTATCGTAAGGCAGCAAACCAAGAACATATTAACGCCATTGTGAATTTGGCTGATTGCTGTTTTAATGGTATAGGTACTCCAAAAGATGAGGTTGAAGCTGTCAAATTGATTAAAAGGGCTATTAATCTTGGCTGTGAAGCAGATGACATCAGGTATAATTTAGGTGTCTGCTATGAAAACGGTTTTGGTGTGCCCAAAGATACAAAAGAAGCAATTAAATGGTATAAGGATGCAGCGGAAAAGGGAAACCAAAATGCAGTTCAAGCACTACATGACTTGGGACAGTAAGGTAATAAAATCTTTAATGTTCACTTTGAGTAATACAGTTAGCCAATATCGTTGACAGTGTTATTACATAATATTTCAGATGAAATATTCACTTCTGCACGAAAGTGAATATTAGAAAATCCACGGAATTACCTATAAATAAAGGAGTTCTGTGGATTTTTCTTTTCTTGATGCTGTTATCTCCACTCATTTTCAACGATTTACTTGTGTTTTTGAATATTTGTTTATACCTTTGTGTCATTCAACAACAGATAAACATTATAAGGAGCTTAAAAGGAATCAATTAATTTTTAGTTGGTAAAATGTTTATAATGTATTGATAGTCAACAGTGTCCATTTTATAAATACATCCCCTGTTTTCATCCCCTTACAAGTTAAAGAATGTTGTAAATGCTTAAATATCAAGCATTGTTAGTTATTGAGTGGGAGTAAAATAGATTCAACATGCGGGGAGGTGTGTCAAAAACAACCTTCCGCTTCCTTTTAGGCACGGATTACACGGATTACACTGATAAGATAAATAAGAAAACCGTGAAATACGTGCCTAAAATTGTGACACAGTGTAAGCTGTGACAGGCTTTTTGTATGTAAGACTCCACCTAAAGTGGCGCAGAACCAAAAATAGAAAATATTTAAAACAGCTTAAATGAAGAATCTTTTATTTGTCTGATTTTTTATGATGCAGACTTTATTTTACTGTGTACAGAATGTAATTTGTATATAGTTTATATTTTTTAACCATTAAAGTTCTTTATTTTTGAAAAATAACATTACTTTTGCAATTGATTCTTGAGGTCTCTGACTATTATGGATGCCGACGGACGGGTTTCGTCACTGTTCATTATGGAGAAAAGAGGCTTCCCACGCCGAAACCGGATGATAGGCTTAAGCGTCTTGATTTTGGGGGTAAAGGATGGGAGGTAAGGAATCACTATATTGGGAAAGCGTTTACATGCGCTTTGTTCTTGACATCTCTGAAATCTGGCAGTTTCAATTCAGTCACAGAACAAGGCAACGGTAGATGCTCATGGGGTGTTTTTATAAGCATCCTTGCACTATAGGCATACTTATATATAATGTATGCTGTTGTGGTGTATAGGTGTGTATTATATAAACTCATCGGCGTGGGTTCTGACGTTGCTCGTTCTTGACTGGATGGGCAAGCCAGAGCCTTAGAGATGTGGAGCGAGCGACAGGCACGATCTCCACGCTTTTTTTGTATAGTAACAGTCAATAACAATCACTTAATAACAATGCCGACGCTGGGAGGTCGATAGGCAAAAAATGGATAATAAATATGAAGAAATTATTCTTTTCCACACTTTTGGTGGGTGTCGGCAGCCTTTATTCTCCCGTTGGCGTAATGGCTTTGGGCATGTCGGTAAGTTCTGCAGTTCAGCTAATGGCGCCAGAGGCTGAAAATGAAGATATTGATGCAGCTTTGAATCAATATCAGTTTCCTGAACGCAATCAATATCCCATTGTGTTCTCGCAGTCTACGGAAAATGGCTGGTATCTTTGGAATAATAATTTTTATCAGAAATCTTCTAATACCCCAGCAGGCATTTTGACGGCTACAGTAGAAGTTGACCAAGACGCAACATTTACTTTTTCCATCGGTCCGTCAAGTTTTAAACAAAATACAGAGTTAATGACTGTAAAGGTAGATGGTGAGATTTATGCTTCAGGAGTATTTACTCATAGATATTTCATAGAACTGACCAAGGGAAAGCATACTGTAGAATGGATAAGTGATACAGAAGGTTTGGAGAATGGAGTTTATGATATTGCGGTTGAGAAAACTCCTGTGATAGAGGTTAGCTTGCTGGAACCGGGAAGTCTTGGTACCGAGGTACTGTACCATGTTAATAAGATCACGGATGTAAGGAAGCTTGTTGTGAAAGGTGCAATGAACGATGACGACTGGGCAAAGATAGGTATGATGAAGGAAAATCTTTACACTCTTGACCTCAGCGAAGCCACGATTTCCGCCATTCCTGACAATATGTTTGCGGGGAAAAAATTCATTCATTCTGTAAAATTGCCGCAAGGACTGAAAACTATTGGAGCAGGTGCTTTCAGTGACACACCTATCGAGGAACTGTACATTCCAGAAACCGTTCAAAGTATAGGTAGTAGAGCTTTTCAAAATTCTTTTATTAAGAAAATTAATCTTCCGGAATCCATGAAAGTGATACCGTATGGTCTTTTTGCAAGATGTTCTTTCTTGGAGCCTTTTAAGCTTCCATCAGCATTGGAGGAAATAGAAAGTGATGCTTTTAGCTCTTGTAATTTTTTCAACGTTGAACTACCTTCAACACTGAGACGCATAGGAGCGTATGCTTTTCATGATACAGGAACAAAAAAAACGTCGGAGCGGCTTGTTATACCCGATGGGGTCACAGAAATAGGAACTGGTGCTTTTATGGGAACAAACTACCAATATGTGGAAGTACCAGTAAATTTAAACATTCTTCCGAACTCTGTTTTTTCTGACATGAAACAGCTTCAAACTCTCCGGTTGAAATCGCCTACTGTTGTTGAAAATGATAGAGATATCTTTGATCGAGATCTGCAGCAGACTCTCACCCTGCAGATTCCGTCTTATCTTGTGACAGCCTATAAGCTTGATGACTACTGGTATAATGTAAAAGCAATTGAGGGCTTCAGCACCGAGGAAGTGAGCGAGTGGACAATTAATGCCGATCTTGTGCTCGGTGCTCATGACCGTATGCTTGGCACACCATCTGTGAACATTGCATCGAATGCAAGCTTGAAGATAAATGGCGAAGACGGTATGCCGCTGAACAATTTGAATATAAAGTCGGACCCGTATAATAAAGAATATGGTCGTATGTACACCAACTGCGATGGAGTGACTGTTGAGGGAAAACTGTCCGTGGACTATAACCTAAGATATATATATAATCCCAGCTGGCATTTCATCTCGCTGCCATTCGATATGAAGGTGAGCGATATGAACTGGATAGACACCCGTGCAAGCAAGGCCGTGCGCTATTATGACGGAAAGAACCGCGCCACCAACGGTGCAAGCGGAAGCTGGAAAAACTATGGTGCTGACGATGTGATACCTGCAGGAACAGGATTCATCATGCAGGTGAGCGAGCCGGGATGGTGGAACATGCCTTCTATGGACAATGAGAGCAAGCAGTATATGACCTCATACAAGATGTTTGTGAAGCAGCTGGAGGCAAACCCCTCGGAGAATGCCGCTGACAATGGCTGGAATCTCGTGGGCAATCCATACCAGTGCTGGTATAACATACACAGACTAAACTTCATAGCCCCGATAACCGTGAATAATGACGGACGCTATGAGGCATATTCAATAATTGATGACGACTATGCCATAGCTCCAAACCAGGCATTCTTTGTGCAGTGTCCTGAGAGCGTAAGCGAGATATCGTTCCCGCTTGAAGGCCGCCAGATGACCTCTGTGATAGAGAGCCAGAACGCGGCTCCGTCGAGGACACCGAGAGTGACCGACCGACAGCTGATGGACTTCACGGTGAGCGACGGCGAGAATACCGACCGCACCCGTGTGGTGATGAACAGCGAGGCTACAATGGGCTATGATGCCGTATGCGATGCTGCAAAATTCATGGCTGAGGTGGGAGTGCCGCAGATTTACACCTATGACAGCAAGGGTAACAAATATGCCATCAATGAGCGCCCCGAGGGCAACGGAGTGGTGAAGATGGGATTTGTGGCAGACAAAGACGGTGTGTTCACAATAGCGTTGACACGCAACGATGCCGGACAGGTGATGCTGACCGACCTTGAGACGGGTGCAGTGGTGGACCTTATGCAGCAGGACTACAGTTTCAGTGCCGGGGCAGGCACATACGACAACCGCTTTGAGGTGTATGCAAAGAAGACGGTGACAGGCATAGACGGTGCCGTGGCGCAGGCTTCAAATAACGTAAGGACCGTATGGGGAGGCATCATGGCAAGCGGAAACGTGAAGGTTTACGCCCTCGACGGCAAAATGGTGGCTGAGAGCACTTGTGACGGCGAGCAGTATGTGGCATTGCCAAAGGGCTGCTATATCGTGAAGACCGGCGGACGGTCGGTAAAGGTCACCGTGGCATATTAAACACACACTTTGAATAACCTTTAAAAACAATCACAATGAGAGTGAAAAGAATATTGTTCTTCATGGTGGTGGTGCTTTTGTGCGCACCACTGTGGGGACAAGACGATTTCAACCCGACAGACCCTCCCGAGCCGGGGGCACCGCCCACGAAGCTGGTCATCAACGTGGTGCCCGAAGAGGGCGGAAGCGTGAGCGGCGAGGGGCGTCATGTGCCGGGCACTACTGTGAACGTGCATGCCTACAGCAGCACCGACTTCGTGTTCTCACACTGGAGTGACGCCGAAGGCAACACGGTGTCGACAGAGCCGGACTACAGCATAGTGAAGAAAAATGAAAGCGAGACGCTGACTGCTCACTTCACATATTCTCCCGGCAGTCCGGCTGAGCCGCTGCCAGGAAATATATATTACCGTCTGAAGGTTGAGGCTGGAGAAGGCGGCTCGGCAAGCGGGGGCGGCAAATATCAGGCTGGGGCGGAAGTGACGCTCAACGCCAGCTGCAACACCAACTTCAAGTTTGCAGGCTGGACCGACTCCAATGGCGAGACCGTCTCGGATGCGGCAAGCTTCACATATATTAAAAAAGAGGGCATGGAGACCCTTACGGCTCATTTTGAATATGACCCCGACAGTCCGTCGGAGCCAACCTTGCCGGTGTTGTCGCACAAGGTATATATGGAAGCTACCGAGGGAGGCACAGTGTCGGATGGGGTGAAGCGTGTGAAGGAAGGCAGCAGCACTACGGTGTCGGCAAGCTGCAACTCAGGATATAAGTTCATAGGCTGGTATCTTGACGGCGAGCTTTATACCACGCTCAGCTCGTTCAGCTACACCATGGGCACTGCCGACGTGCATTTCGAGGCGCGTTTTGAGTTCGACCCTGACAGTCCTGCCGAGCCTCAGCAGCCTGATGACAAGAAATACGCACTGTATTTCATGACGGAGATAACCTATCCCGGCACCACGATAGACTGCCCGCTGCTTTTCACGTCGCTCGACGAAGTGCGCGACATGACATTCAACATGACATTCCCACAAGGCGTAGTGCCGCTGATGGAAACCGTGAAAACGGGTGATGACCTGAAGGACTACACTTTGTCGGTGGCTGAGACCGGTGAGGAAAATGTATATTGTGTGTCGCTGATTGGCGGACAGCTGCCGGCGGGAAGCCATCAAGTGCTGAGTCTGCAGCTGTCGGTGCCAGAAGACATGCCGCTGAACCAGACATATCAGGTAAAGCTTAACCAAGTGTCGCTTACGCAGGCTGACATGACCACGGTCACCGCATCCACCAGAAACGGACGCGTGCAGATATTTGCCCTTGGCGACACTAACGGAGACGGAGAGGTGAATATAACCGACCGCGTGAATATCGTGAAGGTTCTGCTTAACGGTATGCCGGAAGATAACTCTTTTATAGAAGAGGTGTCGGATGTGAGCGGCGACGGTGATTTCAGCATAACCGATGGCGTGGGTGTAAATGAGATAATTTTAAAACAAAAACAATGATTATGAGAAAGTATTTAGCCGGTCTTTTCATGCTGTTCAGTACAGCCGCACTGGCCGATGATGTGTTGTGGGTGGAACCTGTTAGGATTGAGCTGGGATCCACTTCGGACGACGGACGGATGATCGCCATAAATCTGGACAACGAAAATGTGTTTACAGCCTTGCAGTTTGATATTTATTTTCCGCCTGGTGTGGATCTTGACGTGGCGTATGAGCCGCTGGAGATGAGTCAGGACAGGTTTCCGCATACTATAGGACGTGGTGGAAAGATAACCTGGGACCATGAATATTCGTATATAAAGCGTCCTGGTGGGGAGTATCGTTTTCTTGTGTATTCCAATGAAAACAAGAAACTGAATGGTAACAGCGGCACGCTTTTGTATCTGTATTACACATCGGACACCGAACTGGGCGACAAGCCGCTGCCAATAGTGTTGAAGAATATAACTTTGGCTATAAACGGCACTACGGACGTGAAGATAAGCGAGTGTTCAAGTTTCCTTTACACCGACAAGACCGATTTCTCGGGAACATCGCTCAATCTCTCGGGACTCGGGGGATTGGTGCCTTCCGGAGTGGCATCCGAGATGAGCGAGCTGCTTGTCGGCAATGAGCGCATCACCTCGCTGACGCTTCCCGATGCAACCACATTGGGTGCCGGAATAACATCGGGCAACCCCAATATGCTGGTGTACGCATCGGAGGATGTCACTGCTCCGGACAATGTCAAAAACCTTGTCAAGGGTGACGTTTGCAACACTCTGGAGCTTGTGGACAACATGCCGTTTCATGCCACAAAGGGCTTCACTGCCGCAACGGCTGACTATAGCCGCACGGTGCCTGCCGCCGGATGGTATTCGCTGTGTCTGCCGTATGCGCCGACTGTGCCTGTTGGCGTTGAGATGGAGAAGTTTGTGAGCGCTGACATGTCGGCAAATACCATTACATTTGATGCCGAACCTTCACCGCAGGCATATATGCCTTATATCTTCAGCACGGAGTCGGCTGATGTGAGATTTTCGGGCAGTAATGTGGAGGTAAGTGCTACTCCCGATGATATTAGCGACGGCGTGTTTGTCGGTACGCTCTCGGGATTTGACGCTCCGGATATTGCCGGTTTTTATGTGCTGAAGCCCGACGGGGCAGGCATGGGAATAGCCACAGAAACGGCATACGCGGCTCCGTTCCGTGCAGTGGTGAGAACGAGCGTGCCACAAGGTGCGAGAAGTCTGTCGGTGATACACGGCGGCGATGCTACCGGCATAACACAGATAGAAGACGGAAGCGCCACAGACTACTGGTATAGTATGCAAGGGATAAGGACAAGCCGTCCCGGTAAGGGGGTCTTTGTAAAGAACGGCAGGAAACTGATTGTGAAATAATAAAAAAACAAGAAAGCAAAATGAAAAAAAATTATGTAAAACCTGAGATACAGGTTATAGAACTTGATACGGAGTCATTGTTGTTGACAATGAGCGGCTACGATGATGTGACTGGTCCTGTTGGCGCACCGTCCAGACACAGATATGAGGTTTGGGATTTGGAGGAAGAGGATGTTTTCTGACATTACAATATCATGAAAGATAAATAGGATAAAGGCAGTATGGTCATTGCATGGCTATGCAGCCTTTATTCTGTACAGGAGGGTTCAATAAATTAACTTTGTCGTATTTATTTCCCTTAAGCAGCCACTAAATTGTTTGGCGGCGGAGTGTCGTAAAACCTCAAAATAATTGGCTATTAGTCGGAAAAATGCAAAAAATGGCGATTTATTTGTCGGAGAAATGCAAAATTTTCAGATTTATTAGTCGTGTTTCGCAAATTATTTGTATCTTTGCAGCTGAAAATCAATATAATAAATGGTATGCAGAAATATATATGCAGAAATATAGACAAGATACTTTAGTAATGTAAGGACAGTGACACGCACAAACCACTGTTGCTTCGTGGTGCCCGACAAGTGGGCAAGTCATCGGCAGTACGTCATCTTGGCAGACAGTTTAAGTATTTCGCAGAGGTGAATTTTGAGCGGACACGCTCTGCGGCATCGTTCTTCAAGGGGGACCTTGATGTCAGGATGATAGCCAGCAAGATTTCAAATCTCATCAGAGTTCCAATACGTCCCGGCGAAACGTTGCTGTTTCTTGACGAGATACAGGCATGCCCTGAAGCCATTATGGCATTGCGGTTCTTTAAGGAGGACTATCCCGAGCTGCATGTTGTTGCGGCAGGCTCGCTGCTTGAGTTTGCGTTGCAAGAACTTCCTACATTCGGTGTTGGGCGGATACATTCCTTATTCATGTATCCTATGACCTTTGATGAGTTTCTTGTTGCCATGGGTATGGACGGAGTCTTGGAGATGCGCAGAAAAGCGGACGCGAATCATCCTTTGGACGGTCCTTTTTATGACATGCTTGTAGAACAGTTTAGGATTTATCTGATGGTGGGAGGCATGCCAGAGGCAGTGGCAACGTGGAAGGCTTCTTCGGATTTCCTGCAGTGCCAGCGGGTGCATAAAGACATCATTCTTACGTATGAGGATGATTTCAACAAATATGCCAAGCGCGCCAATCCAGACCTTCTGCGCCTGACCTTGCACGGTGTGTGTCATCAGATAGGGAAGAAACTAACTTTTGCGCAAATCTCTGACGGATACCGCAACTATCAATACCGAGAGGCTTTGCGGCTGTTGACTCTTGCGGGACTTGTGACCCCTGTGGTAGCAACGTCTGCCAACGGTCTGCCGCTCGAAGCCGAGGCGGACGAGAGACGTGTCAAGTATCTTTTTCTCGATTCGGGATTGCTGTTGTCTATATTGCAGCTTGACGGAGACACAGCACAAGAATTGATAAAACTCATTATGACAGGCAGCCCCCATGAGCTTGTCAATAAAGGCGGCATCACAGAGATGGTTGCGGGACTGGAGATGGCGCGTTATCGCGAGCCCATTCAGCGTCCGAGGATATTTTATTGGGAAAAGAGCGGCAACAGCATCGCGGAAGTCGATTATCTTATGGTTAAAAACGCCACTGTTGTGCCTGTGGAAGTTAAGGCTGGAGTCCAGGGAGGCATGAAGAGTCTCTGGATGTTCATGCGTGAAAAGCACCTTACGGAGGCAATCCGATGCTCTCTGGAAAATTTCGGAGCCTTTGATTATGAGGACAGTAATGACGGAAATGCGGTTCGACATGTACGTATATGCCCTCTGTTTGCATTGTCACAGTTATAGTGACTTGTTCATAAGACTTTCATGATTTAAGAGTTGTTGTAGTAATTAAGCACTTAATGTTTTAACAATATTATACATATTCTGAAAAATACTGACACCAATTTTGAGTTTCCACCAATTCCACCATTTCCACCAAGGTGGTGGTAGTGGTGGAAACTCTACTGAAATCTGGATTAAAATTCACGTTTTCAGTATCTAACGGTTTTATATTCAAATGTTTGTTTCCGCAATAATAATTGTATGTGCTAAGTATCAAAACAATTTTAACGTTTTTATACAATATTCAATTATGTATACAATTATATATGAGCTTAGTGTGTTGTTCCACCATTTCCAATACGTTTCCGCAAGGGTGGTGGAAATGGTGGAACTGGTGGAAACGTGAATTTTTTATTACAGGCCTTAATACTGCGGATTGCCGCCCGAATCCGCGATATTGATGTTTTCCCGCCATCTACCCCATAATCTTATGCTAACTGCCAAATGACATTATACCAACTGCCCCGCCAACTTCCGTCTATTCCCCTTGAGAGGAAAGAAGTCCGGTGATGGCATCCAGGAACTTTACCACCGTATTGCGGTCGGGCACGGGAATTCGGATGTGGGTTTCTCCGGTTTCCTGATTCTCTTCCACTATAGTGTCTATCAGATGTTTCGTTGCCTGAGGAGATTTTAGCATCTCGGTCAGACCGCTGAGGAATGACACCCCTTGCTCCACAAGTTTTTGGACTTCCTGCCGTTGTGGGTGTGGTGCATCAGCAGGATTGCCGACTGTAATATCGCCTTTTTCGCCATCCTGTATTGCCGCCTTTCTCTCCATGTCGGCGTTTGCTGTCTCTGTGCCGGTGGTTATTGTCCCTGTGCCGGTGGTTTCGTGTTCCTGCTCAAAAACGATGGAAGTGTCATCCACAGGTTTTTCTTCCTCGTTCTTGTCTATCGGCTGTTCCTCTTCTGACGATGTGTTCTCACTGCTGTTCATCGTCTGGCTCAGCTCTTCCATCATCTTCTTGAACTTGCTGTCGGTGGCAAATATCGTGTCCTCGCCGCCGTCAAGCACCCCTTCAAACAGTGATGACTTGAATTTCAGCTTGCCGAGCATTTCTTCCTCGAAGGTATTGGCAGACACCATGTTGATTACCTGAATGTTCTTTTGCTGCCCGAGACGGTAGATGCGGGCAATGCGCTGTTCGAGTACGGCGGGATTCCATGGCAGGTCCATGTTTATTATAATTGATGCAGCCTGAAGGTTGAGGCCTGTGCTGCCGGCATCGGTGGAGAGGAACACACGGCATCCGGGATTGTCCGTGAAGTTGTCCACAAGATTTTTGCGGGCTTTCGACGGCACTCCGCCATATAGGTATTCGTAACCGATGCCTTTGTCATCCATCTCCTTGGCTATCAGTCTTGTCATGCGTTCCCATTGGCTGAAGATGACGATTTTCTCCTCACCGCTGTCCATTACGTTGGAAATAATGTTGATTACCTCGTCGATTTTGGTGTCGTAGCGCGTCTTCTGGTCGAGGATATAAGTGCTGTCGCATACCATGCGCATTTGTGACAGCAGGAGAATGAGCCGGTTGCGGTCTGTCTCGGACAGGAAGTGCATCCGCTCCCATTTTTGCATAAGGCGTGACACCTGCATCCTGCATTCGTCGTGCACAGCCATTTGTTCTTTTGTCATTGGCACCATGAGGTTCTTGTCCTGGCGTGCCGGCATCTGCAGCCTCACGCTGCTTTTCTTGCGTCTGATAAGGTGTGGGGCGAGCCGTGTGCCAATTTCGTTCAGGTTGCGGTAGCCCACTGTGGCTCCCTTTTCATCGGTGATGATGTAGCGGTCACGGAAAATATAGTATGGAGCCAGACAGAAATTGTCTACAAACTCCATGACGGAATAAAGCTCCTCAAGCCTGTTCTCCAGCGGTGTGCCGGAGAGAATCACCGCATAGTCGGACTCAATTCTGCGTGCAGTGGCCGAAATTTGTGTGTGCCAGTTTTTCAGGCGCTGCACTTCGTCAATGATAAGCATGTCGGTGTTTATGCTTCCCAGCATTCTTATGTCGTTGCTCACGGCATTGTATGACACAATCTTGTATGGTTCCTCGCGGTTGTATTGCTCACGCCGTTTCATGTGGCTGCCCTCAATCACATGCACCTTTTGTCCCGTGAAGCGCTCTATTTCCCTTTTCCACTGATATTTCAGTGATGTCGGGCATAATATAAGTATGGAGCCTGCGAGTCCCTTGCCGCGGAGCAGTTCCGCCGTGCCTATTGCCTGTATTGTTTTTCCGAGTCCCATCTCGTCTGCTATTATTGCACGGCCTGCCTTGGCGGCAAAACGTATTCCCTCTTCCTGATAAGGGTAAAGGCTGGTGCGCAGCAGGTGCTTGAAATCCTCCTGAGTGAGCGAGTCCACCCATTGCTGCCTGAACGTGCGCTCTCTGATATCCAGAACAAACTGCAACGCGTCGTGGTAGCACCGGAAAGTGTCGCTGATGGCGTGTGCCTGTTTCAAAAATTCACTGAAATGCCTGGATGCCTCAGGCTTGAGCGTCATCTCACCGTCAAAATATTGTGAGGCAAGTTCGCGGAATTGCTCCTCATTGTCGCTTCCGATTCGTATTCTTACGCAACGTTCTCCGCTGTAGTCCAGATATACTGAAGTGTATGAAGGTATCTCACGCCTCACATGATGCCGTTTCCCAAACCATGACTTTACAGCCTCGATGTGCTTGCAGGTGCCCAGCTGCGAGGTTTTGAAGTCCATACAGGAACAATAGTTCCACGGGCTTTTAGCTCCACGGTAGGTTACTTTGTATTCCTGCCGTGTCTTGGGATTCTGCACCCTGTACTCTCCCGGTGCGTTTGTCTCGTCTATGCAGCTTATTGTAAGTTTTTCCTCCTTTGCCACCTGTTTTCTCAGCAATATCTGCCATGTCTTCAGGTCAAGTCCTTCAGGCTTGTACTGATATGGTATTTTCTTTTTCTGCTGTTTCTTTTTCTTTGCCGACTCTTTCTTGGTTTCCTTATTTTTAGTGTGGGTAGTTGTCTTATTCATTGTTGTACCTTTTTTAGTCTGCAAAAATAAAAAAAAATCAAGAATAAAGAATGGTTAAGGAGGAAATTATATACGACTATTGCCTTTTTTGTTTTTTTAAGTAATTATTCTTCGTAATTACATCGCAAGTAAGTTGGTTTCTATTAGCAAGCCTGTTAGCTTACGACAGAGACATGTTTTTATATTTATCTTAGGATACTTTGTCATTTATCTTAAGATACTGTCCCAATCCTTAAAATAAATCAAAAAAAGGATAGGAAAGTTTGATATTTCAGTAAAAAGCAGTAACTTTGTGGAACACAACAATTATTTGCAAAAAACAAACCACAAAGGTAAATGAAGCAACGGTTTACAATACAATATAATACGGTGTGGGGAGAAAGCATGCACGTGGTGCTGAGCTATCTCCGCGCCGACGGCAGCTGCAAAAGCCAGAACGTTCTGATGAATACCAGCGACGGACAGTGGTGGACGGCAGAGACGGTGGCAATGGAGTCGCGCCAGCATCCTGTCGTGGCAATTGAATACCACTATCAGGTGGAGGACGGCGACGGGCATGTGGTAAGGCGTGAGTGGACGGGAGTGATACGCACGTTTCATCTTGACACAAGCAAGGACTATATCTTTGCCGACAGTTGGAATGACATGCCGCTGCCGCACCATCTTTACAGCAATGCCTGCATAATAACGCGGGGCGGAACAGTCAATGAGACGGTGCAGCCGTTGCGCCTGCCGCTGTTCCGCAAGACTCTGCTCTTCCGTGTGTCGGCACCGCAACTGAAGCCCGGGCAGTCGGTGGCAGTGTGCGGCAGTCATCCCGCCCTTGGCAGCTGGAATGCCACCCGTTTCCAGCGCATGACGTATGCAGGACAGATGGAGTGGGTGCTCACGGTGAACGTGATGAGCATACCGCTTCCTTTAGAGTATAAATATGTGATAACAGACGACAGGACCAACGGGATTGTGGCATGGGAAGACGGGGGGAACCGCTCCTCTGACGAAGGACGCAATCTTGGTGAGAACGACAGCAGGGAACTTAGCGACGGTGAGGTGCTGGTGCTCGACGGCGGAGTGATGCGCGTTGCCGAGGCAATGTGGAAGGCTGCCGGAGTTGCAGTGCCTGTGTTTTCGCTGAGGAGTGACAACAGCTGTGGAGTGGGGGACTTTGCCGACCTGCGCATGCTGGTGGACTGGGCGAAGAAGGTGGGGATAAAGGTGATACAGACCTTGCCCGTGAACGACACCACCTGCACGCGGCAGTGGAACGACTCCTATCCGTATAATGCCATAAGCGTGTTTGCGCTGCATCCCCATTACCTCAACCTTGAAGAGGCGGGAACGCTCAGTGACGCTGAGGCAGTGATGGCATACCGCAGACAGAAGAGCGAGCTTAACGCCCTGAAATATTCAGACTATGAGGCTGTGGACAGGGTGAAGACTGCATATCTTGCACAGCTGTACAAGGAGCGGGGCAGGCAGACGCTCGACACCGCCGGGGCAAAGGCTTTCTTAGAAGATAACAAATATTGGATTGACGACTATGCCGACTACTGCGCCGAACGTGATGCCGGCAGTTGTCCGCATGACAGTGATTTCTACCGCTATGTGCAGTATTTGCTGCACCTGCAGCTGAAGGCTGCCGCCGACTATGCCCGACAGAACGGAGTGGTGCTCAAGGGCGACCTGCCCATAGGAGTGAACCGCGACAGTGTGGAGGTGAGGACACTTCCTCGTTACTTCAATCTCGACGCACAGACGGGAGCACCGCCCGACGCTTTCAGCTATTACGGACAAAACTGGGGATTCCCCACCTACAACTGGCTGGCTATGGAAGCCGACGGTTACGAATGGTGGCACAGACGGATTAAGCATTTTGAACAATACTTCGATGCACTGCGCATCGACCATGTGCTGGGATTCTTCCGCATCTGGGAGATTCCCACAAGTCAGAAGTTTGGCGTGATGGGACATTTCTCACCGTCGCTGCCCATGACTCCCGATGAGATTGAGGGCATGGGGCTGCCGTGGCGCAAGGATTTTATGACCAAGCCGCTTATCAATGACACTGTGATAGAACGGCTGTTTGGAATGCACTCGAAATATGTGAGGGAAAACATTCTTGAACAGAAAGCCTACGGACTGTATGCCCTTTTGCCTAAATACAGCACACAGCGCAGGATTGAGCAGGCGTTTGCCGGCATGAGCGACGAGAACAGTATCTGGATTCGTGACGGACTCTACCGCCTTGTGGCGAATGTGCTGTTTGTAGAAGACCCTTATAACGCAGATATGTATCATCCCTGCATCGGTGCGCTCCATTCGCCTGTCTGTCAGATGCTCGGCAACGATGAGCGTGAGGCTTATATGCGCATCTACAACAGCTATTTCTACCAGCGTCACTCCATGTATTGGGGCAACATCGCCATGCGCCGCCTGCAGGATGTGTTTGGCGACAGTCGTATGCTGCTGTGTGCCGAGGACCTCGGTATGCTACCCGACTGTGTTGCGCCTGTGCTTGACGCCAACCGCATGCTCACCCTTGAGATACAGACAATGCCCAAGCGCAAGGAATACGAATTTGCGCATCTTGACGGCTATCCTTACCGTTCGGTGTGTACGTTCAGCACCCACGACATGGCATCGATGCGTCTGTGGTGGCAGAACAACCGTGCTGAGGTGCAGCGCTATTATGTCACCATGCTGCAAAAAGAGGGCAAGGCACCGGCGCAGCTTCCCGTGCATATTGCCGAGGAGATAATCGCCCGCCACCTTTATTGTCCGTCGATGCTGTGCGTGCTTACCATTCAGGACTGGCTCGCCATGAACGCCGAACTGCGTGGCACGGATGTTGAGGCAGAACAGATAAACCGCCCCGACGATCCGTTCAACCGCTGGCAGTATCGTATGCCGGTGAAGCTGGAACAGCTGTTGGAAGCCGATAAGTTTAATGAGAAGATAAATACGATGATAACAAGAAGCAGGCGCTGAGTGCGTCTGCTTCTTAATTTATGGAATCTCCCGCTGCAATAACGTCTCTGTAATAGGAGGACATGAACCGTCCGAAATCATTGTCGGCATTTGCCTCGCGCGTACCTATTATAATATCTACGAAACGGCTGTGCAGTTTTGCCAGCTCTGAGCGCTTTTCCTTAATCTCCCCGTAGGTGAGATGATTGTCGGTCACATACCGTGCTATGCGGTCGAACTCCATGCCGATGCTGAGCGTTGAGTCGGCGAGCTCCTGCCATTTGTTGTTGCAGAATGTTCCCCACACCCTTGTCGACTGGCTGTCGGCTCCCATCCTCACCATTATGGTGCCGGGCTCGGTTATGAGCATGGCATTCTCCAGCTTTCCGCTTTTGCTGTAAATCATTGCCGCACGAAGACTGTCGGCAGTTCCCTCAAACGTGAACTTGCCGCCCTCCACCACAGCGGAGTCTTTGGGCGAAGGTGCCGTACTTTCAGTGTCGGTGGTCAGATACACTTTTTCACCGTCAGCCAAAACCTTGGCTGTGCCGTAGACCTTATAAGAATTGGACTGGCACGCGGCGAGCATCATGCCGCCAAGTGCCAGTCCGATGATTTTGCTTTTTGTCATTCTTAACAAACTCCACATTCCACACTCCACACTACAGCAAGTACTGGCTGCTGATGCTTTCGTTGTTGATTACGCGGCGTATTGTCTCGGCAAACATGTCGGCAACCGACAGCTGCTTCACCTTTGCGCAGCGGTTGGTGTAGGGGATGGAGTCGGTGAAGACAATCTCCTCAAGCGCCGAGTTCTGTACGCGCTCGCTTGCCGGACCGCTCATCACGCAGTGGCTTGCACAGGCTCGCACGGTCTTTGCACCAGCCTCCTTCATTATGTCGGCAGCCTTGGTTATGGTTCCGGCGGTGTCCACCATGTCGTCGATGATGATGACGTTCTTGTCTTTCACGTCGCCGATAATCTGCATCGACGCCACCACGTTGGCGCGGGCACGGGTCTTGTTGCACAGCACGAGCGGGCAGCCAAGATACTTTGAATATGTGCTTGCACGCTTTGAGCCGCCCACGTCGGGCGATGCAATTACAAGCTCATCGAGGTTGAGGCTCTGGATGTAGGGCAGGATAACGCCCGAGGCGTAGAGATGGTCGACCGGAACGTTGAAGAAACCCTGAATCTGGTCTGCGTGCAGGTCCATGGTTATCAGCCTGTCGATGCCGGCGGTGCTCAGCATGTCTGCCACGAGCTTTGCGCCGATGCTCACACGCGGCTTGTCCTTGCGGTCCTGACGTGCCCAGCCGAAATAGGGGATTACGGCGTTGATGGTGCGTGCCGACGCGCGCTTTGCTGCGTCAATCATCAGGAGCAGCTCCATCAGGTTGTCGCTGTTGGGGAAGGTGCTCTGCACGAGGAACACGTCGCGTCCGCGTATGCTTTCCTCGTATGACACGGCAAACTCGCCGTCGGAAAACTTAGTGATGACCAGTTGTCCTAAGGGGCAACCCAGACTTTGGCAAATCTTCTCAGCAAGATATTTGGTGCTGGTGCCTGAAAAAACCATGTAAGAGTTATTCTCACTCATTTGATTTACTGTTTTTTTATTGTTATGTTTTCGTTTTGTCCTGTTTTGCTTGTGCGCGCCTGCTATTTTATTGCCTTGCGCAGCTTTTCGAAATGTTCGAGCAGCTCCTTGTAGTCCACTCCCTGATGGATGTCGAACCTGTTCCAAAGGTCGCCGCTTATCACCACGCCTCCGAATCCAAGCTCTTTGGCTATGTGGATGTTGTCGAGGTTGATGCCCCCGAGGGCATACACGTGGCGGTCGATGAGCCCCTGTTTCTGCGCCGCCTTCAGCTGTCCGTATGTGAACAGTCCGCGCTCTTCCTTGTATGTCTGGCTGTCGAAGATGTGCTTCAGGAACACATAGTCCGATTTGCTCTTCATGTCTTTGAGCGTGTTCAGGTTTGTGCACGAGCGGCTGACATGTCCGCGGTATCCTGTGGGCGGCTGTTGCGATTCATCGTCGATGTGTATTCCGCGCAGCCTGTATTCTTCTTTTAAATAATAATGTTCGTGCACGGTTATATTCTTATAATAAGAGTCTGGCAGCAGAGTGAGCAGACGCTCGGAGTACATTGGCGATGAGTTTGGCTTATATAGATGCAGCTCGTCGAGCCCAGACTCGAAGAGACCTTCTATTATTTTGTTTTCCTCCACAAAAAATGTGGGCTTTGTCATTACGATCAGTTTCATCTGTCAGTATGATTCTCGTATTTACGATGCAAAGGTACTACTTTTATTTTGAAAAACGAAATTAAGAGAATAAAAAGTTTAAGTAAGTGATGAAAAAGGTGATTTCGCTCATCGTTTGCGCCCCTGGCGGCGTGCCTGTGGCAGAGTGGGGAGTTAGTGGGGAAATATGGAGTTTTCTGTGGCTTAAAGTGGGTGTTTTGACAAGAAAACTGAAAAAATGCACGGTTTTTTGAAAAAAATCGCCGAAATATTTGGTTGTTTGCAAAAAACTCCGTACCTTTGCACCGCGTTTGAGAGAAAACGTTATCACAACAAAGTTTTCTGAAACTTTAAAGTGGTTTAGAATGCGGAAATAGCTCAGTTGGTAGAGCACAACCTTGCCAAGGTTGGGGTCGCGGGTCCGAGTCCCGTTTTCCGCTCGATAAGATTGGAACAGAAAAAAGAGCATTGAAGGAATGTTTCTTCTTTAAGCCCAGGTGGCGGAATTGGTAGACGCGCACGTTTCAGGTGCGTGTGCCGTGAGGTGTGCAGGTTCGAGTCCTGTTCTGGGCACTCTTTTTCTTTTATCTTCTCACAATGTTTAAATGGAGAGGTGGCGGAATTGGTAGACGCGCTACTTTGAGGGGGTAGTGTCAATTGTGACGTGGGAGTTCGAGTCTCCTCCTCTTCACATTACGAGAAAGTCTGGTATAATTGCGGAAATAGCTCAGTTGGTAGAGCACAACCTTGCCAAGGTTGGGGTCGCGGGTCCGAGTCCCGTTTTCCGCTCTTTTTTATCAAAAAAATAATTCAATTTTTTCTTATTGGCAATTTTAGGCGTAGCGTATGTTACCGTCTTTATTGTTTGACATTAAATATATTACGATGAATATATATCTACGGTATTTCGATAACGAAATTTTGGTTTCAACAGCCGATGAGGCAATAGACTTCCTGAAGTCGATAGATGAAATAGGAATGGATGCCAACCTTGAGCGCGAGGTCCGCGCCTATCTTACAAGCAACGTTTTTTATCCCAAGAGATATAAGATACGCCCGCGCGTGTACTTTATTATAATAAAGACCGAGGCAGCCACGATGCAGGACTTCAAGGAGAAGAAGGCGGTGCATGCCGTTTCGGATGACAATGCCGGGCAGGGTCGCGCCAAGGTTGTGTCGCCTGTGGTGACGAAGCTCAACGAGCAGTGTGAGGGCTGGTATGAGGGCACTCTCGATTTCAAGCGCGTGCTGCTGTCGCCCAACGGCAAGTTCCAGTATCAGGACACGCATTTCGTGGCAGCCTGCAAGGCTGTGAGCGGCATGGACTGCTACAACCGCATCTGCGAGTACCTGCGCGAGCGTGTCGACAACCGCAGCCAGTTCCCTTCGGCAAAGGGCAAGAACTTCCATTACCGCTACCTTGGCATGTGGAAGTGACGCCGCCGGTGCTGAATTTCTTAAGAGCCATAATATTTTGGAACCGCCTTAATATTTAGTATATCCGATGAACAAGATAATGCTTATAGGCAATGTGGGACGCGACCCCGAGGTGAGGTATGTCGATGCCGACAAACCCGTGGCACGTGTGTCGCTTGCCACCACTGAGCGCGGCTATACTCTGCCCAACGGCACCGCGGTGCCCGACCGCACCGACTGGCACACCGTGATACTGTGGAACCAGCTGGCAAAGGTTGTGGAGAACTATGTCCACAAGGGCGACAAATTGTATATCGAGGGACGTATGCGGTACAACACTTACGACGACCGTCAGGGACGCCAGCACAAGGTGGCGGAAATTTGGGCAGACAACATCGAGCTGCTCACGCCCAAGGCCGCAACGCCTACAAACATGGAAAATCAATGATTGCAGAACTACAGGAAAGCTTGATGCAGGTGCATCTCATCATGCCCACGGCGGGCGCGCTGGTGGCTGTTGTGATGGCCGCGTTCCTGCTTTTGGTGTCGGGATTCGCCTCCGGTTCCGAGATTGCCTTTTTCTCGCTGTCGCCTGCCGACATGAGCGAGCTTGAGGAGGAGAGATACCCCGCCGACAGGAAGATACTTGAGCTGTGCAAGGACTCCGAGCGCACCCTTGCCACAATCCTCATCACCAACAACCTGGTGAACGTGACGATAATCATGCTGCTCAACTATTTCTTTACCAACACGGTGGATTTCGGTGGCCACTGGCTCATGCAGTTCCTTTTTCTCACCGTACTGCTCACATTCCTGCTGTTGCTCTTTGGCGAGATAATGCCAAAGATTTACTGCGGGCAGAATGCGCTGATGTTCTGCCGCCGCGTGGTCACGGGCATAGCGCTGCTGCGCCGCGTGTTCTGGCCGCTGAGCTCGGTGCTGATAGGCTCGGGTATGCTGGCATCGAAGGTGGTGCAGCGCGAGAACCGCAAGCTGAGCGTCGACGACCTTGAGCAGGCTCTTGAGCTGACTGACACCGACGACATACGCGAGGAGAAGAAGATGCTTGAGAGCATAGTGCGCTTCAGCGACGAGCAGGTGAAGGACATCATGACCTGCCGCCAGGACATCGTGGACATTGACATCAGGTCGGCGTTTCCCGACGTGCTGAAATGTATCGTGGACAACAACTACTCGCGCATTCCCGTGTATCAGGACCGCATAGACGTGATAAAGGGAGTGCTCTACGTCAAGGACCTTCTGCCTCACCTCAGCAAGGGACCGCAGTTCCGCTGGCAGTCGCTCATACGCCCGGCTTACTTCGTGCCGGAGACAAAGATGATCGACGACCTGATGCGCGACTTCCAGAAGGACAAGGTTCACATGGCGATAGTGGTGGACGAGTTTGGGGGAACCAGCGGACTGGTCACCCTGGAGGACATCCTTGAGGAGATAGTGGGTGAGATTAACGACGAGTTCGACGAGGAGGAGAAGCAGTATCAGCGGCTCAACAAAAACACCTTCCTCTTTGAGGGAAAGACGCTGCTGAGCGACTTCCGCAAGATACTGAGCATCGACGACGACGAGCTTGACCAGGTGGCTGGCGACGCCGACACCCTGGCTGGGCTGCTGCTTGAGATAAAGGGCGAGTTCCCGAGCCTGAACGAGGTGATAAGCACCGCCAACATGCAGTTTGAGGTGATGGAGATGAGCGAGCGCCGCATCTCGAAGATAAAGGTAATATTAAAATCGAAATAAAAAACAACAAGATATATGTACACAAAAGACGAACTTACACAGATGGACCAGCAGCAGCTCACCGAGCTTGCAGAGTCTATGGACATAAAGGTGAAGAAGTCGGACGACAAGGAGACGGTGGTGTATGCCATACTCGACAAGGCTGCCGAGACTTCTGCCGCCGAGGCTCCGGCGCCCAAGCGCAAACGCACACGCATAGCCAAGACGGAGACCGACAAGGTTTACACCGTGAACGGCAGCGAGGGCAACAACCTTGACTTGAAGAAAGGCAAGATCACTGCCAAGAAGCCGCTGTTCGGCGACATGCCTCAGACCACTGGCGACGATGCCCCCGCGCAGCCCGCCGCCCCCGCGCCGAAGAAGCGCGGCAGAAAGAGCAAGGCAGAGCTTGCCGCCATCGAGGCCGCCAGGGCTGCCGCCGCCGCGGGAATAATACTCGACCAGCCGCAGGACCTCTTCGGCTCCGTTGCCGTTGGAAGCGTGAATGCTCTGGCAAGTGCCCCCGCAGCTGAGGAGGCAGCACCCGCCGCAGGCGACATGAACGCCGCTGCCGCCGATGCTGCCGCCGCTGCCGACAATACTTCCCAGGCAGCCGTGGATGCTGCCGCAGCAGCCATAATGGCAGCCGTAACCGCCGCCGATACCGCCGCCACGTCCGGCACCGCATCCGCCACGTCCGGCACCGCCGCCGATGCCGAGCCTGTCGACACCGCCATGATTGAGCGCCTGCAGGAAAAGGTGGCAGAACACAACAGCGCCGCGCTGACCGATGCCGTGAATGCCGACGGTGTGTGGGAGGGCGACCCCGGCGACGGCACCGACTTTATAGCCATTGTCGACATGCCCGTTGAGGACCGCGAAGCTTTGCCGAGCCTTGACATCTTCGACCGCCCCACCACGCCTGTGGTGCCTGTGAACGAGATGCCTGCCGTGGCAGCAGAGCCGGAGCAGATGGGGGCGAAGACTTACGACTTCACGGGACTGATAACGGGCAACGGAGTGCTTGAGCTGCTCAGCGACGGCTACGGCTTCCTGCGCTCAAGCGATTACAACTATCTCTCGTCGCCCGACGACATCTACGTGTCGCCGCAGCAGGTGAAGCGCTACGGGCTGAAGACCGGCGACGTGGTGGACTGCACCGTGTGCCCGCCCCACGACGGAGAGAAATACTTTGCACTTGCCGCCATCAACACCATCAACGGGCGCGCTCCGCAGGAGGTGCGCGACCGCCAGGCATTCGAGCATCTCACACCGCTCTTCCCCGACGAGAAGTTCAAGCTGTGCGGCAACCCCGCCACCACAAACCCGTCGGTGCGCATCGTCGACCTCTTCTCGCCTATAGGAAAGGGACAGCGCGCCCTCATAGTGGCGCAGCCAAAGACGGGTAAGACCATACTGATGAAGGACATTGCCAACGCCATAGCCGCCAACCACCCCGAGGCTTATCTCATGATGCTGCTCATCGACGAGCGCCCGGAGGAGGTCACCGACATGGCGCGCACGGTGAACGCCGAGGTCATTGCGTCAACGTTTGACGAGCCTGCCGAGCGCCACGTCAAGATTGCGGGAATAGTCCTGGAGAAGGCGAAGCGAATGGTGGAGTGCGGTCACGACGTAGTGATTTTCCTCGACTCCATAACCCGACTGGCGCGTGCCTACAACACCGTTGCGCCAGCCAGCGGCAAGGTGCTCACAGGCGGTGTCGACGCCAACGCGCTGCAGAAGCCGAAGCGATTCTTCGGAGCCGCGCGCAACATTGAGGGCGGAGGCTCGCTCACCATCATTGCCACGGCGCTCATCGACACGGGCTCGAAGATGGACGAGGTGATATTCGAGGAGTTCAAGGGAACGGGCAACATGGAGCTGCTGCTCGACCGCTCGCTGAGCAACAAGCGCATATTCCCTGCCGTGAACCTCGTGCAGTCGTCGACGCGCCGCGACGACCTGCTCCACGACCAGACCACGCTCAACCGCATGTGGATAATGCGCAAGTATATCTCCGACATGAACCCGATAGAGGCAATGAACATGGTGCGCGACCGCCTGGTGCAGACACGCAGCAACGAGGAGTTCCTGCTGTCGATGAACGGATAGCCCAGGCAAGCCGGAAATGGATAAATGAGAAAAGTGAGAATAAGAAAAAAGACTTTTCATGCGATGATTGCTGCCGCTTTTGTGGCAGCAATTGTCGTTGTGGCATATTGCCGGCGCCATGTCATTGCGGGATGGCTGATGTCTGCGCCCCCAAGGGTGGAGCACGAGGCGGCATCGGTCAACGTGCTGAGAGCCGACGGCCGCGACGTGCTCACATTCCGCAGCATCTCGCCCGACTCGCTGCTGCTCGCGGATGATTCTAAGGATTTCTGCTCAGCGACAGGCGGCACTGCCGCCGGACATGCCTGCGCCGCCGACACCCTGTGGCAGAGCGCAGCCCTCCACCGCGCGGTGGAGCTCACCGCGGCACGCTGCCGCGAGAAGCTCGGCGAGTATGACGCCATGGAGCGTGAGTGCAGGTATTTTCTTGCCCACAGCGGCATTCAGGACGAGGGCTACACCGCCGTGGAGCAGTATGCCGCCGGCATCGACTCGCTGCGCCGCCGCGCTGCTGCCGTGCTCAATGCGCTGAAGGCAGTCGCGCCAAAAGCGCGACTGACGGTGGCTCACAAGACAAAGCCGGCGGCGGGCGGCATCGCCCCCGGGCCGCTGTTTATTGAGAGCATGGGCGGAGTGTGGCGCGGCGGCCGCTGGTACAAAGAGCCGCGCAGGGGCAGGGGAGTGGGCAGCGACAGCCTGCGCCGCTGGATTAGCGGAGTGTGGGCTGCCGACACCGTGGGCGAGGGGCGCCGCACCGACAGCCTCGGCACCTACAGCGGACAGTTCTCGCGCCATCTGCTGGCAGAGGGGCACGGCACGCTGCTCTCATCCGACGGAGCGTTCTATCAGGGGCAGTTTGCCGCCGACCGGCAGCACGGATTCTGCATCTCGCTCGACAGCCGCAGGCTAAGGATAGGAGAATGGGCTGAGGGACGCTACCGCGGACAGCGCCTCAACTTCACCACCGAGCGAATCTACGGTATCGACATCTCGCGATACCAGCACGGCAAGGGCCGCCGCCACTACCCCATAGTGTGGGGCAGCCTGCGCGTGCGCAGCCTCGGCACCCTGTCGAAAAAGCGCGTCACGGGAGCCGTGGACTACCCCGTGTCCTTCGTCTACATCAAGAGCACCGAGGGCATCTCGGTGCGCAACCCATACTATCTTGCCGACAGCCGCGCCGCGCGCCGCCACGGCTACCGCTGCGGCGCCTACCACTTTTTCAGCACCAGGACCTCGGGCGCCGCACAGGCGCGCCACTTCCTGCGCTACAGCCGTTTCCAGCGCGGCGACCTGCCTCCAGTGCTCGACGTGGAGCCCACCGCCCGCCAGATAGCGCAGATGGGAGGTGCCGCCGCGATGTTTGCCTCCATTCGCTCGTGGCTCAGCATTGTCGGCAAGCGCACGGGCGTGCGCCCCGTGCTCTACGTCAGCCAGACCTTCGTAAACCGTTATCTGCCGCAGGCTCCTGACCTCATGCACGGCTACAACATCTGGATTGCGCGCTACGGCGAGTTCAAGCCCGACGTTCACCTGGCGTTCTGGCAGCTTTGCCCCGACGGCAGGGTGCATGGCATCACGGGCGAAGTAGACGTGAACGTGTTCAACGGCTACTCCGCCCAGTGGAAAAAGTTTTTGGAGAAAGAATGTGTGAAATGAGGAAGACAGCCCGAAAAGACCGTCGCTGCTTGCATTGTGTCACAATTTTAGGCACGGATTACACGGATTTTCACGGAAAGATAAATAAGAAAACCGTGAAAATCCGTGTAATCCGTGCCTAAAAGAAAGTGCGGCAGAACACTAAACCTTTCCCGCCTCCGCCTTTTGGCGCTCCTCGTCCATGAGAGCCTTTGCCTCGGTGCTCCATCCCAGCGTCACGTCGTCTGTCAGCCTCTTGCGCATCGTTTTTCCTGTGGCAGTCGCCAGGAGCTTCACCGATTTCACGGCGACAAGTGGTTTTGTGCAAACTTTTCCGCATTTCTTTTCTGTCGGTTAAACAACTTTGTACTATGTTGGAAAAATTTTTTTTACCGATGTTAATATCAAGTTTCCAATGTTTAATTTTTGCTTTCCAGTACTTTTTTCCTGTGTCCGCCTTCACTATATTTCTGCGTACGACGCTTTGTATTTCTGCGTACGCCGGAATATTTATTCTCCCGGCATGGATAAAAAAAGGCGCGCGGGGGAAATCTCCCTCGCGCGCGTACATTAATTGTATATATAGTGTTTCGGTGGAGAAAAAACACTGAACACTCAACGCTGGACACTAATTGAAGAAGTTCCACGACAGCCCGAAGCGGAGCACGGTGTTGTTCTGCGCATAGTGGGGCACGAGGAACTGCATGCGGTTGCCGCTGCCAGCGTTGGCGTGGGTGTAGTTGAGGAAGAAGCGCGTGCGCTTGAGATGGAAGTTGGCGTAGACGTCGATGAAGGGATATCCGCCGAGCTCCACGCGGCTCGCCTCGTTTTCCTGCACTGCAAACTGCCCTATCTGCGGACAGTAGTCGGGCGCGTGGTATTTTGTGAACCATGTGGCTGACGCTCCGAACTCCACCGCCAGTTCCTTGACAATCATGAACTTGAGGTAGAGATTTGTGAACAGGTTGAGGTCGGGCACGGGCAGCGCGTCGCTGTTGCTGCTCTGATATGTTATGACGTTCTCCCAGTTGAGCGGTCCCAGACGGAAGTCCTGGTAGAGCTGCGCCGTCATGAGGTTGATGTTGCTGCCGTTCTGGCGCACGGCGGCGGTCATGGCGGTGCGTCCCTCGGCGGTGGCGTCGTAGCTCATGCCGAAGTAGGTGTAGTTCTGTATCTCCTCAATGGCGAGGCGCAGGCGCGTCTTTGTCTTGCGGTATGCCAGCGTTCCCTCAACCCTTGTGCGCGTCTCCTTGTCGAGGTCGTTGTCCCACCAGAAGTGCTTCGAGTGGTAGTGGCGCAGGTAGAATGTGGGCTCCAGGCGGTATAGCGCCGCCTTTGCCGCCAGCGTGAGGGTGTCGCCCAGGAGGCGGAAGTTGAGGTCGGTTGTGAAGTCGAGCTTCAGCTGTCCTGCGTCGTCGCCGGCGAGCCATGTCTCTCCCGTGAGGCTGTAGTGCAGCGTCTTGCCTTGGGTCTTGCTTATCTGCGCTCCCACGCTGATGCTGTTTTCCGATGTGCTTTCGAGCGCCGCCAGGCTTGCCTCCCCGTCTACTACTGCCGGCAGCTTGTAGCGTCGCATGTCGTAGCTGGCAAAGAGCTTGAGCCCCGCCTTTGCCCATTTGTTGAACCCTTCGAGCATTGCCACGGCGAGGGTGTTCTTCATCTGCGTGAACTTGGTCTGGTCGTAGATGCTGTCGCCGCTGTAGGTGTTGTTGCTCAGCTGGTTGAAGTAAGTGTTGGCGTAGTAGTTCTGCGGGCTTTGGTAAGCCTGGTATATTCGCTCGTTGCTGTTGATGTCGAGCGTGTGTATGAAGCTGGTCACGGGCACGAACTCCTTTTTCATGTAGGTGTCGATGGAGTCCTGGCGCGCTTTCTCGGCGGCTATGCTGTCGATGGCAGCCTGGTCCACCTTTATGCGTGTGGAGTCGGTGGCTGTGCTGTCTTTTTTCAGCTCGGGCGCGTCGCCCATGATGGCGGCTCCCTCGGGGCGTCCCATGGGCTGGCTGGCGTTTGCCGCCTTTTTCTGCCGGCTGTTCCTGCCGCCGGCGCTGCTGTCGGCGTCGGCTTTGCGCTCCTCGTTTTCCTTTTTCGACTCGGCTGCAAACTTTCTCGCCTTTATCTCCTCCTCGGTGCGCGGCACGAGGCGGTAGAATCCCACGTTGTAGCGTTGGGTCAGGAAAAGGTGCCGGTGATCGTTGCGGTTCCAGTTCTGCTCCAGCACGGTGGGTATTTCGTTGGAGGCGAAGTCGTCGCTGAAGCTTTCGGGCAGCGTGATGTATGCGTCGTCGGTGAGTCCGCCGTTTTCAGCCACCTTTTGGTGGTAGGTGGACAGCATTGCGTGCATCTGATAGCGGTCGCCCAGGTACGACGAGTAGAGTGTGAATCCGAAATGGCTGGTGTTTTGGTTGCTGAAGTAGCCGCGGGCGTAGGCATAGTTGATGTCGAAGCCCAGTCCCAGGCGCTTTCCGGCGTTCACTGCGAACTTGGCGTCGATGTGGTCCTCGCCGTTCTGCTTGTCGCCGCATTCGTCGTAGGTGATGTTGGTTATCGGCGACAGGGTGTTGGTGAAGTGCAGCTGGTCGGGCTCCTTTATCACGAAGTCGTAGGGCTGTGTGAAGATAAACTGGCTCCACAGCGGGCGGTCTGCCGCCACGCGGCTCTGGCGCACGGTGTAGTTGTTGCCCGTGGTGTTGTATTGGCGGTAAACTCCGTTTCCCGTCACGGTGTTCTGAAACAGGTGGGGCAGGGTGTCCACCTGCGCCGGCGTGATGTCGCCGAAGCGGCGGTCGACGGTCCACACGTAGATGCCCTTGGGCACGTCCTTGTCGTTGCTTGTGGTGTCGTTGTTGTGCTTGTTGAAGTTTCCGTTTTCGTTGCGCCGGGTTATGTTCCCGGCTTCGTCCATCTGGTTGTATTCCTGTGCCACGGCGCTTGCGGCGGCGCACAGCAATAGCGTGAAAGCGATGATTAATTGTCTGATGCTCATAGTTTTATCATTCTCATGCTCGCCTCGACCATCTTGAACGACATTGCCACGATGATGATTATTGAGCCTGCGTATTTGTCGGCGAGGACATAGTAAGCCACTCCGGCAAGGGCAGTGAGCATGAATATAATATTAAGAATGTTGCGTATTATCCTAAGCTTGCGCCGGCGTTCCTCGCGGCGCAGCTCCTCGCGCTGCCGTGCTCTCTTGAGCGGGGTGTCGGGTGTCTCCAGTCCGTCTGTTGTCATATCCTGTAATATTTTGTTTTTTGTTCAGGAAAAATTTTGATTCTTCATTCTTCACTCTTCATTCTTCATTTTATGAGAGTCTGTAGTTTATTGAAAAGATAGTTTTTGCGGTCCACGGTCTTGCGGCGGAACTTTCCCGACACGGGCAGCAGCTTCTGCTTGTTCTTGCGCAGGGCGTTCTCGTCGGTAATCCATTCCTCGGCGGTGTATTTCATCGGGTTGCGCTCCTCCTCGTACAGATAGCTTATGCGCGAAATCGTCACGTCCGCCTTGCCATCGGAACATTGGGCTATCATGGTGTACTTCAGGCGCGTGCGGTCGAGCGACAATCCGGTGCTCTTGAACACGAGCCACTCCTGATAGGAGCCGGCGAGCGTGTGCTCGAGGCTGTCCTGCATAACCAGACAGCTGGTGTCGAACTGGTTCTTCTCCTTGGTCATGCGCAGCATGTATTTGCGCAGGATGGAGTAGATTTCGCCTGCCGACTTGCCCGGGGCGTCGAGCGTGGCGCTGAACACCACCTTGCCGTCGACCACGGGCACGGCTCCGGCAAGATATTTTGCGTCGGGATTGACTTTTACGGCTAATGCTTCTTCTTCTTCCTCGGGCATCTCCCAGGTGTTTTGCGCGGTTGCCCCCATGGGCAATGCAAACAAGGCAGCTATGATAAACTTCTTCATTTCCGTTGTCTTTTTTTTAAAAGTTTAAACGTTCTTGTGTTATGATTTTTTATATTGTTATGTTATATTTCTGCAAAATTACGAAAAAAGATTGATTTCCCGTGCGTTTTGCCCGCGGGTTTAACCTACTTTAATTAATATTTCCGTTTTGCCTTTATCCGTTTTGCGGCAATTCAAAGAAAAACCTTGCTCCGGCGGTATATTCTTTGTCAATCCAGATAGAGCCGTCGAGGTGGTGGGCTATCATCCGGCAGATGTTCAGCCCCAGCCCGGTGCCCTGCTTGAAGCTGTCAAGTTTCTCGAATCTCTGGAATATGGTGTCGATTTTGTCCTTGGGTATTCCTATTCCAGTGTCGGTGACAGAGAATTTCAGCTTCTGCCTGCCGCTTTTTTCGCAGTGCAGGTGTATCTCTCCGTTGGTTGTGTTTTTGCACGAGTTGGTGAGAAAGTTTATCAGCACCTGCAGCAGTCGCTTTTCGTCGGTGAATATTGTCTCTTCGTCGGCAAGTGAGCTTGTGAAGTGCAGCTTCACGCCGTTAGGGCACCTGTGGCTCACGGATGCCAGCGCGTTGTGCAGCAGGGTGTTCACTTTTATTAATTTCCTGTTTATCTGCAGCTTGCCTCTTTCAATCATCGAGAAGTCGAGCAGGTCATTGATGAGAGTTGTGAGCAAGTCGGAATTGTGCAGTATCCTTTCTCGCAGGTCCTCTTTCTCCTCATCGCTAATCTCCATCCCCGGCATTGAAAGCACCTGTGCGAATCCCACGATGGCGTTCATCGGCGGCCGTATCTCGTGGCTTATGTTTTGCAGGAAAGCCGTTTTCATGTTGTCGGCAGCCTTCACCCTTTCGTTGGCTTCTGTCAGTGTCTTGTTCTGTCTGGTTATTATCCGGTTCATTCTTTTCTTCTGCCTGTTGTTCCACCACATCCAGATGCCGAATGTGAGGCACAGCAGCATTGCCGCCATGACCACCCTGTTGGTAGTCCTTATGCGCTGGTTGTTCTTTTCCAGTTCAGCCCTCTTCTGCTCCTGTATGGCATTGTTTCGCCTCAGCTCCAGGTCTTTGTTCCTAAGTTTCAGCTCCACGTTCTGGTGTTGCATTTTATCCCTTTCGTGTATGCTGTTCATCTTCTCTATCTCAAGGTTGGCGTTGTTCAGTGCCAGCGCGGTGTTGTTGAGCTGCAGCTGCTGGTTTTCCAGCTGCAGTCTCTTTGCCTCGTCCTCAATTTTCAGCATGTTTATCAGCGTGCTCATTTCTGCAATGTCGGCACTGGCTATGCGTGTCTTTTCATTGTAGCCTAGCTGTGCCCTTTTCCTGCTGTACTCGTAAGCCTTCCTGTAGTCGCCGGCGTGCTCGCTGAGAATCTCGTGGCGGCGGTAGATAACCGAGCTGTCATTGGTTTTCAGGTTGTCTGTCATCGCCTGCGCCTTGGCGTAGTCCTTGTCCGACAGTGCGTTGTAGAACATGACCAGTGAACTGTTTTTCAAATCAGGATTTTTGTCGCCGGCATATTTCTGCATGGTGGCAAAGTCCTTTTTGAACTGGCTGTAGTTGCCCCTTTCAAAGTCAATTATACATTTTATAATATACATTTCCTGTGTCTTGGAGCGGTCCAGCCCGGTTCTTTCCCATTCTCTGAGCACCTGTTCCGCCTCGTCGTATTTTTGAATCTGGATGTATTCCTTTGCCAGTCTTGAGGCTATTGATACGTTGTTGAAGTGCTCCCTGTGGGTGCTCACAAAGTCGTATGCCTCCTGATATTTTTGTGCCGCCACATTGTATTCCTGTCTTACGTGATAGATGTTGCCGGCTGTGAGCAATGATATGTAGATGCCGTATGGATGCTTGTCTTTTTTTGCCTCGGCAAACATTTGCTTGCTCATTTCCATGGCTTTTATATACCTGTCGTTGTTCAGATATGCCGTGATGAAGTTGTTCCAGGCGTAATAGTAATATTGCAGCAGCCCCGTTTCCCTTGCCTTTTTCTTCAGCTCGGTCACAGCCTTGCCCATCTCCTCCAGGTTTCCTGTTGTGCTGTAATGCCGTGTCTTTATGGTCAGTGCCAGACACTGCGCCTTTTTGTCTCCTATCAGCATGGCTTGCTGCATCAGCGTGTCGGCAGTGAGCAGGCACGATGCGTTTTTCAGGTTGTTTTCTCCACGGGTGTATATGGGAATCAATGCCTTGTTTATGCCAGGCAACTGGGTCTGCGCGGTTGCGCCAACGGCGTATATCGTCCACATAAGCAGTGTCAGAATATACTTTGTACGTAAGTTGTCGATGAATTTGTTTCGCATTAAATTTTTTGCTCTTTTTTAAAGTTTAAGAAGTGGTGAATGTATGCTTGATTACTGTTTCCATCTGCTTCTTCCATGTCAGATTGTCAATGCTGTCCCTTATTTCTTCCGGGGTGATGGTTGTATGGTCGATAAAGTCGATGACCTTGTTTATGTCCACGGGCGACTCGTCGGCAGGGGCTTTCACTACGTATGGCTTGCTGTCGAAGTCGTCGTCGGTCTCCGAGTAGATGAAGCACAGTCCGCGCGCGGCATACTCGCGGTTCTTCAGCGTCTTTATGTGGGTGATTCCGCTGCGGTGTCGCCCAAGGCTTGCCACTGCAAAGTCGGCGCTGTTGAAAAGCTCGTCAAGCTCAGCCCCGAACTTCTGCCCGTGATACACAATCCTGTCGGTGATTCCGTATTTCTCAGCCAGTTCGGCAAAGCCCGGCGCGTGTTCGGAGTCGTGCATCTCGCAGTCGGCAATGCCCCCCACGATGTGGAAGGTCATCTCACGCTTTCCCCCGTTCTTGTAATATTCTCCCATGCCGGCGATGAAGCGGTCAAAACCGTGCCAGTAGTGCACCTCCGCCACTCCTATGAAGTTCAGGCTTCCGTCTTTTGCGTCCTTCTCATTTTTCAGCGGAATCATGCCGGTCTTTTGCTGTTGCTTCTCGCTCTTCAGCGGAATCATGTCAGGGTCTATTCCGTTGGATATACATATCGTCCTTTGTCCGAAAATCTCCTTGTCCTGTGTGAATGTCACGATGGCATCGGTCTGCTGCGCCAGCCTGTTTCTGAACATCTTGTCTATAGCCAGCGCCAGCCGTCCCCGCCGTGAGAATCCTGAGTACTCTTGGTCGTAAGGGTAGGTGGGTATCTCTATCACGCTCTTTATGCCTGCCTCCCTGAAAGCCTTGAACATCCTGATGGTAAACGGGTTGGCATTGTGAAACGACCGCGCGTAGACAAACTCAATTCCCTTCTCCTTGGCAAATCTCACCACTGCCCCGTAGCAGCATCTTTTCCTCAGCGCCGCCAGCCGCCCCGTGCCGAAGTCCTGCAGCGGCTCATCGTCGATATACCTCATCCTGTGACCTCTCTCATCTATGCTGTATGTACACACATACACCCTGTGACCCAGCTGCCGCAGTCCCTTTATCTGATATTTTATCTTTTTGGAGATGCCGCTCACCTCCGAGAACCCGTGGTATACGAGGAAAAGAATGTTCATAATGTCATTTTAATTTTTTATAGTATAACAGCCAGTAGAAAGTAAGATTAAATAGATGTATCAGACATCGATTTATAAATCTTTGCCACCTCGTCGGAAACTCTCTGGCTGTCGAAGCGCTCTTTTACCAATTGCTGTGCTTCCTGCCCATATTGCGTTATTAATTCTGGACGTTGGAAATATGTAAGATATGCCTTTGCCAAAGACTCATGGTCATTGAATTTTGCAATTATACCGTTTTTGTTGTTTTTTATCAGCTCTTTTGTCCCGTCGGTCGGCGTAACAACCAAGGCCTTTCTCATTTCCATAGCCTCAAGAAGGGCTATGGAAAGTCCTTCCCATAGACTTGGCAGGCAGTACACGTCAACGGCATTCAAAAGGTCGGGTACGTCGGTCCTGAATCCAGAAAGATAAAAGCAATCTTCAATTTTATGCTCTTTGATATAGGTGTATGCCTCTTCCTTCATCTCTCCGTCTCCCACAAGCAGTCCTTTTATCTTAGGATTCGCTTTATGGGCAGCTTCCACGCTTTTAATGAAATCGAGAGGGCTCTTCTGGTGAGTGATTCGGGCAATGAAACCGATGATAAACTCATCGTTGCCGATACCGAGTTCTTTCCTTATGTTCTTGAAATCCTTGTCGGGATTGAATCTCTCCAGGTTTATTCCGTTTTCAATCACGGTGGCATTCTTCAGTCCAAAAACGTCTTTGCCGGATAATCGGTTGCTTTCAGAAACACAAATCACTTTATCGCTACAACTGCAAATTAGCTTTTCGCTCCATGCGCGCAGTTTATGAATTAACCGTGACTGATCCTGATGAAAGCTCCATCCGTGTACAGTGTAGACTAACGGCAGATGCATTTTCTTTGCCAAGAGAAAAACGTTCGACGCGGCCCTGCTGCCGTGGGCATGGATAATGTCGATGTTCTCTTTTTCTATTACCTCTTTTATATTGTTTTGAATTTTTAAGTCAAAAGCCTTGCCTGTCTCTATCACATAGCACTTTATGCCTTCATCGGTCAGCGTGTCAATCATCTGTCCGGGTGTAAACGCCATGGCTATAGGAGTCACCTCCTCGGGATGGAATCCCCGTATGAGGTCTAACACATGAGTCTCTCCTCCTCCTATTTGTCCTTGTCTTATAACTTCGAGTACTCTGATAGGTTTCATTCCTGTTATTTTTTTATTAGATTAGACTCCTCGTCCTTGTATTCACGCTGTGAGGTGAAGATTCTGCCGATGTGCTTGAGGTTCTGTAGTATTCTGTTCTTGAAACTGTTAAACAGTGAGCCGTCAGCTCCCACGGTGCCATATCCCGTCACAGCTTTCGCCTTTTTGCTTCTCACAAAGGCAATCTTTCCGTATTCCTTAAGCCCGAGAGCCAGCGAACCGTCTTCACCACGGATTATGTCAGTTCTTATTCCCACCTTGCGCCCCAGCTCGGTGTTGTAGGCAAACACGAGTCCGCGCACGCTCAGTTCAGGACGCTTGAAATGCTGTAGGTAAAGATACAGGTTGCGTGTTGCCTCATATATCCTCAGTTGCCATGCCGGATGCTCCTTGTCGGGGATATATCCCCATAGGGATGAAACTCCAACCACATCTTTCTTCTCCAGCTCATTCACCATTGTTTCCACATATTTTGGCGGATACATCGTGTCGGAGTCTATGTTGATGTGGTATTTTCCTTTTGCGTGATTCAGTCCGCACAGTCGGGCATAGCCGCAGCTGTGTTTGGTCTCAGTGAAATAGGGGATTCCTGCTGCCTGAAATATCTCGGCAGTCCGGTCCTTCGACTCGTTGTCAATGCCGATTATCTCCACTGGATATTTGCACTGCATCTCGCTGAGCGACCACAGACACGCCATCAGGTGCTTTTCCTCGTTATAACCAATTACAGATACTGTTACGAGAGGCTTGTCGCTTTGCAGTGCTGCCAGTCGCTGCCGTGTGCCGCTAATTACGCTTTCGGGAACCTCACTGAACGGTTTTTCGTATATTGAGAGATATTTATTGTACCACGCCATAGTTCTTCATTATATTTTATACTTCATCACATGCCATCATCTCCACACCTCGGTATACTACATATACTTTGTGTAAAGCCGTATTGCCGATGCTCTCGCCTACGGTGACAGTGTCTGCATAGCGACACACCTGTGCTTTTGCCTGCTCTATGGCTTCCGCCACCTGCTGGTCTGTAGCCTGACTTTTGAGATATTTCAGCTCTATGATGTATGAGTGTTCCATGTCCTTATATATCTCATGCAAAGGGCGGAGGAATATGTCGGCATAGCCGCCCTGATTGTCCAGTTCAGATATTGGACGGTAAAACTTGCACTGGCTCGTCAGGGCAAGCGTGTATCCGTGCACGAAAGCTTCACCTTTCTGACGGTCGCGCTGTGAGGCAAAGGTGTATATGCTGTCCGCAATATACTGGAAGAAAGGCTTGAAGTCACCACAGTATGCCATCAGCTGTTCTTTCTTCCTTATGTCATAGCTGTCAAACGAAAGCTCGTTCTCATTGTATGTATCAAGGAGATAAGAGAAAATCTGTTCCCTCACAACCTCATTGGGAATTACAAACTTGGTGTCTCCCATATACCTCCCATCTATGGTCACCATACCGAAATAATACAGCAGACTGATGAAATTGTTGTTGTCGGCAATGTTCTCGGCAGGGAATCCCTCCTTCAGTTCTCCAGTAATAAAACCTTTTGACACTAAAGTCTGTATTATAGATGCGTCGTGTGCAAACTCCTTGTCCTTGCGTATTAGCATACGGAGTTTGTTGTAGTCCACCCGTATGTTATCATCGAGCATCCTGCTTGGAATTCTGCCTCCGTTATCAATGTATTTATACATAAATGACAGCACCATGTTCGAGTTGTACATCGTGGTCTCGCCGTATGCCTCTTCTGCAAAGCAATAGTTGTCGTAGTAGGGCTTCATCACCTCAATCAGCTCGTCCACGGTGTTGTGGAAGTCATATTGTGTGGAATAGTATGTCAGCATCGCTCGCACTTCTTCCTCTGTGAACCCCACCATCTCATTAAACTTGTATGACAGTGAATAGTTAGTGCCTATGTTGAAGCCGCTGGTGAGGTCATCAAGGGTTACAGGGCTTACTCCTGTTACAAACACACGCTCGATTGACGAATCTGTTCCTGCTTTGATGGTGTCGAAGAATGTCCGCAGATAGCCTGTGCCGTGTGTCTCCTGCTTGTATTCCTCCATGCGTGTGGCATCGGAGAGTATATTGTTTGTAAAATGGTCGTATTCGTCGATAAAAAGGTAAATCTTCAGTCCAGCCTCGCTGCATGTCTTATATAGATAGTCCAACTGTTTCACAGCACCTTTTTCTTTCATAAGATTCTCTTTGAATGATGCGGGCAACAGGCGTGCGTATCTCATGCAGAACATGTCAAACTCTGTTCTGCAGTGAGCGTCCATTGATTCGCGGTAGTTACCCAACTCCGCATCTATCACTGCGAAGTTCAGGTTTATCACAAGATATTTGTTATGGTTTTCCGTCGGGTGATCACCTATATACAGTCCGCCATATAGCTGCTCAAACTTATTAGCCTGGTTTATGTCGTAATAATGCCTGAGCATCGACATTGTAAGACTTTTGCCGAAGCGGCGTGGACGGATAAAAAAGAAAAACTTGTTGGCATTCTCAACCTTCTCTATAAACCGTGTCTTATCCACATAGTAACAATTCTCCTCACGGATTGCCACAAAGTTCATCATGCCGTATGGAATGCGGCGAGGTTTCTGAGGTGTATTTTGTTTTTCCATCTTCTTTTTATCTGTCTTTATTATATTTGTGTGCAAATATACCCTTAATTCCGCAACACTTTGATTTAACTTTATTTATAAGTTCCTGAGCAACAAA
>JAUNSB010000019.1:0-48825 GCA_030539375.1 Prevotella sp.
TTCATTCTTCATTTAAAATGTTCTTTTCTCTCATTGACAGCATACAGGATTTTCTCTGGACCTACATTGTGATAGCAATGCTCGTGGGCAGTGCTGTTTATTTCACTGTGCGCACAGGTTTTGTGCAGTTTAGGATGATAGGCGAGATGATACGCCTTATGATTGGCAGCAACGACAAGAGCGGGCAAGGTCAAAAACACATATCATCGTTTCAGGCATTTGTAGTGGCATTGGCGAGCCGCATAGGCACGGGTAATCTGGCAGGAGTGGCTACAGCCATAAGCGTGGGAGGTCCCGGTGCTGTGTTCTGGATGTGGGTTATGGCACTGTTCGGCTCAGCCACGGCGTTTGTTGAAAGCACCCTTGCACAGTTGTATAAGCGCCGCGGCAACGACTCGTTTTTCGGAGGTCCAGCCTATTACATGAAGTACGGACTTGGCAAGACGTGGATGGGAGTGGTGTTCTCGGTGCTGATGATTATCACCTTTGGCTTTGCAAACAATGCCATGCAGGGCAACGCCATAAGTGCGGCGTGGGAGAAGGCTTTTGGCATTGATGCTGTGTTGATGGGAAGCGTGCTTACTGTGCTTATCATTCTGATAATCTTCGGCGGCATACACCGCATAGCGCGTTTCAGTTCGGCTGTTGTTCCCGTGATGGCGTTGGCATACATGGTTCTTGCGCTGTGTGTGGTGATATGGAATATTAAGGTTCTTCCCGATGTCCTGATGCTCATTGTGAGAAACGCCTTTGGCATGGAGCAGATGGCAGGCGGAACGTTAGGTGCTGTTGTCATGCAGGGCATTAAGCGCGGACTGTTCAGCAATGAGGCTGGCGAAGGCTCGGCGCCCAATGCTGCCGCCACAGCCACGGTTAGCCATCCTGTGAAACAGGGACTGGTGCAGGCTCTCGGTGTTTTCTGCGACACGCTTGTGGTCTGCTCGTGTACTGCATTCATTATTCTCTGCAGTGGTGTCGACATACATGCTGCCGATGGTATCAACCTGACCCAAGAGGCGTTGTCGGCAGTTATTGCTCCATCGCTCGGCAATCCGTTTATTGCCGTTGCCATCTGGCTGTTTGCATTTAGCACCATCATTGCCAACTGTTATTACGGTGAGACCAACCTCGTGTTTTTCACCAAAAGCCGCACGGCGCTTTATGCCTACCGTGTCATGTCGGCAGTGTTTGTGCTTTTCGGTTCCATGATGACGCTTTCTGCCGCATGGAGCCTCATAGATCTCTGCATGGCTTTTATCACAGTATGCAATCTCATTGCCGTCATATTCTTATTTCCCAAGGTGCGTGCCCTTGTCAGGGATTACACGGTGCAGCTGCGCAGGGGGCAGTCGCCCGAGTTCCATCGTGACAGTATGCCGGAGATAGCCGACAGGCTGGAGGCGTGGGAGTGAACACTAAAAATTGTCCCCACAGGTTGTTTGCTCAACCGTGGGGACAATTCATTATTATGGTTTTATTTTGTGTTCGCTCTGTATTTATACTATACCCTGAGCCATCATAGCCTTTGCAACCTTGATGAAGCCTGCCACGTTGGCACCCTTCACGTAGTTGATGTAGCCGTCTGCCTGTGTGCCGTACTTCACGCAGTTCTCGTGGATGTCAGCCATGATGAGCTTCAGACGGTTGTCAACCTCCTCTGCTGTCCATGACAGACGCTCAGAGTTCTGGCTCATCTCAAGACCTGACACAGCCACACCGCCGGCGTTTGATGCCTTACCCGGAGAGTAGAGAATCTTGGCATCCTGGAATGTCTTCACTGCCTCAGGAGTAGAAGGCATGTTGGCACCCTCGGCAACGGCAAACACTCCGTTGGCAACAAGAGCAGCAGCAGCCTCGCCGTTGATTTCGTTCTGTGTGGCGCATGGCAGTGCTATGTCAGCCTTCTCGTTCCATGGCTTTTCGCCTGCATGATATACTGCATTAGGATATTCCTCTGCATACTCCTTGATACGTCCGCGCTCCACGTTCTTCAGCTCCATTACGTAAGCCAGCTTGTCGGCATCGATGCCGTCCGGATCGTAGATATAACCGTCGGAGTCAGACAGAGTGAGAACCTTTGCGCCCAACTGGATGCACTTCTCTGTGGCATACTGAGCCACGTTGCCTGAACCTGAAATCAGCACAGTCTTGCCCTTGAGCTCAATGTTGCGTGTTGCAAGCATTGAAGTGAGGAAGTAAACAGTACCGTAGCCGGTAGCCTCAGGACGGATAAGCGAACCTCCGAACTGCAGACCCTTGCCGGTGAGCACACCGCTCCACTCATGGGTGAGCTTCTTGTACATGCCGAACATATAAGCAACCTCGCGACCGCCTACACCTATGTCGCCTGCAGGAACGTCCTCATCAGGACCGATGTGACGGTAGAGCTCTGTCATGAATGCCTGGCAGAAGCGCATAACCTCTGCGTCGCTCTTGCCGCGTGGAGAGAAGTCGGAACCACCTTTACCGCCACCCATTGGGAGAGTGGTGAGCGAGTTCTTGAAAGTCTGCTCGAAAGCAAGGAACTTCAGAATACCGAGGTTCACAGACTTGTGGAAGCGGATACCTCCCTTGTAGGGACCAATCACGTTGTTGTGCTGAACACGATAACCCATGTTGGTGTTCACCTTACCCTTATCGTCAACCCAAGACACACGGAACTGGATTACGCGGTCTGGAATACACAGACGCTCAATCAGATTTGCTCTGTCAAACTCGGGGTGCTTGTTATACTCCTCTTCGATGGTGGGAAGAACTTGGCTTACAGCCTGAATGTACTCAGGCTCACCTGGAAATCTCTGCTTCAGTGATTCTACTACTTCTTTTGCGTTCATAATCTTTTTACTTTTGTTTTTATTATTTTTACCTATTATTTCTGTTGTTTTGAAGCCGTTGTTATAACTTCATGTCTTGTGTTTTGATTTCTGTGTGCAAAATTACACTTTTTTCTTGGATTATGCAACAATTTACTAAGAAAAATACTAAAAAAGTTTCTTTTTGTTATTTTTATAAGTTTTTTATGAATTAGCTCTTGCTTTAAATCAAGCCTTTGGCGGTTACACCTTATTATATTATATATAGTGTTCAGTGTTTAATGTTCAGCAGACAGCTCTTTATACCATGTCCAGCAGTCCACTTTCCTCGCGATTTTTACCGTTGCCCCCTTCTTCACAATAAACTCCCCGGGTCCTATATGACTGGGGGTGTCACAGTTCCAGTCGTATGTGTACCCTAAACGGGTCCATGGATAAGGAAAGTTTGAATGGTATGACGACTGCACGTTTTTCTCAAACCATTCCCTGTATTCTGCCGTTGCAGCGTCAGGGAAGCACAGTTCCGCCTCGTGGTCAGTCGTTTCGTTGTCAGGCGTAGGGCGTATTATGCTCTTTGCATCGGCATAAAATATCAGCAGGCAGTCGTAGTTGCAGGTGGGTGGGAGCCCGAGCAGTTGCACCAGTCTCATTCTGCATTCCGTCGAGTCATTGCATGTCGGCAGTCTGCGCCTGAAATGTTCCTCCAGGTCGTAGGGTAGTGTCACCCACAGTTTACCTTGGTTCATGGTGAAACATTCTGTTGTGTCAGGGAAAGACGCTGCCCGTTTGCCGGTCATCATCGAAGTAACCATTACGAGCTCCGTTGAGTCTCCTAATGTAATCCATTGCTGTTGCTCACAGTCTGGTTTTGCCGCCGATACTATTGCAGGCAGTTCCCTGCTTATCTCTTCCGGCAATGCCACTTCGGCATCGCGGACGGCAGCCAGATAGCAGCTGAACAGCGTCAATAGCTTGATAATATTTTCTGTTAAGTACATAGAGCATATATATTAGCTTATCTTTTGCAAAGGTAATAAAAAAGAAGAACAAATAATATTAGGAACATAAAAAAGTTGGAAAAAATTTTGCTTTTTAAACAAAAAATCGTAACTTTGTCCCCTGATAACGTGTCAGCGAAGTAAAATATTCGCTTACGCACACCTTTTTTACGCTTGGCATAGTGAACATGCTCTCTTTGCCCTCGCGTAATCAAAAGGTTGGGATAATTAACGGAATATGGATTGCAGACAGCCCTATTCCAAGGTATAACTTAAAAATACAGAATACAAACAGAAATAAAAGAATGAAACGCATACAGGAACATTTTCGTTAAGCCAAATGAGTAAAGTGAAGCTTGCTTCAACTTTGCCATGGCGAGAAAAGGTGCATGAATATGCACACCGACAGTCCTGAACGGACTGCATTCCGCAGGTTAGAGATTAATAATCGCCATGCAAAACAGCATGGAAAACATTAACACTGAAAGCGTTTCCATTCCCAAAACTTGAAATGAACATATAAAAATATATTGAGCTTTTAGCTCTTGTTCTCTAATCTCGAATACCGCCAATATTCAACGCATGAGGACAAGCAGACTGAAGGTTCACGCCTGCAAGGCGTGAGCCATTCTTTGCTTGTTATGCGTGTAGGTCACTTGGCGGTAACCTGAGATTAGACAAGCGGAAAGAATGGTGCACGCCTTTTTTATACCTATTTTTATTCAATGAAAAAAATATTTTTACTTATGTTGCTGCCTTTAATTAGTATAGTGGCAGTTGCAGATGAGCCTATAGACAATCTTGTCGTATGGGCAAAGGACGGAACAAAGGTTGCGTATGCTTTGGCGGAAAAGCCCAAAGTAACATTTACGGAAACAGATTTAGTTATAACTTCAAATGGCATTGAAGTTAATTATGTATTAGAGAATATGGCTCGTTTCACTTACGAAAAATCTTCTTCAACGAGAATCACAAATTTGGAAAATGGAGAGACTTCATTTAAACTTGATGGTGAATTATTGCTGTTCCCTTCTCTCAAAGCAAATAGTACCATAGCTATATATTCTACTAACGGCACGCTTGTTTTCAAGCAAACTGTCCATAAGAATGGAGAATACGCTTTCTCCGTTTTAAATTTGAATACAGGAGTTTATTTAGTCTATGTGAATGGTCTAACCTATAAAATAATAAAGAGATGAAAAAATTGACAATTTTATTATATTTCATTATCAATATTGGAGTTGTTTTCTCACAAACAAATATAAATTCTATTAGCTTCTACATAGACAAAGATACAATTTCCTATTATTTATCTGAAATTGATAGCATTTCCCATTACGAAAATCAAGCAGTCAATGTATGGTCTAATAACATCTGCTATAAAAATTTAGTGAATGAGATTGATAGTATATGCTTTGAATATAAAGAAAAGCATACATATTATCAGATTCCTAAAGAAAGTCTTGAAGGCTGGGAAGAAGGATGTATGGATTCAAATGGATGTTTTATAGTTTGTAGGAAAGAAATGTCAGACGGAGGATATTTTTGTTTTATTGGAGAAAAAGGAAGAGAAGATAGAGGTATTGCGTTGAAGTTTGACAAGGATATGAATATCCAAACAATATTTAGTAATCAAGGATTATTAAATGTTTTTGCAGACGAGAGAACAAATCAACAATATGGTTTATTTACCACTTCGGATTCTGCTTACATAAAAGAACTTGATGGAGTGAAAAATATAAAACCGTTGAATGCTGTGACTCGAGTTCCCAATGGAGAGGTATTAAACATAATATGCCGTTGGATAAATAATGCATTTGAAATTAATGATATTCTGACCTTGTTCTCTAACGGAAGTGAATACTTGCCAGGATTCCTTCTAAGTCAAGGTTTAACAGCAGGAATTTGGGGTTATAGCCAACCTGTAGCATTAGGTATCAATTTGTTATTAGGCTGGCTTGAGCATAATTATGAAGAAAACTACAATAATCTTTTATATGATTATATTGGAGGTCCTATGATTTGGATATCAGACATTGACAACAACAATGCGCCTCAATATAAAATTCAAGTTAATATAGAAGGATTAAATACTTTAGGAAAGCCAATAACATGCTCTATCCATACAGGAGTTGCTATAAGAAGGAATGAATCCAATGTGAACTATGATAATTGTGATTTTCGCTTAAAAGAGCATGAAATAAAATTTGATGAATCATATCTTACTAATTTAAATGCTGAACCCAAAATATATTATTGGTTAAGACCGTATGCAGTTGTCAAGGTTGATGGAGTGACTGAACAATTTGTATTAAGAAGGCAAAAATATCTATGGGGTGGTCCGCAGGAACCTATAATAACCTATGGGGACGTTGACAAAATTTATTATGACATACAACCAAAGGTGATAACAGGTGAAACGCTTAGTGTTACAAAAGAAACAGCAACAATAGTATGCTCATTCTCACATGTGCCTAATGGTGCCACATGTGGTGTTCAATACGGAAATGATGGAAATTATAATATAACAGGCACATCTTCTTCTGATGGAGAAAGAACTATTAATCTGTCGGGGCTAAAGCCGGGTACAACGTACAAATATCGTGCTTTTATCCAATATGAAGGAGAAAATTATTATGGAGAAACTAAGTCATTCACAACAAAAAAAGAGAATCCAACCCCTGACCCCGATCCTGATCCAGAACCAATTGTAACAACTGGTGGCTATTATGATGTTACAGAGAAGTCTGCGGTTGTTGAAGGGTCTTTTGAGAATGTGCCTGAAGGTGGTAAGTGCTACGTGTTCTTACAATGGGAGGAAGGCGATGAATATAAAATGATTACTTATGACTCATCAGAAGGAAAAAATAAAAAGATATCATGTTCAGGTTTGAAACCAGCAACCACGTATTATTACACGGCTGCGATTTCTTCTGATGGAAAAGAATATTTAGGTGAAGAAAAGTCTTTTACAACAAAGAAAAAAGAAGAACCAGAACCAAATCCTGACCCAAATCCCGATCCAATCCCTACTATTCCAGATCTTACAGGCACATGGACTTTTAACCAGACCTACTTAGGAGCAGAAACTGTTACCATGGATTTAAAATTAAAGGAGATAGGAAACGGTTATGCCATATATACAGCAGGTGGTTTTTATGGTGTGATAACTTGTGAATGTACAGTATCATCAAATAGAAGTGTTTCCATATCTTTAATAGCTTTATATGGAGCACGGGGTACTTTCTCTGGAACATTTAATGAGAATTTCACCTCTGTTTCAGGAGACTCTTATTTATATGTGTCTAACAGCTGGGCCCTTCCACCATTTACGGTAAATGATTCATGGACATTTAGCCGATAACTTTTCAATAAATAGCCACCTGTTGACGACGGGTGGCTATTTAAAATGCAAAGAAAATATTAATATTGTCTGACAATTTTGATATTACTAATACTTCAAAATTATGTCTCATAAATATTGATTATTTTATAATTCTATTTTCAGTTCTTCATACAGGTATACTGGTTCCAGATGCCAATACTTAGCACTCTCGATTGATAGTTCCTTACTCATATATTTAACCTTGTTTGAAAATGTTTTTTTAACTTCGTTGAAGAACTCACGCTTGGCATAGTGAGTAAATTCCCTTTGCGTTTCGCTAACTCATTTCTTTCTTCCCTTATTTCGGTCTTTCTGTGACCGTGGAATTTTTTTTTCTGCTTTCCAAAAGGTGGCGGCGACAAACGGACAAGGCTGATGCGGAAAATATGCTCGACGGCGGAGAGGAATATTTTCCGCAGTCACTCATGGCATGACCAGGTATTGTCAGGCTTGGAGACGGCGATTTACCTTTGCGGAAAAAATAATATCCCGGTGGTCATGCAGAATGAAAAAATGGGATACCGTTAGGAGTATTTTAGAGTGAATATTGACGAAAAATGTGAATAATCACAAAAAAAAGTACGTGGAATCGAATAATTTTGGATAATGTTTATTATCTTTGCAGACGAAAAGTGTTACATTGTAACAGAAAAAGTATATTATATGATTATAAGAAGAGATAGATGCTTGAAACTGCCTATTAGCAATAGGCCTTAACTGAAAAAAGTCACCTACACTACCAGCAAAGCCAAAAAAACATAAAAATATATATTTTTTGGGCTTTGCACCTGCTTATTAATAACTTTGCAACAAAAATTAAGAAAGGCTGCACGTCCATGAACACTAAGATGATTGAGAAAATACGCCAATACCTTTCCACACAACCAGTGAAGAAAGCATGGCTGTTCGGCTCTTTCTCCCGTGGGGAAGAGAGTGAAAGCAGCGATGTGGATATTCTCGTGGAGTTTGACAGGACAGACAAGCCTGTCACCTTGCTTACTTACGCACGAATATGGAGGGAGCTGCGGGAACGGCTGGGGCGTGAAGTAGATCTGGTTGAGGAAGGCACCCTAAAGCCTTACGCCGCACAATCAGCTAACCACGACAAGTGCCTGATATATGAACGTATATGAATGAATTAGGAAGGCGGTGAATTTTATTTTATCTCCCACTTCCCAATTGTCTTCTTCTCGCTGTCGAAGTTGATGCCAACCTTAACTATCGGCAGTCCGCAGAGCGCAAAGCGTGACGGATAGTCTTTCAGATTGATTTGTCGCATTGCCGTGGCGGCATTCTTGTTGAGCTTCAGCTCTATTATATATAAGGTGGTCTGAGTGCGCAGCACAATATCCACACGTCCACGCGGAGTGCGTACTTCCACATCCACATAGTGCCCAAGCAAACTGAATATTACGTAGAGTAGCTGCTGATAATGCCCCTCATAGTCGGTGTTGTCGCAATAAGGCACGGTGAGCAAGAACTCCTGAAGCATGGTGAGTGCCCCGTCCATGTCCCCCCTGCGTATTAAAGCCGAGATTTTTGCCACTGCGGTGTTGCCGGGTGCTCCGTTGCCGTTCTCCATATAATTGGGTAACAGGCTGCGCATCAGTCCCACACGTATCTCTTTGTTGGGTATGTCCAGAGTGTACAGCTCCGTCTCACTGTCGTAGTCCTTTATGGTGATATAGCCGCTTTGGTATAGCAGTGGTGTGATGCTCACCATGTGCTCCGTTGGTGCGTCAAAGTCATCGGCAGTCACCATAGCCCCTCCAATCTGCGATGGCGGAACATTGAATTTTTTCAGCATCTCGATGAGATAAGTGGGAGTGCCGCTGCCAAACCAATAGTTGTCAAGTTTTCCCTTAGCAAAGGCATTCAGCAGACTATACGGGTTGTAGATGTCAGGCGATGGCCATGCGAAATGATACCCGTCGTATTTCTCTTTCAGTTTCTGCTGCATCTCCTCCTTTGTCACTCCGAGTTTATCTGCAAACTGTTCAATATATGCAGACATCTGTGTGAGCAGCTCCTCTTTGGTGATTCCGCAGATGGCGGCATACGGCTCGTCCATGCTGATGTTGCTGATGTTGTTCAGTTCGCTGAAAATGCTTAGCTGTGAGAATTTGGTTATACCTGTGAGGAACACGAAGCGCAGGTAAGGGTCGCAGGCTTTCAACGGAGAATAGAAGTTACGCATTACGTTACGGAGAATAGGCAGATTTTTTTCCTCGTGCATCACGTCAAGCAGCGGCGCATCATATTCGTCTATCAGCACCACCACTTTTTGACCTGTCTGTTCGTATGCTCTTCGTATAAGCTCTGTCAGACGGTCATTATTATCTATTGCTGGTTGAGTTATACCGTACACTTTTTCTTGTTCTGCTATTCTCCGTGCCAAATAGCGTTCCAGTGCCTCTTTGTCCAAATGTTTTCCCAAACTCATGTCGAAGTGCAGCACTGGGTGTTGTGTCCAGTCCTTTTCCAGCCGTTCCATAGCCAGTCCTTTGAACAGTTCTTTTTTTCCCTCAAAGTAGCTTTTCAGAGTAGAAGTGAGCAGTGACTTTCCGAACCGTCGGGGACGGCTCAGAAAAAAATATTTGGGCGCACCGTGAGTGAGATTGTACACATACTCAGTCTTGTCAATGTACAAATAATCACCTTCAATGATATTCTCAAATGTCTGTATGCCCACCGGACACTTTTTCAACTGTTGTTCCATTGCCTGTCCTTTTGTTTGTTCTAAGTTGTTGAGGCGAAGCCTTTCTTATGCAAAGAAAGTGCAAGCCGAACGCACTTATAGCTTGTTATAAATTGCTGAGGCGAAGCCTTTCTTATGCAAAGATACGACATTTATTTCAAACCACAAAATGTTTTACAATTTATTATTTTAAAAACCAAGATTTTTCTCTTTTTTTGCATATTTCCTAACATATTGGGTGGTGAGATTGAATTGCAGAGTCAGTGAAATAACTTTTTAAATGAGCGATTTATAACCTCGTCACCTTGGTGGTTATCTCTCGTCACAATGGTGATTAGCCCTCGTCACCTTGGTGACGAGGTTGTGTATTCAGCTTTTGGTAATTTATATTGGTTAGTTTTTATTATTGTATTTATTATTTTGGGAAAAGTTTTGGATGCCACCGAGGGTGTGATGCAGGGTGCAACGTGTAGCACGTTTTTGTGGTGATTATCTTACATGGGTAATAATCTACCCGAAATGTTAAAAAAAATATTTTTGGGCATTTATATAAATAAATGTTGTATCTTTGTAATTATTATGTAATTAAGACAGATTCAAAGAATGTCAATACAAAAATATATTATATTGTCTGTTTCTATATTAATCTCCTGCGCAGGAATGGCGCAGGAGACGGATACTAAGCGCATGCGAATCACAGGTACCGATGACAGCCAGCCTGCGACAGCCTGTGTGAGTGTGAGCGAGTGTGTGGACAAAGAACATGCAGGCAATATCATTGAAGGGCTGTTGCTTCGTTCTGACATACGCGGAAGGATTGAAACGCCCGAAGCGTATTTTGACGGAAGTGCGAAGTCAAAGGCGGCAATGGACGTCTTGATGCTTACTCAAGGGTGGAGCAGATATGATATTAACGGAATACTGCGTGACACCACAACTCAAACAAGGCGCACTATGGAGACGGAGCAGACAATATCCGGCAATATCAAGGGAACGTTTCACAAGGTGAAATTCCCCAAACTGAAACTGTTAATTCCCAATACGGGCTACCAGACAGAAATACAGTTGGAGCGTAGCGACACCTTTTGTATATCCGGCTTGGATTTTGTGGACGGTACCGTCATACAGCTTCAAGCCTTGAACAGAAAGTCGTCGGATGCTTTTATCACGCTCAATATCTCAGAGAAACAATATCCGTCACTCGGTGGGGTTATATCTCAAAGGGCTGACAGTTCGGTCTTATTTAAAACAATCATTCCCGACAGCACTGCATTCCGGCAGCTGAGCCGCTGTTCGTTTGAATTGCCAACCGTGAAAGTGACAGGCCGCAAATTAAAGCCAATGAACTCACGCAATCTCATGCCGGACAGATTTCTTGAGGAAGGCAATGCAAACTTTGAGCGAATGCCGACAATGGAGCAGCTCCTGAGCAGGATAGGGCTGTGGGTGAGTGATGCTGAGATTGTTACTGATGACGGAGAAAAGACACCACCCTTGCGGTGTGTTGGCAAAAGGGTTAAAAATAAATTTGTTCCCGCAGAAGTGAAAGTTGACGGCTTACGTGTGTCTGACTATGCGTTGGCGGATATAGTACTTATGAATCCTAATGAAATAAAACAGATAGAATATTTTTCCCCGTCCAATTACGAGGTATTCGGAAATTTAGGCGGCATAAAAAGCTTGTATGGCAATGCAACTGCCGGTGGCGGGCTGCTGTTAATATACACAAAGTCGCCGATACACCCCTCACGTTTCAGGCGTGACCGCCCGTTGTCATTGGCTACGGTAAACCAATTGGGCTATAAACCGGCGGTAGAGTTCTATGTGCCCCGGAATACAAGCACAGGTGAATACGACTATCGTCCTACAGTGTACTGGAACCCGCACTTCATTATTGATAAAGCCGGCAGGACAATCAGCCTTGTCGGACTAAAGCCGGGAAAGCGCTATCTGTTGACTGTAGAAGGTGTGAGCGATGAAGGCAAACTGATTTACAAACAGGAAGTTATAGAACTATGAACATCATAAGGATGATATTGTTAATGATATGCGGCGCATGGGGTATTACAGTCAGCGCACAGTCATTGGAAAAACGGATAACAGAGTTTTTCGCACTTAACTCGCAGGAGAAGATATACCTCCAAACCGACAGACACTATTATCTGGCAGGCGACAGTGTATGGTTTCGTGCTCATCTGGCTGATGCCGCAACACATCTGCCGTCTACAAGTCATGATTATCCCAAGGGGCGCTCAAAGTTTGTGTATGTAGAACTGCACGACAATGCCGCCGACACGCTCATTGAGCGTGCCATGATAAAGCAGGACTCTATGGGAGTGTTTGCCAATATGATGGTATTGCCTGCCAATCTAAACACCGGCACATACACATTGGTGGGATATACACGCCACATGATGAACTATCCGCAGGAACTCTTTGCATACAAGGAGATTGTGGTAGGGGCACTCAAGCGCGGTTCTGCCGGCACGACTCATATGCCGGCAGGAGCCGAAGAGAAACAGACAAAGAAGAATAAACGTGAGGCACAACACGCACACGATGCCGACAACATCACCATTGCGGCTCTTCCTGAAGGTGGAAATCTTATTGCAGGTCACAGGCAACGGTTGGCTTATAAGATAGTGAACGGACAGGACTATGGTGTTTACGCTGACGTAAGACTCATACAGACATCCAATGACTCGGTCGTTGCAGAAGGCTCATCGTTGCATAAGGGCATGGGCACACTCTATTTCGTGCCTATCGCAACAGAACACTATCGCCTGGAGGCGTATGCTAAAGACGGCAGAGCCTGTCATGTGGCAGTGCCCGATGCTTTGACGCGCGGCATCACCATGACCGTTGTGCAGCGAAAAAATATGCTGTATGTCACACCGATAATGGAGGGCGTTGACGCTTCCGAACTTTCACTCGCACTGTTTGGCGGCGGCAACCTGCTCACCATGGAGCGGCTCAACGGCAAGACTATAGCTATCGACACCAAGACATTGCAGCCTGGGGTGGTTAACGTCGCGATTGTAAACGACAGAATAAAGGAAATGTACGCCGAACGCCTTGTATTCATCTATCCAGAAAGGAAAGATGATATAAAGATTGTGATTGAATGAATATTATTTTTTCACTTTCTTGTACCACTTTAGCAGTTCGCCCTTGGTTACTCCGTGTCGCTGCATGTCGTCAAGCGCCTCACGCGCCTCGTCCTTGCGGCCAAGGGTGATGAGCAGCTCCACGCGGGAAATCATATAGCCGGTGTCGGAGGGATTGCGGCTGATAGCCTGCTCCCAATCGTAGAGAGCCACTTCTGCCATGTTGTTTGCCTGCTCGTAGACGGCGCGGGCGGCGTATGCCGAGGCGCTGTCTGGGAATTGCTGCACCACGCGGTTGTACATGTCGAAGGCATCGCGCTTCTTTCCCATTTTTTCGTAGACGTAAGCCAGTCCGAGCTGTGTCTCTAAGTGCTTGGGAACAATCTTCAGCACATTCTCATAGTCGCTTTTCGCCCAGTCGTAGTGGTGCAGCTTGGTGTGGGCGTAGGCACGGAAATATCGTGCAGCGAGATTTTTATCGTCAATCTCAAGCACCTTGCCATATTTCTCAATGGCATAGTCCCACTGCTGTTTCTCAATGTTCACCGCAGCCTGTTTCAGCAGTGTGTCACACAGCTGTGCGTTGCTGAGTTTTGACTTTGCATCGAAAAAACGCTCTGCCGACTGACCGAATGAGCCAACCGAGCAGAGCATTATGAATATTGTGATAAGCGTTTTGCGCATCATCATTCTAAATAAGTTTTACGGGTGAACAGACTTATGCCTTCTTGATGAAGTCAACAATCCACTGTCCCACTTCCTTTGTGCCGTATTTTGCACCGCCCTCAACCTGAATCTCAGGTGTGCGTACATTCTCGTCGAGACTTGCATCAACAGCCTTGCGCACAAGCGTGCCCTCCTCCTTCAGTCCGAAATGCTCGAACAGCATTGCCACGGAGAGAATCTGTGCCAGAGGGTTGGCGATGTTCAGTCCCTTAGCCTGCGGCCATGAACCGTGGATAGGCTCAAACACAGGGGTGCTCTCGCCGGTTGAGGCTGATGGCAGCAATCCCATTGAGCCGCTGATTACCGAGCCCTCGTCAGTGAGAATGTCGCCGAAGGTGTTCTCTGTCACCATCACGTCGAAGAACGTTGGCTCCTGAATCATACGCATGGCGGCATTGTCCACATACATATAGTCGGTGGTAACCTCAGGATACTGAGGTGCCATCTCCTGAGCAATCTGACGCCACAGACGGCTTGAAGCCAGTACGTTAGCCTTGTCAACCACGGTGAGGTGCTTGTTGCGCTTCATGGCATACTCGAATCCCACCTTGAGAATACGCTCAATCTCCGGGCGGGTGTAGAAGTTGGTGTCGTATGCCTTCTCATTGTCCTGATACTTCTCGCCGAAGTACATACCGCCAGTAAGCTCGCGGATACACATAAAGTCGGCACCCTCTACAAGCTCCTTGCGCAGGGGCGACTTGTGAAGCAGGCACTTGAATGTCTGCACGGGACGGATGTTGGCAAACAGTCCCAACTTCTTGCGCATGGCAAGCAGTCCCTGCTCAGGACGCACCTTGGCTGTAGGATTGTTGTCGAACTTTGGGTCGCCCACTGCCGAGAACAGCACGGCATCGGCATTCTTACATGCCTGATAGGTCTCCTCAGGGAACGGGTCGCCTACCTTGTCGATAGCGTCTGCACCGCAGACTGCATATTCGTAACTCACTGTGTGACCGAACTTCTCGCATACTGCGGTCATTACGTTCACACCTTGCTCTGATATTTCGGGGCCGATACCGTCGCCCGCCAATACTGCAATTTTAAAATCCATTGTTTTTATCTTGTTTTTTTATTGTTTTTTATGAATTGTAGGAGATGTAGGAGGATTAGGAGATGTAGGACAGGTGGGGAGAGGATTAGGAGAAGTTTTCCTCGATGATATTCAACATCTTCATCGTTGCCTTGATAGCCGCCTCTGTCTGGTCGGCATCCAGTCCGCGGGTGCGGATTACGCGGTCTTCCCAGTTCCATACAATGACAGTCTGCACGAGTGCGTCGGTGCGGCCGCCCGGAGGAATGCTCACTGTGTAGTTGTCGAGCCACGGGAACTTTCTGCCAAGCTTCTCCTTATATATATGCCGCACGCAACGCACGAAGGCATCATACTGACCGTCGCCCGTTGCCTGTTCCTCAAACACGCTGTCGCCCACCTGCAGCTTCACGCTCGCCATCGGCTTCAGTCCGTAGTTGGTTGTGACGAAGTAGCTCAACAGCTGCACCTTGTCATCGGGAACATCATGCTTCAGCACATCGCTCACAATGTATGGCAGGTCTTCCTGCGACACAAGCTCCTTCTTGTCGCCCAGCTCAATGATGCGCTGGGTCACGCGGCGCGTCTGCTCAGGACTAAGCTCCAGCCCCAGTTCTTCGAGGTTCTTTAGAATGTTTGCCTTGCCGCTGTTCTTGCCAAGCGCATACTCCCGCTTGCGTCCGAATCGCTCCGGCACAAGGTCATTGTAATAGAGGTTGTTCTTGTTGTCGCCGTCGGCATGCACCCCAGCTACCTGAGTGAACACATTCTCGCCCACGATAGGCATATTGGGAGCCACTGCGATGCCCGAATAGCCCTCAACAAGATGGCTGATGTCCTTCAACTTATCCTCCACAATGTTGGTCTTGGCGTGGAACTGGTCCTTCAGAATCACCTGCACGCTCGACAACGGTGCGTTGCCGCAACGCTCGCCAAGTCCGTTTACCGTTACGTGCAGTCCCTTTGCTCCGCTCAGCACCGCCGCCAACGAATTACTTACGGCAAGGTCGTAGTCGTTGTGGGCATGAAAGTCGAAATGGCAGTCGGGATAACGCTTGCGCATCTTGCGCAGCAGCTCTATCACCTGCAGCGGATTGAGCACTCCAAGCGTGTCGGGCAACATAAAGCGCCGGATACAGGTGTCCTTCAGCGCGTCCATAATCTTATAGACATACTCCGGCGAGTCCTGCATTCCGTTGCTCCAGTCCTCAAGATAGAGGTTGACGATAAAACCCTTCGACTGGGCATAGTCCAGCACACTTTTGATGTCGGCAATATGCTCCTCGCAGGTCTTCTTCAGCTGATGGGTGCAGTGGTTCTCGCTGCCCTTAGCCAGCAGGTTGATGACACGGCCGCCGCATTCCGCAATCCAGTCCACCGACTGACCGCCGTCCACGAAGCCGAGCACCTCAACCTTGTCGGTCATGCCTATCTGGCGTGCATAGCGCGTAATCATCTTTACCGCCTCCTTCTCGCCGTCAGACACACGTGCCGATGCCACTTCCACGCGGTCGACATTGACATCGCGCAGCAGCATGCGTGCAATCATGAGTTTCTCATGAGGCACAAACGACACACCGTTGGTCTGCTCGCCGTCGCGGAGCGTGGAGTCCATAATCTCTATGAACGGCTGAATGCCACGATAGGTGTTGTTTATTTGTTGCGCTGTTCCCATCCTTCAATCTTATCCTTGTTCTCCAGCAAGAAGTCGATATCATCAAGCGCGTTCATGAGACAATATTTTTTGTATCCGTTGATTTCAAACTTCTCACTCTTGCCTGTTGCAGTGTTGGTGACAGTCTGGTTTGGTACGTCGACAATCACTTCCATCTTTGGATTCTGCTTTATGCTGTCAAACAGTTCGCTGAGAAACTCGGGTGTCACCACCACCGGCAGCACAAAGTTGTTCAGTTCGTTGTTCTTGTGGATGTCGGCAAAGAAACTTGAGATAACCACACGGAATCCGTATCCTGCGATAGCCCATGCGGCATGCTCGCGGCTTGAACCGCTTCCGAAGTTCTTGCCAGCCACGAGAATTTCGCCGCTGTATGTCGGGTCGTTGAGTACAAAGTTCTTGTTCTGCGAGCCGTCGGGATTGTAGCGCCAGTCACGGAACAGGTTGTCACCGAAAAATTTCTCTTCTTTGGTTGTTGCCTTAAGAAAGCGTGCCGGTATTATCTGGTCGGTGTCGACATTCTCCAAAGGCAGTGGCACACAGGTGCTCTTTATTATGTTGAATTTCTGCTTCATTGTTGTTTTAAGAATTTTAGGAGGGGTAGGTTACATCATCTCTCTCGGGTCGGTGATTACTCCTGTCACGGCGGCGGCAGCGGCAACAAGTGGCGATGCCAATACTGTGCGGGCTCCAGGTCCCTGACGGCCTTCAAAGTTACGGTTGCTTGTAGATACGCTGAGCTTGCCTGCAGGAATCTTGTCGTCGTTCATTGCAAGACATGCCGAGCAGCCGGGCTGACGGATTTCAAAGCCAGCCTCCTCAAGCACCTTGTCGAGACCTTCCTCACGAATCTGAGCGTCCACCATCCATGAGCCCGGCACAAGCCAAGCCACCACATCGTCGGCTTTTTTCTTGCCCTTCACAATGCTTGCAAAGGCGCGGAAGTCCTCAATACGACCGTTGGTGCAGGCACCGAGGAACACATAGTCAACTTTTTTGCCCAGCATCTTCTCGCCGGGATTGAAGCCCATGTAGCCAAGCGACTTGAGATAACTTGCGCGTCCTGCCTCGTCGATGGTCTCAACGGCAGGGATAGTCTCTGTTATGCCTATACCCATGCCTGGGTTTGTACCGTATGTAACACGTGGCTCAATGTCGGCGGCATTGTATGTCAGTTCCTTGTCGAACACGGCATCATCGCCGCTCTTCAAGGTCTTCCAATATTCCACAGCCTTATCCCATTCCTCGCCCTTCGGCGCATACTCACGACCCTTGATATATTCAAATGTCTTCTCGTCGGGAGCAACAAAACCGCCGCGGGCACCCATCTCAATCGAGAGGTTGCACAGTGTGAGGCGACCCTCCATTGAGAGGTCTTTCACTACGCTGCCGCTATACTCCACAAAATATCCTGTGGCACCGCTTGTGGTGAGCTGAGCCATGAGATAGAGAGCCACGTCCTTGGCTGTGACACCCTTTTGCAGTGTGCCCTCAATGTTGATACGCATCGACTTGGGCTTGCTCTGCAGGATGCACTGCGAAGCCATTACCATCTCCACCTCAGAAGTTCCGATACCGAAGGCAACGGCACCCATGGCACCGTGAGTAGAAGTATGTGAGTCACCACATACGATGGTCATGCCCGGCAACGACAGTCCACGCTCTGGACCAACCACGTGGATGATACCGTTTTTCTGGTTCATCATACCAAAGTGGTTGAGCCCGAAGTCGGTGGCGTTCTTTGCCAGTGTGTCCACCTGTGTCTTTGATACAGGGTCTTCTATCGGCTTGTCCTGATCGTGAGTTGGTGTATTGTGGTCGGGCATACAGAAAATCTGCTCCGGACGGAAACACTTGATACCCCTTGCCCTCATTCCGGCAAACGCCTGCGGCGATGTCACCTCGTGGCAATAGAGTCTGTCTATATACAGCTGTGTGGGACCGTCGTCAACAACCTGCACCACATGCTTATCCCAAATCTTGTCGAATAATGTATTCATTGTTTTGTCTTTATTTTCTTCTCTTATTTCTTGAACTTGTTAATACAATCTATGTACGCCTCAACGCTGGCGGTCACAATGTCGGTGTTGGCACCGAAACCGTAGTAAACGCTGCCGTCATACTCCACCTGCATGTGTACCTTACCCACATCGTCGGAGCCTTTGCTTATTGCCTGGATTGTGAACTCCTTGAGGGTCATCTGACGCTTGATGATGTTCTTTAGCGCCTTGATTGCAGCATCCACAGGACCGTTGCCCGATGCCGAAGCCTCGAACTTCTCTCCGGCAAGGTCAAGCCCTATGCACGCCACGCTCTTCACGCCCATGCCAGTGGTCACCTGCAGATAGTCAAGCTTGATGCTGCGGCTCATGGCACGCTCCATGCCGGCAAGCATCAGAATGTCGTCGTCGTGCACCTCCTTCTTGCGGTCGGCAAGTTTCAGGAACTCCTGATAAGTGTTGTCAAGCTTTTCGCCCTCCATCTCAATGCCCAGCACACTCAGGCGGTGCTTCAGTGCGGCACGTCCGCTGCGGGCTGTCAGTACTATAGAGTTGTCGTCGATACCCACATCCTTCGGGTCCATGATTTCGTAGGTCTGAACGTTTTTCAGCACGCCGTCCTGGTGTATGCCGCTTGAGTGGGCAAAGGCATTGCGTCCCACAATAGCCTTGTTGGGCTGCACTGGCATGTTCATCAGCGATGAAATCATGCGGCTGGTGGGATAAATCTTCTGGGTGTTTATGTTGGTCTCTATTCCAAGTCCCTTGTGGCACTTCAGAATCATTGCAATCTCCTCCTCGCTGGTGTTTCCCGCACGCTCGCCTATACCGTTGATGGTCACCTCCACCTGGCGTGCGCCGTTAATGATACCTGCCATGGTGTTGGCTGTAGCCATTCCCAGGTCGTTGTGGCAGTGGGTTGAGATTATCGCCTTGTCCACACCGTCCACATGGTCAATCAGGTACTTTATCTTTGCGCCATATTCGTGAGGCAGGCAATAACCCGTGGTGTCGGGGATGTTCACCACCGTGGCACCAGCCTTGATGACAGCCTCCACCACACGGGCAAGATACTCGTTGTCGGTGCGGCCTGCATCCTCGGCATAGAACTCCACGTCCTCAACATACTTCTTGGCATACTTCACCGCAGCCACGGCACGCTCGATAATCTCCTCACGGTTTGAGTTGAACTTATACTTAATATGTGAGTCGCTTGTGCCTATTCCTGTGTGAATACGCTTGCGCTTGGCATATTTCAGGGCATCGGCAGCCACGTCGATGTCTTTCTCCACGGCACGTGTCAGGGCACAGATGGTGGGCCATGTCACGGCTTTTGAAATCTCGATAACCGAATTGAAGTCACCCGGGCTGGATATTGGAAATCCCGCCTCAATCACATCCACTCCAAGCTGTTCAAGCTGCTTTGCCACCTGTATCTTCTCAACAGTGTTCAACTGGCAGCCCGGCACCTGCTCACCGTCACGCAGTGTGGTGTCAAAAATATATAATCTGTCTGTCATAATCACATTTTTATCCTTTTACCTTTATAAATCGTCTGCAAAATTACAACTTTTTCGTGTATTGTGCAAATAATTTATAAGTTTTCTGCTTATTTTTCTTATAAACCGTAATTTTTATCTCAGTCTCAGCTGGTCGCCTACCCTCAATTCATCATAGGGACTCATACGGTTCAACTTGTAAAGGCTCTTAAGTCTTATACCGTAAGTCTGGGCAATGGAGTACATCGACTCTCCGGCACGCACGTAGTGCAGGCGGCCTTTATACTCCTTGGCAGCCTTTTTCTGCTTTTTCATCAGATACAGCGGCTCGCCTGCTTCCAGACGGTCGCGGCGGTCGCGCTCGTTATAGCTTGCCAGTTTTCGCGGTGATATTCCCATTTCCTTGGCAATCGACTCGAAAGTGTCCCTCGCGCGTACCTTTATATAATAGTTCTTGTTGTAAGCGTAAATCTTATGCAGCTGTGCCGAGGAAACGCGGCTGCGGTCGTGGCGCACCATGAACTTGTCGTAGCCCTTCGCCGTGTCATACTGGTAGAGTTTGTAGAGCTGGATGATACCTATCAGCTGGTCGGCATACTTAGGGTTTGTGGCATAGCCTGCCGCCTTCAGTCCGCGTGCCCATCCCTTATAGTCGGTGGGGCTAAGGCTGAACAGGCTGCGGTAGCGCTGACCGCTGCGCAGAAACCGCGAATGGTCCTCAAAACTGTCGTATGCCGAGGGATAGCGGCGGAAACACTCGTTGTGCTCATCATCGTCCTCATAGATAGATGCACCGCCCCAGCCGTGGCACTTTATTCCAAAGTGGTTGTTGCCTTTCACGGCAAGGCGGCTTCTGCCGGCACCACTCTCCAGGACGCCCTGTGCCAGAGTGATGCTTGCAGGTATGCCGTGCGCCTTCATCTGCTCGATGGCAAGGTCCTTATATTGGTCGATATATTGCTGGTATGCTGAATTCCATTTCATCTGCGCACTGACCGACAGGGCGCAGACAAAACCTAAAAAAACGGTGAAAATCCTTTTTATTGTCATTATTTCTATATAATTAAGTTGCAAAATTACGAATAAGCGGGCACAGAGCAAAAAAATAAAAAGAAAATTAATGTTTTTTTTATTTTGTCCTGCTGAACTGCCGTCAGATACTGACGCTCTACATAAAAAATATTAAAAATTTATTTAATATTTTGTTCTGTGCTCGCTTATTCGTATCTTTACATAAGATACTCTCGCTCGACATAAAAAACATTAAAATTTCATTTTATATTTTGTTCTGTGCTCGCTTATTCGTATCTTTGCGGCAGGATTCTGAATAAAGAAAGAATAAATATAACATAACCAATTAAAACCAATAAAACCTAAAATGAACATTCCAAGTGTATTTTGGCTTGTTCCCGTGGCGTCGGTGGTGGCGCTGGGAATGGCATGGTTCTTCTTCCGCCAGATGATGGGCGAGGACGAGGGAACCGAGAGAATGAAAGAGATTGCCCTGCACGTGAGACGTGGCGCAATGGCGTACCTTAAGCAGCAGTACAAGGTGGTGGGCATAGTGTTTGTGGTGCTTGCCGTGATATTCTCGTTCATGGCGTATGTGCTGCATGTGCAGAACCCGTGGGTGCCGTTCGCCTTCCTCACCGGCGGATTTTTCTCGGGGCTGGCGGGTTTCTTCGGCATGAAGACTGCCACCTATGCCTCGGCACGCACAGCCAACGCGGCGCGCCAGGGACTTAACCGCGGACTGAAGGTGGCTTTCCGCAGCGGAGCCGTGATGGGACTTGTAGTCGTTGGGCTCGGACTGCTCGACATCGCCATCTGGTTTGTGGCGCTGAGCTATTTCTACGAGGGCGACAACATGTCGCTCGTGACCATCACCACCACTATGCTCACCTTCGGCATGGGAGCATCGACGCAGGCGCTCTTTGCCCGTGTGGGCGGAGGCATCTACACCAAGGCGGCAGATGTGGGAGCCGACCTCGTGGGAAAGGTTGAGGCAAACATTCCCGAGGACGACCCGCGCAACCCTGCGACCATTGCCGACAACGTGGGCGACAACGTGGGCGACGTGGCTGGAATGGGAGCCGACCTGTATGAGAGCTACTGCGGAAGCATACTGAGCACCGCGGCGCTTGGAGCCACGGCGTTTGCCATGAATCCCGACATGCAGATGAGGGCGGTGATAGCCCCGATGATTATCGCAGCCATAGGAATATTCCTGTCGCTCATAGGCATCTTCCTCGTGAGAACCAAGGAGGGAGCCACCATGCGCGACCTGCTGCGCTCGCTTGGCCTGGGCACCAACGTGTCGGCAGTGCTCATTGCCGCGGCATCGTTCATCATCCTTTATCTCCTGCAGGTTGACAACTGGCTCGGAGTGTCGTTCTCGGTGCTCACAGGACTGGTGGCAGGAGTAATCATAGGTCAGGCAACCGAATACTACACCAGCCAGAGCTATAAGCCCACTCAGCAGATTGCCGAGGCGGCGCAGACTGGCTCTGCCACCGTTATAATAAAAGGCGTGAGCACGGGCATGATTTCAACCATGATTCCCGTGGTGACAATCTCCGTTGCCATCATGCTCAGCTACCTGTGCGCCAACGGCTTCGACCTCTCCATCAGCGCGCAGAGCATCTCCACCGGTCTTTACGGCATAGGCATCGCAGCCGTGGGCATGCTCTCAACCCTTGGAATAACGCTTGCCACCGACGCCTACGGACCTATAGCCGACAATGCCGGAGGCAACGCCGAGATGAGCGAGCTGGGCGAGGAAGTGCGCCACCGCACCGATGCCCTCGACGCCCTGGGCAACACCACCGCCGCCACGGGCAAGGGCTTTGCCATAGGCAGCGCCGCACTCACCGCGCTTGCCCTTCTGGCGTCGTATGTTGAGGAGATAAAGATAGCCATGGTGCGTGCCGCCGACCACGGGCAGGTGTTTATCGACGCTGCCGGCGAGGCGTTCAATCCCGCCACGGCAAACATGATTGACTATATGAACTTCTTCCAGGTGACGCTGATGAACCCGAAGGTGCTCGTGGGAGCATTCATCGGAGGCATGGCGGCATTCCTGTTCTGCGGGCTCACCATGGGAGCCGTGGGGCGCGCCGCACAGTCGATGGTGGAGGAGGTGCGTCGCCAGTTCCGCGAGATAAAGGGAATACTTGAGGGCAAGGCCACTCCCGACTACGGCCGCTGCGTGGAGATAAGCACGAAGTCGGCACAGAAGGAGATGATATTCCCCAGCCTGCTCGCCATCCTCATCCCCATTGTCGTGGGACTGCTGCTCGGCGTGGCAGGAGTGATGGGCTTGCTCGTGGGCGGGCTCACGGCAGGATTCACCCTCGCAGTGTTTATGGCAAACTCGGGCGGAGCATGGGACAACGCCAAGAAGATGGTGGAGGAAGGCAACTTCGGCGGCAAAGGCTCGGCATGCCACAAGGCAACCATCGTGGGCGACACCGTGGGCGACCCGTTCAAGGACACCTCTGGTCCGTCGCTCAACATTCTCATCAAGCTTATGTCGATGGTAAGCATAGTTATGGCGGGCTTGACCGTGGCTTTTGGAATGTAACTCCAAGCATTAAAAAAATCCTGTCTTGGCTTTAAAAAAAATTCTGCGCAGAATTCATTCATTTTCTGCGCAGAATTTGTTCATTTTCTGCGCAGATTTTTTTCGGATTCTGCGCAGGATTTTTTTTGAAGTCAGGAGATAAAATAAAGTTTTCCGCTTTTCTCTTGGAGGAATGGAAAAAATATAGTAATTTTGCACGGAAAGTGCCGGAAAAACCGCGGCACGGAAAATCAACTATACCATTATATAATAAAAAAACAAAGCGTATGAATAGCAAGAAACAACGAACTGGAGACACTATGTACAGTAGAAAAAGACAACTGGCAGTGGTGCTGATGGCAGCCGTGGGCATGGCAGCCGCAGCACAGCCCAAGATGAACGGCGGAGCGGAGTATCTGCTGTCACAGACAAAGGACGTGAGCGCCGACTTCGCGGACTTTGCCAACACATACTTCTTTGCCGACAGTCTGGTGGACATCAACACCGCCACGGGCGAGGGAACGGTAGAGTGGAAGCGCAGGCAGCTGATGCCGAGGCAGGCTTTCAACGCCAACACCTATCTGCACCAGCCGCTGAACAACCTCGACTTTCCCAACACGGCATACGAGCAGAGCCCGAGGCTGAAGTTCCGCGTGGACCCCGTGGACAGCCGCACAATAAGGCTGAGAGTCTACACATCGCCCGTGACTCCCAGGGATTTCGAGTCGCCGATGCTCGTTGGCGAGCCAGCCGACGGCAGAAATCTGTGGACAACGAAAAACAACGGGAGGAGCATCACCTTCACATCGGCGCACGGCACATTAGAGATAGAGAAATATCCGTGGCGGCTGGTGCTCAGGGACAAGAGCGGCAGGGTGCTGAGCAAGACCCGAGTGTGGAGCGACAACGACTCCACGCAGGTTAAGGTGCAGCCCTTCTGCTTCATAAAGCGCGGCAGCGACAACACCCGCAACATCTCGCCCGTGTGGAGCCTCATGCCGGGAGAGAAAATCTTCGGCTGCGGCGAGTCGCCCACGGCGCTCAACAAGGCTGGGCAGAAGCTCAACCTCTTCGTCACCGACCCGCAAGGTCCGGAGACCGGCGACATGTATAAGCCCGTGCCCTTCTACATGAGCTCGCGCGGCTACGGCATGTTTATGCACACGGGTGCTCCCGTGACCTGCGACTTCGGACAGTCGTACATCGGAGCGCAAAAGATATTCATGGCGGACGAGGTGATGGACGTGTTCATCTTCTTCGGCGAGCCAAAGGACATTCTCAACGAATATACCTGCCTCACGGGCAAGGCGCCGATGCCTCCGCTGTGGAGCTTCGGCACGTGGATGAGCCGCATCACCTACTTCAGCGAGAAGGAGGGGCGCGAGGTGGCTGCCAACCTTAGGAAAAACCGCATACCGAGCGACGTGATACACTTCGACACGGGCTGGTTCGGGGTGGACTGGCAGTGCGACTATGAATTCGCAAAGGACCGTTTCGACAACCCGAAGAAGATGCTCGACGACCTGAGGAACGACGGATTCCGCACATGTCTGTGGCAGCTGCCTTACTTTACGCCGAAAAATAAGTTCTTCCCTGAGCTGATAGAAAAGGGAATGTATGTGAGAAACGGGCGAGGCGAACTGCCCTACGAGGACGTGGTGCTCGACTTCACCAATCCCCAAACCGTGAAATGGTATCAGGAAAAGATTGGTAACCTGCTCAAACTCGGCGTAGGCGCCATCAAGGTGGACTTCGGCGAGGCTGCGCCGCTGGAAGGCATCTACAGCAACGGGCGCTCGGGACTGTACGAGCACAACCTCTATCCGCTGCGCTACAACAAGGCGGTGGCGGAAATCACAAAGAGCGTGAAGGGCGAAAATATCATCTGGGCACGCTCGGCATGGGCAGGCTCGCAGCGCTATCCCCTGCACTGGGGAGGCGACGCCGCCACCAACAACACGGGACTGCAGGGAAGCATCCGCGCAGGTCTGTCATTGGGACTCAGCGGCTTCTCTTTCTGGAGCAACGACATAGGAGGATTTGTAACAAGCAGCCCCGAGAGGCTTTACCGCCGCTGGCTGCCCTTCGGCTATCTGTGCTCCCACAGCCGTGTGCACGGTGCGCCGCCAACAGAGCCGTGGCTCTACGACAAGAAGTTCATGGACTACTTCCGCACATGCGCCGAGATGAAATACAGGCTCATGCCTTACGTTTACACTCAGGCAAAGCTCTGCACGGAGCAGGGACTGCCTATGGTGCGCGCTTTGCTGCTGGAATTTCCCGGCGACCCGGGAGCATGGACCGTGGACGATGAGTATATGTTTGGCGAGAGCATCCTCGTGGCACCGCTGCTTGAGGATGCCGACAGCCGCGACGTGTATCTGCCGGGCAGCGGGAAGTGGATAGACTACCAGACTGGCAAGGTATATCAGCCGGGCTGGAACCACATAGCGTGCGGCGACATCGAGGCGATAATCCTCGTCAGGGACGGAACTGCCCTGCCGCAGGTGCCCGTGGCTCAGTGCACCGACAAAGTGCAGTGGAACAAAATTTCGTGGAAGCACTTCAAGGCGGACGCCAGGAAGACAGCGGGCAAAATCTACAAGCCCGGCGACAGCGCAGTCAGGAGCGTTGAGTTCTAAGAATTTCTTTTTTCTCCTCTTTTTCTTTGCAATAAGCCAAATTTTATGTAACTTTGCATAAAATATATAAAAGTCATCAAAATCATGCTGGAAGCAAAGAATTTAAATATAGAGAGAAAAGGCAAGACACTCGTGTCGGCGCTGTCATTTGTCGTTGACAACGGTCAGATGATGTGCGTCAGCGGCAATGCCGATGCCGCAGGCGCCCTACTCCGCTCATTGGTGGGTCTGGAGCGCGTGAAGTCGGGATTCATAAGCATCGAGGGCGAGCTGCTCACGCCAGGCTCCGCACCCGAATTCCGCAAGGATATGGCATACGTGCCGGCAAACGCCCGGATGCCCTACCCCACCATGGAGGAGACAGCGCGCCACTTTTTTGCCCTCAAGGCAAACACAGGCAGAAAGCTCACCATGCGCGACATGGAGGAACAGATGCGGGCATTGGGTATGCAGGAGGAACTGCTCGCCATGCAGCAGACGCAGCTCACGCCGCAGCAGGAGTACGTGCTGATGCTCGCGCTCGTCGGAGCCACGCAAAAGAAGATAATGATAGTGGACACTCCCCCCAGCGGGCTTGACCAAAGTGCGGCGCAGAACGTGGCTCGCTATCTGAGGACCAAGGCAAACGAGGGCGCAGCCGTGATTGTGGCGGCTACGTCAGACTCGTCCGACCTGTCTGACCTGTCTGACTTGTCCGACTTGTCCGACAAGTCCTACTCCTCATACACCTCTTACCAATCCTACTTCTCCTCTCTCTCCGACCACCAAATAAAACTCTAAAGAAAAAACAATGAACACGCAATTCCTGAAAATGGCATTGGGTGGCACACTGCTCATGGACTTGGGGCGCATGCTGCTCAGAATAATCATAACATTAGTGCTCACAGGAGCCTACATGCACTATCTTTTTGAGATAAACAACGTGTGGATAAACATTGCATGGCTCGTGATAATCATAGCCGCGGCGGCGCTCACCACGCTCAGGGAGGCACGCATAGGAGGGCTGAAGCTATGGCTGCCGCTAACCGCCGGAATGGGGGCTGGCATCGTGGTGGCAGGGCTGCTGTTCTTAGCATGCGCCGGACTGCTGCGCCAACTGCCAGACGCACGCTGCATTGTGCCCGTGGCAGGACTGCTGATAGCCACAATGACAGCCACCTGCATGAAAGCCATAGGCAGCTACCACCAGTCGCTCGTGACCGACATCGACAAGTATAGCTTCTTAACCGCCAACGGCGCCACGCACGCCGAGGCGATAGCGCCATTTGTGCGCAAGGCTCTTGAGAGCGGACTGCGCCCCATGACAGAGGGCACCACCATCATGCAGCTCGTAACGATGCCGGCGATGATGGGAATGATACTCGGCGGCTATCCGGCGATAATGGCTATGAAATTCCAGCTGATGATTCTCATCGGCGCAATACTCTCGTCGGTGATTGCCATTGCGCTCACCATATATCTTGCCGACAACATCCTGTTCGACAACTTCCGCCGCAGGCGCAAGATTAAGAGCATGGGACTGGGGATGGCGGCGATGCTGACGGCGATGGCACTGAACGCCTGCAACAGCAACACCGCACACCGCCCGCTGATTGGCGGTGACATCTCCGAGAACTCAATAATTGGCGGTGCCACCTCCGAGACCTCAATAATCGTCGCAGACGAAATACATAACGAGAAGGAGATTGCATCGTCAGCAATATCAATCGCAAACCTTGAGCTGCCAAAATACGACACCAAGGCTGTCATACTGCGCCGCACGGGCTATACCGCAAGCTACGATGCAGGGAACAAGATTCCGCACTGGGTGGCATGGCGTCTGACCGCAGACCACGTGACGGGACCGTACAAGCGTGACGGAATAAAGTTCACCGAGGATGAGGACGTGCCCGCACCGCGCGCCACGCACTATGACTACATACAGTCGGGCTACGACCGAGGCCACATGTGCCCCAGCGGCGACAACAAATGGGACGAGCAGGCACAGCGGCAGTCGTTTCTGATGACAAACATCTGTCCGCAGAACCATAACCTAAACCGCGGCGACTGGAACGAGATGGAGCAGCAGTGCCGCGCATGGGCAGAGAAATACGGTGAGCTGTACATCGTGTGCGGTCCCATACTGATGAATCAGAAGCACAAGACAATAGGCAAGAACAAGGTGACCGTGCCAGAGGCGTTCTTCAAAGTGGTGCTCAGAATGCAGCCTGAGCCGTGCGCCATTGGATTCATCTACCGCAACACCGACGGCGACCGTCCCAAGGACAGCTACGTGAACAGCGTCGACCAGGTGGAGCGCATCACAAAATTGGACTTTTTCCATAATCTTCCAGACGAAATAGAAAACAAAATAGAAAAGACAGCAAACATAAGTAAATGGTAAGTAACGAGTATAAATATCTTGCGAAGCTCGGACTGCCCATAGTCATAGGACAGCTGGGCGTAACCATACAGGGTGTTATTGACACCATAATGCTGGGGCATTACGACACACGGGCGCTGGCGGCTGCCGGATTTGTGAACAGCCTTTTCACGCTGGTGTCGGTGATTGTGATGGGATTCTCGTTCGGCATCATCCCGCTGAGCGGCTCGGCATACGGTAGAAAAGACACGGAGGAGTGTGGCAGCGTGCTGAAAAACGGGCTGTTCAGCATCTTCTTCGTGTCGCTCATTGGCATGGCGGTGCTCATGGCAGTGTTTGCCGACGTGAGCATCCTCGGGCAGCCCAAGGAGCTTGAGCCTTTGATTGAGCAATACTTCTGGTGGACCATACCCTCATTAATGTTCGTGGGCGTGAGCAGCGCGTTCAAAAGCTTTTTCGACAGCATCACGCAGACCAAGGTGGCGATGTGGGCGATACTCATAGGCAACGTCTGGAACATCGTCTGGAACTTCCTGCTCATCTTCGGACTGTGCGGATTTCCCGAGCTGGGCATCGTGGGAGCGGCAATAGCCACCCTCACCTCGCGCCTCGTGATTCTCCTTATATATATAATAGGTATCACCTGCAAGCGGTCGTACAGCGAATACCTGCGCGCCTTCATCCGGAGCAGCATCTCGCGCAAGAGCATCATGAGGCTGTGCGGCATGGGGCTGCCCACATCGGTGCAGAGCGGCATGGAGGTGTCATCGTTCTCCATCTGCGCCATCTTCGCAGGATGGCTCGGCACCGACTCGCAGGCGGCTCATCAGATAATGGCAAACCTTGCCGCAAGCATCTGGGTGGTGTACAACGGTGTGGGCATGGCAGTAGGCGTGAGGATAAGCAACTTTGTGGGAATGAACAACTACGCTGGCATACGCCATACGGCGATGTGCGGACTGAAGATGATACTGTGCTGCGCCCTGCTGCTCAACATCCTGTTCTACACCTTCCACGGCAGCATCATATCGTGGTTCACCTCCGACCCGAATATCGTTGCCTTGTTCGTAACGCTCATCGTGCCGCTGGTGCTCTATCAGTTCAGCGACGCCGTGCAGACCAACTACGTCAACGCACTGCGCGGACTCGGCAGGGTGCGCTATCTCATGCTCGACGCATTCATTGCCTACATCATCGTGTCGCTGCCTCTGAGCTACACCTTCGGCATCGCCTGCGGCTTCGGCATCGTGGGAATATGGATGGGCTATCCGTTTGCGCTCACCGTGGCGGCGATGCTCTACATCATGCGTTTCAGAAGATACTCAAAAAATCAATAATTTATAATTATAAACATGTCATTCACAGGTATCATCACAGGTTTCGTGACCTTCCTCATCATAGGTCTCTTCCATCCCCTTGTCATCAAGGGCGAGTATTATTTCGGCGTGCGCTGCTGGTGGGCGTTCCTCGTTGCCGGCATCGTCACCGGTGTCCTCTCCCTCATCGTCAGCAATCTCTATTGCAGCATCATCCTCGGCGTGGTTTCCTTCTCGTCGTTCTGGAGCATCCTTGAGGTGTTTGAACAGCGGGAGCGCGTGCGCAAGGGATGGTTCCCCAAGAATCCCAAGCGGAAAGAATGAAAGGGTATGTAAGGATAAATACCCTTTCATACCCTTTCATTCCACGGTTACCGATTTTGCAAGATTTCTTGGCTGGTCTACATTTCTGCCCTTGTTGATGGCAATGTAGTAAGCCAGCAGTTGCAACGGCACGGAAACAACCATGGGAGTAAGACATTCAGGCACGTCGGGAATTTCAAGACAATAGTCGGCAATGTCCTTTATCGCGTCGTTGCCTTTGGTTATGATGGCAATCACCGTGCCGCCGCGTGCCTTAACCTGTCTCACATTACTTATAATCTTGTCGTAAAGCGAGTCGGTGGGAGCAATTACCACTGTGGGCATCTCGCTGTCCACGAGGGCTATAGGACCGTGCTTCATCTCTGCGGCAGGGTAGCCTTCAGCGTGAATGTAGGATATTTCCTTTAGTTTCAGTGCCCCCTCAAGTGCAGTAGGGTAGTTGTATCCGCGCCCGAGGTAAAGGAAATTACGGGCGTATGTGTATGTCTTCGACAGATTTTTTATTTTGTCAGCAAGCCCGAGCACCTCTTTTATATATAGTGGCATTTTTTTCATAGCCTCGGCTGTTTCCTTTACTGTCGCATCATTCACCGTTCCGCGCAGCTGTCCCACACATAGTGCGAGAAGAGTGAGCACCGTCACCTGCCCTGTGAAAGCCTTTGTTGATGCCACGCCTATTTCCGGTCCCACATGAATGTACGTTCCCGAGTCAGTGTTTCGTGGTATTGACGCGCCCACCACATTGCATATACCGTAAACGAAAGCCCCTTTGCTCCTTGCCAGCTGTATGGCTGCAAGCGTGTCGGCGGTCTCGCCTGATTGCGATATGGCAATCACCACATCATTCTTTGTGATGTACGGATTCTCATAGCGGAACTCCGAGGCGTATTCCACCTCAACTGAGATTTTGCACATCTCCTGTATCACGCGTTTCCCTATCAGGGCGGCGTGCCATGAAGTGCCGCAAGCCACAATCACTATACGGTTGGCATTGATAAACCTTTCTCTGTTTTCTATTACCCCCGACAGCACCACCTTGCGGCAGTCTGCCGTGATGCGTCCGCGGATGCAGTCTGTCAATGTCTCTGGCTGCTCGAAGATTTCTTTCAGCATGAACGTGTCATATCCGCCTTTCTCCAACTGCTCCACGCTCAGCTTCAGCGTCCGTATGTCCAGTTGCGAAGGCTTTCCGTTTACCAGCGACTCAATTTCCACCGGCGAGTTTCGCCTTATCAGTGCAATCTCATTGTCCTTCAGATACACCACCTTGTCGGTATACCCTACAATTGGTGTCGCGTCCGATGCAATGAATGTCTCGCCTTCGCCTATGCCTATCACCAGCGGACTCGCCTTTCTCGCCGCAATCATCGTGTTGCTGTCTCCCTGTTCCATCACAGCTATGGCATACGCGCCTTCCACCTGTCTCAGCGCTTCCTTTACCGCCTCATACAAATTGCAGCCGTTGCATTCCTTTACATATTCTATCAGCTGCACCAGCACCTCTGTGTCAGTTTCCGACTTAAACCTGCGGCCATGTTGCAGCAATGCCTTCTTCAGTACCGCGTAATTCTCAATAGTTCCGTTATGCACTAAGGCAATCCTTCCGCTTTGCGACACCTGCGGATGCGCATTCATGTCGTTTGGCTCTCCGTGCGTAGCCCAGCGTGTGTGAGCAATGCCGAGAGTTCCGTTAATATCTTTTTCAGCCACACTCGTTTCCAAGTCAGCGACCTTTCCCCTCGACCTGTACACGTTCATTACTCCGTCATCCTTACCTAAAGCAACACCGGCACTGTCATATCCACGATATTCCAGACGGTGAAGTCCATGGATTAGTATTTCGTATGCTTTCTTTTCACCTATATATCCTACTATTCCGCACATATTGTTTTTTATCTTTCTTGTATTTATAGATAGTAATTTTCTGTTATTATCAGATAAATCCAAAAACAGAAAATCCATCAGGGAATGCAGGACTCAGTCGGTATTCCCTGATGGATTTTAATTCCCGTTTATGGTGGGGCTATAAATTCACGCTTTACCCTACCTTACTACCGCCGCTGCCACCGGTATGCTGACGGTTGGCAGTGGTAACCGTGATTGTCACATCACCGTACTGAGTGCCGCTGACGCTTCTTCTGCCCACAGATGCCGTTACAGTATTTATTTGCTGTGTACCGCTTATTTTCAGGTATGTGCCAATAGGCAGTGCAACATTGATGGGATAGTTGCCGGTGGCAGTGTAGGAGTTTGCTCCGAATGCGCGCGCCATGGCCTCTACGAGCAATGCCGTGAATACGCTTGTTCCGGCAGTGTTAATGTCCATACCCACCTTGTAAGTGTATGAGGCTGTTCCTATGTTCATGACATCGCTGCCATACAGGTTGTTCCACTCGCTCTGCGCAAAGCTGATGGTCTCATTGCGGCTTGACGTTGAGAAATTGATGTTGCAGAACAAACCGTATGCCGTGAACTCGTCTACGGCAATCACAATCTTGCCGTCAGCAGTTGTGCTCACAGGCACATCCACCCATCTGCCATTGGAGTATTTTTGTGCCTTTACCTCACTTATGGTTACATCGTCCACATCGAATGTCAGCTCTAACGGCGTTTCAATACGTACCGAATTGTCCGAACAGCTTAGCTTCGCACCTACCACAAGCGTATTGGCAGCAGCCCTTGTGCCCGTCGCTTTGCTTCTTGCCTGTGCTGCGGCTTCATCTGCAGAATAGATGGGAGACACCTCGATGCTTGCAGATTTGTTTAGTGAGTTTGCCGGTGCCGACACCGCTACAGGCACTTCCGCCTTGTCATTGCCTTCAAGAGCCTCAGTGGTGGTGTTGCCGCTGCCGCCGTTCTCACCCACTGTGACTGTAGTTACCGACTCCTCGCTGGCAAGCATCACGTTCCATACAGCGTTCTTGCCTTTGCCGTTTTCAGTGACACTCACGGAAGTCTCTTTCGGCATCTTGCCTGCTGCCTCAGCCTTCAGGGTGTAGGAGCCAGCCTTCACGTTCTCAAATACGAAATAGCCGTTGGCATCGGTAGTGGCAGTTCCGCTTGCCGTTCCTGCCATTGTCACTGTGGCCCCCGATATACCCTTGCCGTCTATTCCGGCAATCGAACCGCTAATGTTGTGTACCTCAGCCACTGTTGGCGGCGTTACATTACTGTAATCAGGGTCGTCATCACTGCAAGAGGCTACACTGCATGTCAGTGCACCTCCAAGGAGTGCGAACACTCCGAACTTCAATAATTTTCTCATTTTCTTAATTTTGAATTATAATAAGACATTAGTTTGTTTATATTCCCTAAAACAGGTTCATTTGGAAACACACTCCACCCGAAAAATATTTGCCGTCCTGCAGTGCCGCTTGCAATAGCAGGTGTTTCCACAGCAGACAGTCAGCTCCAATGTTTATCTCGTTGCCGGTATATTCCGCTATCGCCCGCAGTTTTTTGGCAAACGATGGGCGGTAAGTGATGCCGCCGACCAGTCCGTTCCATTTCTTGTTGTATATATGGGGACAATAGCGATATGCGACATTCATGCTTATGTCATGTCCATACAGTTTTATATGCTTTGTTGCTGCTATGTAATAGTTGCAGAAATAACCGGTTCCGTTTCCTCCATGTGCATGACGTTTAGTTGGAGACCCCAAAAAGTCGTTTGCTCCGATAGCGATAGCCGGATAATATCGTCCCTCTCGTAATGGATTCAATTTGATAGAGAAATATCGATCCTTCTGATTGTATTTGGGCCTGTCATATCCCTCTAATAAAGATTTTTGAAGCGTGAAAGTATAGCTCAGTTCAATCCATTTGAATGGTGTCACCGACACATAAAAATCTGCCGTGTTGTATTTCTTACCATCATAAATGAACCCATGTCGTCCATCATCTTCCGGTGTAAAGTGTTTGTTCATGAAATAACTTCCTATTAGGGCAGTTCCCTCTTCATTCATATCAGCAGAAGGTGTGTTGATAAGCCCCGACGTCCCCGTATAAAGTTGTGCTCTTATTGGCATGGAAAGAAGAGTGCCTGCAATCAAGATAACAAAGATATGCGATTTCATTTTTCATCCTCCTTCTTCTCTTTAATTATGAAATCAGGAGACATTGTGTCCGTTCCCCAAGGCAATAAATCTCGGTCAAACCACCCCGTGCGCTCATTCTGTTCAGGGTCGGTGAAATAAGTACGGTTAGCATAGTTGTCTGCTTCCACGCTATAGGTCAAACGGAAGTTACTTGCTGGACGTATATTGACTTTCCGTGCCGTCCGTTTGTATGGAGGAAGCATGACAATGATCTTGAAACCCGCATCTTCTTTCCCTTTGTTGCTGTATGAGCCATAAACACCCACACTGACATGCTTGAAATGACGATAACCCTCTCCAATCACTCCATAGTCACCATATACATAGCGTCCGCCACGTATGGATATTTGGGTATTCCATCGGTGAAGGTATATCTCTGGTCCAATTTGCGCCGTGATTCTTTCCATTGTGCTGGCTTCCCATCCGTTAGCCATTGAGCAATACCCCGTCAATCCCACTTGTGCGCTCATGGCAAACCATCGGTTAAGGACAAACAGGTTCTTCACGTCCAAACCGTAGCGTTCCGAACCGAACAGACCGCCCGATACTTTCATTTTCCAATAGTTTCCAATTCTTATTTGCTTAGATAGCACCGCCATGTTCAATCGTACATTCTTATAGCGGTCTCCGTATTGGTTGACTACCGGCACATATACCTGTGCGGCAGCTTCCCATCGGTGTCCTATGTTCCACTTCACGCCGGGAGTCAGATTGACCAACACATCATATACTCGGTTATTGAAATAGATATCCCTGTAGTTTAGGTCTGCCCCTACGAATATGTCTATTGTTCCAGATTTCTCTTGTGCCGACAATTCATGTGGCAAAGCGGTCAGGAATGACATTATTATGATAGTCCAATAGTTTTTCATCACTCTGTCAGATCAGTCTAAGCTAACATTAAGACTCTGTACTTTCCATCATTTTACGATTCCTTTCTCTAAATATTCCGCAAGGTTCATTCGCACGTGTTCGGATGCACGTTCCACGGCAACCTTCGCCATGTCGGCATCCACCATTATTTTTATCAACTGCTCAAATGAAGTTTTCTGAGGATTCCAACCCAATTCTTGCTTGGCTTTCGATGGGTCTCCCCACAGGTTTACCACATCGGTGGGGCGATAGAAGTCGGGTGATACCTCAACCAACACCTTACCGGTCTTGCAATCTATGCCCTTCTCGTCCTCGCCTTCGCCTTCAAAACGCAATTCAATGCCTGCATAACGGAAGGACAACTGACAGAACTCACGCACAGAATGTTGCTCACCCGTGGCAATCACGAAATCCTCAGGCTTATCGTTTTGGAGAATCAACCACATACACTCCACATAATCCTTGGCATAGCCCCAGTCACGCAAAGATGACAGGTTACCGAGATACAGTTTTTCCTGTTTGCCCTGTGCTATGCGTGCGGCGGCAAGGGTAATCTTTCGTGTTACAAATGTCTCGCCACGACGTTCTGACTCGTGGTTAAACAGAATACCCGAACAGCAGAACATGTTGTATGCCTCACGGTATTCTTTTACAATCCAAAATCCATACTGTTTAGCCACGGCGTACGGAGAATAGGGATGGAACGGCGTTTTTTCATTCTGCGGCACTTCCTCAACCTTGCCATAAAGCTCAGAAGTGGATGCCTGATAGATACGGCAGCTCTCTGTCAGGTCACATTGTCTTACAGCCTCCAGTATACGCAGCACACCCGTTGCATCCACATCGGCAGTAAACTCAGGAGAGTCAAACGACACCTGCACATGACTTTGAGCCGCAAGATTGTATATTTCATCGGGTCTCACCTTCTTTACCACTTGCAAGATGCTCATCGAATCACCTAAATCGGCATAATGCAGGTGAAAGTTCGGAAGCCCCTCCAAATGGGCGATACGTTCACGGAAATCTACAGATGAGCGTCTGATTGTACCATGTACATCATAACCTTTTCCCAAAAGAATTTCTGCGAGAAACGAGCCGTCTTGTCCCGTCACGCCTGTAATCAATGCTTTTTTCATTAATATATCCTTGTCTTGTAAAATTTTAATATTGTCATTTCACATATCTTGTAGCCGTATCGCATAAATTCAAACAGAACGTTGCTATACACACCGTTATTCCTAAATGCCAGCTGATGGTCGTGCAATATCCTTTTGTGACTTGACATGCCGCTTGTGGATGCTCCGCCTGTTCTCATGGTCACGAAATCCAAAGGCAGATACTTTATCTTTATCCTGTGGATGAAAATCAGTCTCAACAGACATTCAAAGTCCGCAGCCACCTTGTAGGAAATATCAAACGTCCCATACTTCATATACACTTCTCTCCTGCAATAGAACGACGGATGGGCAGGCATGAAGCCGAACCGCATCCACCATCTGCGGAAAGGTCTTGAAGAATAATAGCGCACGCATTTCTTCAGGTCATCGTCATTCACAAAGTGGATATCCCCATACACAGCATCCAAACTGTCATTTTTAAGTGTAGCAGCCACCGTAGTAAGCACATCGTCCGAGGTATAGAAGTCATCCGAGTTAAGCATTCCCACCACGTTCCCCGTCGCCATGCGGATTCCCTTGTTCATCGCATCATAAATGCCTTTATCAGGTTCGCAGATATATCGCAACCGTCCGTTGTATCGTGGCTCGTATTCCTTAATCAACGCCATAGTGTTATCCGTACTCCCTCCATCTACAATGATATGTTCTATATCGGGATAGGTTTGTCGGAGCACACTTTCCAACGTGTCACGAAGAGTTGCACCGCTATTCCATGTAACGGTGATAACAGAAACTTTCATTCGTTATAGTGTAATGTTGTATTTGTCTTGCAGGAAAAGCCTGATTTTCTCTTTGTCATTCCCGCATGCCTTCTTTATTTCATATATTTTGGCATCCACCAGCGTGCGGTACCACCAACCTTGCAGAAAGTCCCACAGGAAACCTTCTTTTCCGTCTAAGAAACCCAATTTTATGATATACCGGTAAACAAAATATCCAAATGCTCTCCAAAACAAAGGCATTCTGGCGTATTTTGCTTTTTGTTCCCGTTTTTTTTGAACCTCTTCCGCATATTCTGAATTTTCATCTTTTATGCTTGTCAAACAATATTTCGCATCAATCAGTAGTGCAGCCTCACGTGCTGAATAATTATTGTGTTTGGTTATAAAATAGCTCAATGGCATACGGTTGTCATCAATAAATTTATTGGCACATGTATAAGTATATCCTTCTGTTATTTGTAAATGTTCATCCATCATACGGTTCTCATAGCGTGCTTTCCCTTTACGGAATAATCGTATCATACTTACACCATTTACAATGCCATGCTTTAATATTCTTCCCATGAAAGCCCGTCCCAAAGGTAAGACAACAGCCGTCACATCTTTATCAATGGATGGAATCTTCTCATAAAGTTCTATTATGAGTTCTTGGCTTAAGTATTCGTCCGCATCCAATCTAAGAATCCATTCCGTCTCAATCTTCAGATTGTCCAAAGCCCAGTTGAACTGTTCCGCCTGGTTACCGGGATATTTATGCACAACCACCTCCACGTTGTCAAACTCATGGCATATTTCCACAGTCTTATCGGTAGAGGGACTGTCTACCATTATCACCTTCTTAGCAATCGGGCACACGTTCTCCAAGCACCTGCGTATATGTATCTCCTCATTATACGTCAGGATAATTACCGTCAAATCAAGCATATTATTCTTTTATAATACGTTTCTTAATAAATTTCGCGGGATTGCCGCCTACCACAGTCCAAGGTTCCACGTCCTTGAACACAGCGGCACGAGCACCTACCACAGCGCCTTGTCCAATGGTGACACCCATGCCTACAAAAGCTCCGGCAGCTATCCACGCCTGGTCTTCAATAACTATTGGTGCAGTAATCAGGGGATTCAGCGGATTCGTGATGTCATGACTCGCCGTGCAGAGATATGCCCCCTGTGATACGGTAGAATTAGCCCCAATCTTTATAGGAGCAACATTATAACAATCAACATCCGAAGCCAAGCAAGCATATCTGCCCATTATTAAATTGGCAGGATAATACACCTTTGCAGATGAATATACCACAGCTGTAGGATGAATCCTCGCTCCGAACAGACGGAGCAGGAAACGCTTCCATCCACTTCCCATACTTCGGGGCAGCGGACGTGCAAAGAGACACCACATCATGCTCCACAGCATCCGCACCATCTGGTGCTTTCTGCTCAGCGCATTGTGGTACTTTGACAAATCAATCTTTGTCTCTTTCTGATTCTCTGTCATCTTTATTACAATAAAGTACCCCTAAGGCCGATTTCTCAACCTTAGGTTATAATTAAGCAAAATAAAAATATCAAAATTTATACAAGAACTTTTTATTAAGTAATATGCAAAAAATAACTTACGTAATAATTGTGTACTATACAACTATATCTTTACGGCATTCTCTGTTGTGCCATAGAAATCTCTAACAAGGTTCAGAGTCGAAAACTTTCTATATAGTCTCTGCAACTATGTCGGAGAGGGCTGAAACAGCTAATAGTTTTAACGACAGGAATAGTTAATGGTTTACCTCTTCGACACCGATTCTTCCTTCAGACAACAAAGGTAAGAATTTAGTCTAACCTATCAAAGATTTTGGGGAGATTTATTTAACGAGTACTCACCAATCTCTTTGACGTTGCAAAGTTAGAGAATAGTTACACATTAAATTTAGCTGCTTATTTTACTATAAAGACGAAATCTTTATTTTTATCTCAATTAGAGTGCCTATATTTGATGGCTGACATAATCTAATGTGAGGTTCGCTGCTCAAAATTCAAATGAAATTTCATTTGTTGCGGAATAGCAGAAGAAAAGTTCTTATAATGCCATTTTACGGATTTGTAATTCCTGAATGTTTTTTTAAGTTCTTCCCATTCTGTCTCCATAAACGAGTTCTCTTTATCTACAGGTATAATATATACAAATATACTATTCATAACCCAAAATTCGCCAATAGCAAATGGCAAATCTCCCCTGTCATTATTACGTATGTAAGTCACAACTCTTGGATATTGTGTATATGTGTTATTGATGGACTCCATTACGAGTGGCAACTTATCAATCGTTTCTTTGCCAAGCAACCAATCGGCTGTAAATCCAAATTTGTTAAGATATTTGTTCGGAACGATGCCATAGCTGAATTTTACCAAAGCTTTATAAATGTTTTGAGGAATAATCTTTTTATTATGATTTAGGTCCAATAAAATAAGTCCATCTTTCTCCTTTATCGGATATGGATTGTAAGAAGTCTGCATGACATCGATTTTTAAGGTCTTTCCGTCTGAGGCATCGTTTACAATTTTAAAATTCTCACCCTCAATTTTGTCTATTTCTCCATTTTTCCCCTTTATGCGAAAAAATGGGCGCATGATATCAAGATAAGCTATAAGTTCTGGTTCACATGTGTTACCAAAATACTCATTACATTCGTCACATTCGTTATAAGTGATTGTAAATTTATTCCCCAGCCCTTCAGAAATGGTATGAGCAACTTTCTTGAATAAGACTTCAGGCTCTGGACGATGACAATACCGACAAACTCTTTTCCCAACTTGTTCTTGACCATAAATAGTACGTTTATCAGGAATGGAAGATACTATTTTATAATTGGCCATTATGTCTCCGGCTATCTCTTGTGTCTGGGATAGAATATTCTCCATTTTCTCCCCTCCGTTCAATTCTTCAATCTTGGCATGTATGGCTATTGCTTCTTCCGTAGAAGGAATACGATTGAAACATACGGCAAAAAACTTGCCTTCACCGGTTTTCGTCAGCCAGGGTACTATGGCGTTAAGCTTTGGCAGCTTCAATTCGGGCAAATCTCTTGCAAGATATTTTTTCAGCCGTTCAATATTATCAATATGATTTTTATGAACAAACTGAAAGTTGACAATCCCGTCATTTATCTCCTCGCCGCATAGAGATAGTTTTAGACATTCGAGCAAATAGTCAAGCAGACTGTTGGTGTCTGTCGTACAATTAATGACAAATGGCAAAGTATCTCTTTCTGAATATAATGTGACTGTTGCTGATCTCATATAAAAAGTACTTAATTTAAGGCACTCTACCATTTTATGGCACTTTAGCAGTGTCTATAATGGTATATGTTAAAGTTAGATTTTTACTAAAATGCGCACCCACCCTGTGATGCTCTTTCCATCACATATAATAATGATGCAAGTCCCTTTGCATCAATGTTTCTATAAACAAGTGTATAAATTAAATGCTTATAAAAAGTCTTGGACATATATTTATTTACACTGTCATTCAAGAACGTCAAACCGACAAAGACAGCAAAAATTTCATTTATAGTAAGAAAAGTGGTGTCCGCTTTTGCTGTTTCACGAAGTTGTATAGGCTTAAACCTTGTAATCCACAGCATTGTGTATGCAGCCTGTTTATGACAATCTGCATACGTGGAGCCAGCATAATTTTTGAATTTTTGAATATCATCAAAATAAGCAGTAACGGCACAATGTAGCAGTTCCTTTGAAAGATATAGGTGGTTAGAATATTTCTCCCCCAATCCTTTTAGGAATATGTCATTGTAAATTCTGACAAAAGTCGAATAACGATTTTTAATCGACTCTTCTGGAGTTTCCTGTCTATTGTGCTTCTCTGCCATGTCAGTCGCATTTGTTAAATGAGAAAAAATCACTGTTCTCAGATATGTCTTTTGCTCTTTCTATATAGACCTCTTCATCTTGATGAATACCGCTATTTGCCTGTCTCTCATTTTCCAATTTGTATGCAGCACTGCGCACCTTATCGTAATCATCAAGCGAGGAGCGACGACTCTTCCTTTTCTCTTCCTTTAGTTTCTTCTCAGATGCAATAGAATTAAAGACACTATATGCCAAATATAATGCCAATCCCAATGATATCAGTGTTGCTATGTTTATAAATAAATCTGTCATCTTCTTCCAAGTCCTAATTTATATAATATAATACGACGTTTAACGTGTATTGAGAATGCAGCAGAAACCGCCCAAACAATAATGAATTGTAAACTGTGGGTAGTCAAATAATTAGGGTCATTGCTCTGTATGATATAGAACATTCCTAAGGTCATCATGGTAAGAACCACTAAGAAAGCAACCATTGCCGGTCCCACACACATTTTAAACTCCCTATAATCTTCAAGCAAGCTGAACATCAGCGATGTTGCTGAAAATATATAAAAGCCATTAAACAGCAATGATTGAAGATGTGCCCAAAAGGGGAAAGACCCGTCTTTGAACCAATCTACAATTGCAAGGAATAACACTGGCACCAGCATAGGCATAACAGCATTAACCATGAACCACCGCAGTATTTTGGCAAAAATAAAATTCATTTTTTACTTTTTTGTTGCAAAGTTAGTAATTATTTTCAGGAAAATATATTATAAGCCGAAGAAAAAGCTTAAAATAAATTAAATTATACGTATGTCCTACAAACATTTACTTTGTGTGCGTACACAGCAATTACTATGTGAGCCGTAAATGGTTGCTTTTTCCTATTCATACACAAATTCAGGCTTTTCACCGCCATTCAGTATCCATTCGTAAAGTTGTTTCATTTTTTCACCAAGTACTTCTACGGAATAATTCTCACGCATCAGCCGTTTCCCGTTTATCCCCATCCGCATTCTTTCTTCAGGCGATAAAGCAATGGCATCCAGTAGTGTGCGATTTATGCTTTCCTGGTCGTTATTAATCCACCATCCGCAATGATACTCTTCCAATTCCTGCCACGGCATCCCTTTGGAAGCAATCACGGGCACACCACGTACCAAAGCCTCTGTTACAATGTTTCCGAAGTTCTCAAAATCGCTGGGTACAACAAGAATGGATAAATCCAATATGGCATTGTCTTTCTCCCTGCCAGTCAGAAATCCTGTGAATTCTACATTTGTCAGACCAAGCCGTTTTACTTCATCTTCAAGAAATTTCTGATACTTTTTATCTCCTCCGCCAATAATTACCAAATGGCAATTCTCTAATAGTTTCTTCTTTTCACTAAAAGCATAAATCAACCGTTCTATCCGTTTACGAGGATGCAACCGTCCGAGATATCCTATTTTGAATACAGATTTGTATGGAATTTCCCTGTCAATGATTCCGCTAATATCTATCGGATTGGGAAGCACCGCTACCGGACTCTTAAAACCTAATGCCCGGTAATGCTCCATCTCTTCCCTGCATGTGGCTTGAATGCAAGCTGCTCCGGAAAAGACTCTTCCCTGATAGAGTGTCATCATGGTTTTCTTTAACAGAGCATGGTGAGCCAATGCTTGCGGATAGAGCATACCACGGGGAGAAACCACGTATGGTTTTCCCATTCGGTTGGCATATCGGGAAACGGCAAGACCATGATACATCCATGTGCCGTGAATATGGTATATATCAACTTCCTCTTCTTTCCGAAGACACTCCTTGATATTATCCACGTAGGCAAATGTACCATATTTAGGCTGATGCGTAAAGCGGACGTTCAAATCAGATGTTATTAGTTTACCATCTTGCGGAATCTGTTCGCACAAAGCCACAGTTTTTACCCCTGCTTTTTCAAGTCCCTTTAAGGTAAGGCTCATGCTCAATGCCGGACCTCCCGCATTGACATTAAGTGAACCTGAATGAAGTACTTTCATTTATATGTTTTTTGCTAATGAATTTCTGCAATACTTGCAGGCCCTTCTTTGATAGAGCTTTCTTTGCCATGCTTTAGATCATCAATCAGTTTTAAAAAACTTTCAGCTGCATTTCTTGGTGACCAAAGTTTTATCATAGTTTGTCTGGCATTTCTACGCATTTCTTGCATTTTTTGTGGATGATCAAGAAGCCATTGAACTTTTTCTGTCAAGGAATCTACGCAGCAACTTTTAAAAAGGAATCCATTTCTCCCATTTTGAATCAAATATGGAGTACTACCAATTGCATCAGAAGCTACAAGCACACAACCATTTGCCATCGATTCATTTGCAACGGCTCCCCATCCTTCATTGCGGTCAGAAGTGAATAAGAAGATGTAGTGATGCCTCATGGCAGTGATGATTTGGCCATTGGGTAATTCACCATGGAATTTTATGACGTCTTCTAATCCTAAGGTCTTGACTAATTCTTTTGTGTTCCTTTCTTGTTCTCCGCTTCCATAATAATCAAGGATAAACTTATATCCTTTAGTTTTTAATTTCGCTGCCATTTGAATAGCGAGTTTCGGATGCTTCCACTTCAGAAATCTACTACACCACATAATTGGTGTGATTTCTGAAGTGGAAGCATCCAAGATTGGAACTTCAACATCGAAATTTTCATCCACATGAGTGAAGTATCCCCATTTATAACATCGCCCTTTATATGAAAGCAAGCGGGCGTGATCGCCTGCGGCAAAAGCGCTTGCATTAAGTTTATAAAAAGGCTTGAACCGAAATAATGTCTGATAGTACCACCACCACTTCAGAAGTCGAGGAGAAAGAATGTTAAACCATCCTTTCTTCAACCATCGCTCACTCAATTCAAAAGCCATACCACAATCTTTTTGTTTGGCACGTTCTATGGCAAATTCTATAGATTCTGCCCCAAATACGCAAACTTCAGCAGTTTTGGCTAACTCTATAGCCTTTTGTTTATTTTTATCAGAATCACCAGCCATTAAAAGATAAGGGCGCGAACTATAATCTGTACCACCTTTAAATTCAATTTTGTCATGAGCAACTGTAGCTACATATACATATTCTTTGCCTAGCAAATGATAAAACTCATCTGCAACATGTACTTGATGGTGATTAAGACTATTATTAAAAAATGCAAGTCTCATAATGAAAAAATACTATTATCTTCGCAACTTTCTATGTCATCATACTGCATATCACAACAACATGCTAATAAAAGCCAAAATATTATACAGACTGGATTACCAGCAGCAAACACATATCCTTCAGTTATAAAATGGACAACAAAGAATACTAAGAATGTATAAAGTATTATGCCTCTATTATTTATCGTTTCTTTTACCAATGTATAAGCTTTCCAATATATTCTCATAAATAGTATAAATCCTAATAAACCAGTCATAGAAAGAATAGCCAACCATGATGTACCTGGTTCAATAATTCCTGTTTGTTTATTCCAGTATTCAGGAGTGTTAGGATCAATAGATGAAAAGCCAACTCCCCAGATAGGATTAGAGACAAATTCTCTAATTCTGCAATACCATTTTAAGCTTCGTGAGTGTAAAGTTCCTCCCATCTCAACATTACCTGCTTGTTTTTGGGCAAGGCCAGTCATCGTTCCATTCCAAATGGGGTATGTGATAGCCAATAGAAGTAAAGTCGTAATAAGAATTTTTATTAAATGTCTCTTGTCTTCTGAATATCTGTACATGAGAAAATAAGCTCCTATAATCAAACCAATAAAAGATCCACGAGAAGCAGAAAATAATACGGCACAAGCGCATAATGCTGCTAAAAAAAATATCCAATTTTTTTTAGTTATAAAACCTTTATATATTAAGAAAAGGGATGCAAGCGAAGCCATAGGTCCCAATTTCATGGAATGGTTGAACAAGCCGCCGAAGTGTCCGGCAATGCCTATATAATCACTACTATTATTACGTACCATCATGTTTATACCTAAAAAATAAGCAAAAAAAGAACCAATTGAAGCAACAACGATAATAAAGATAAAAAACTGTAATGCGTATAAGCGAAAAGCTCTTGCATATTCACTTTGTAGTAAAGGTGATATACTTGCCATCATTGCAACAAACAATCCTAAACGCTCCCATGAATGAAATCGAGGATCTGGTTGAGCTAATAGTAATTCTATTGGTAGATACAAGATGAATGTCATCATGCAAATATCTATATTAACCCCTTTTGTTAATATAAAAAAAGCAATAAAACATCCTATTGCCACGTTTGCAATAGTAGGAATACCGTTTATATCACCTAAGAGATTGCTAGATATAAATAAGATGAAGATAACTGCTAACGGATTTCGCAATAATTGCTTTAAAACTCCTATTATTTCATACATACTTCCAAATAATATAAAAATTGTTCAATAAGAGTATCTATATCATACTCTTTAGAAAGTTTTTGTTCGTATCTATAATGATAATAATCTTTAATCTTACTTGCTAATGCTTTATAATCTCTTGGAGTTATCAGCCATTTGGATTTATCCTCATCGCAGATGCACTCTGCTGCTCCTTGATTTAACACTCCCATAAAAGGGATTCCGCAAGCAGCAGCTTCAGTATAAACACATCCAAACCCCTCGAAAATACTTGGTAATACAAATAAGTCAAGACCACGATAATAATCCGGTAATTTATCATGAGAAACTTCTTCAGGCCATTCAACATATTTAGATAAATTATGCTCGTTAATATATCGCTCGCATGAATTTCGGGTAATTCCTGTACCTAATAATGAAAGCCTTAAATTATCTAATTTATCTTTGACAAGAATTTCAATAGCTTTAATAAGTGTAATATGGTCTTTCAAATTTTGAAAGTTTGCAATACATCCTATTCTAAATATTTGAGATGATTCAGGTGAAGTCTTAATTTTTTCTCTTAATGGATAAAATAAACGAGTATCAACACCATTGTTAAGAACATAAATATTTTTAGGAGTTATCGAAGGAAGCCCCTTCATCTGTTTCATGCGTTCTATATAGGGTTTATATACCTCTTCTGTCCTTGCATCTGGAAATGATAGCAAACTATCTTTGACAGGTTCGCTGATACAAATATGTAGATCTACTTTGTTGAAAATGTCAATGGCTTTTTTTGCTCGATAATGGCTATTCAGTTTCCATCCTGCAAGCCTGCCATTCATAACAGTAAATACATCAAGATTATGATGCTGAAGCAATATTTTGATGCATGGGTTTAGTTTTTTCAATGCAATGCCATATATACCGAGCATCCCTGAATGACAATGTACATATTTTATGTTTTGTATATCTATACCAATATCATTTAGTCTTGAAATAAAATTTGATGAATTATAACTATTAAAAAAGCCATTGAAAACATAAGAAGGTGTTTCTTTGGACACAAAAGAAAAAACTTTAACTCCCTCTATATCATAATACTCTGCTGTTTTAGATGGCCGAAAAACTATTACTTCATAATCAGAGTTTCTTTGAATGGCTTTAACTTGATCAAGTACATAAGCCCCTCTCCAACTATTGGATGAAGGGAAGAAAGGAGTAACAATAATATAATATTTCATTTCCACATATGTTTTCTACTAATGTATATATTATAGCTTATCATAAACAACAATTAGTTGTATATGCCTAATTATTGTTGTTTTTTGACAAAAACATCGTAATCGAATTCGCTAAAAATGAAAGATGCGTAACATTGCCAACAACTATAAATAAAATAATTTATACCTATCTTCTGCTCAAAATTCGAAAGTGATTTATTTGTATTATCTGACTCCTATACCAAATAGTATATTATACATAGCTCTTATGATAACTCCAGGTAGACGCCACGGAAAGAATTTCCATTGAAAATATATCCATTGTTTCATAGAAGCTCCTTTGGGTGACCATAGCCAATGCCAACGTTGTATTATTCCCATCTGTTGCATTTCTGTTGTTGATAAACCATGATGGTCTGCTATGCAATAGCCACAATAATGAGATGTCCCCATTACTTTAAAACCATTTTTCATTGCTCGCATGCAGATATCATTATCAGCTATAGAATGAACATATATTTTAGGTATAATGCCTTGTCTCTTTACAATTTTATCAGGTATCCACATGATGTTTGCCCCACAAAATCCGTCATATTCAGGTTTCCCAGTTGCTCCGATTACTTTTGTTCTATATGGGAAATAACTTAATAGTCGTACAAATACATATGTCCCTTTTTTTGTAATAGGATCACAAGTGTTTCCGCAAATAACAGCATTCCCATTTTCTAGTCTGTGGCATTCTATAAAATCGGATACAAAAAAATCGTTTACGTATGTGTCATCATTCAATAATAGATAATAATCATATCCTCCTTTTTTCACTGCACCCATCCAACAAAGACGCATTCCGCCTGCCCAATATAGATTCCCACCGTTGTATATAGTTGCTGACGGACATTCTTCTAACACAGCTTTTGCTGTACCATCCGTGCATCCATCGTCAGTCAGATGAATGTCATATTCTATATTTGTACCATCTAATTGATTTTTTAAAGATTGGAGGCACTTGATTGTTTTTTCTTTACGATTAAAACAAGTTATTAATACTGCAATTTTCATTCTTAAAATTTTATGACTGATTACTACTCATATATGAAAGATATAACTGCACATGCTTTTTGCAGACTTCTTCGTCTGTATAATATTTGTTTAATTTCTCTTTTGCATTTGCTATTATAAACTTTCTATATTCAACATTATGAACTATCATCTTCATTGTTTGATACAAGCTGTTTACATCGTGTACATCACAAAGACAACCTGCTCGTCCGTAATCCAAGACTTGAGGTACTGCTCCTGAGTCATATCCACCAATAGAAGGAATGCAACGTGCAGTGGCTTCCAAAAGAACATTCCCAAATGTTTCTTCAAATGCAGGGTGAACTAAAATTGATGCTTGATCCATATATTGTACAACATAAGTATGAGACAAAACTCCTAAAAATGTCACATTCTTAAAAACATTTCTGTTAATATCAAAAGGATAAAAATCTTTCTCACTACCAGCACCTATCAATATAAGCCTTGAATAAGGGTCATCGTTAAGATATTTTTCAAAGGCTTTCAACAACGTAACAATATTTTTTCGAGGATCTTTTAATGATTGAGCAATTGAAATGAATGTGGTTTCTTTCGGATAATTTTTCTTATTTTCAAGTATTAATTCTGATTTTATAGGATTAGGAATTAATGGAACTTTCTCAATACCCAAATAATTGCATATACGTTTAGATGTATATGAAGAATTTGAAATCTTAATGATTTTCTTTTCTGACATCACCCGTTTGAAAAAATAGTTCATTACTATCATTTTAAGTCTTTCTCTCCATGTTTTTTTGAATGTCATCAGATAAGGGCACCAGTCTCTTACGGAACAAAATGCAGGAAGTTCCTTCGTAAAAGGAATTATACTGTATGCAAAAGCATAAGTCCATTGTGCATGAATAACATCAAATTCTGCTAAATGCTCTTTGATAATTTTTCTTAATCCCGAGATAAAAGTGACTCCAAAAATAGAATGCGTACGTTGTACAACATAAACATGCACTCGCATCCCATGGTATGTTAATATACAATTAGTCGAACCTACACATGCTGTAATTATAGACACAGTATGTCCCATTTTTATTAAACCTTTAGCAAAAGCGTGAACAGAGGATATAGAAACCTTTATCTCTCTGATATTATTTGCATCATCCAGATAATCTATTAATTCTTTAGGATTAAAAGGGGTAACTAAAACAATTCTCATCTCCTATATATAATTCTTTTTATAATTGACATTACAAAATTTTTCTCACCGTCATCAAATGCTATGTAATATGAAAAAAGAGGGATAATAATTACTGTTATAA
>JAUNSB010000020.1:0-41246 GCA_030539375.1 Prevotella sp.
TGGGAAAAGGAGAAAAAACGAAAAGGGTGCGCCATAGACTTATGACACACCCTCTGTTTTTGCAGGCACGACAAAGTGTAAGATATTGTTGATGAAGACGTTCGTTCCCACCTACTCCACCGTTTACCCCCTGTTATGATAGAAAACTTAGTATTATTTCTGCTCCAATACCAATGTGCAATCCCATATCAGATGTCATTTCGAACTATGTCAATAGCTTTTTCTTCGGCAAATCTTTGGCAATGTCAGAATATTTTTTTAACTTTGCAGCAAAATAACCCATTACACTCTTTTAGGACATGGAAAAGAAACAACTGAAACGGCTGCCCGTGGGCATACAGACATTCTCGAACATTATTGAGGATGCTATGTTGTATATCGACAAAACTGAGTATATATGGAAAATGATACACCTCAGCAAGTATGTTTTTCTGAGCCGCCCGAGACGGTTCGGCAAGTCGTTGCTCACCTCAACGCTGAGAAGTTATTTTGAGGGACGCAAGGACTTGTTCGAGGGACTATATATAAGTAATGTGGAAAAAGAGTGGACGGAATATCCTGTGCTGCATTTCAGCATGGCTTCGGGAAAACACATGGAGAAAGACCAGCTGGAAAGGTATCTCGGGAACATGCTTGGAAGGGAAGAAGAGAAATGGGGTATAATAAATCACAAGACTGATGCAAACGACAGACTGACAGAACTGATACACAAAGCATACGAACAGACAGGACGGAAAGTGGTGGTGCTGATTGACGAATACGATGCACCGCTGCTCGACGTGATACATGAGGAAACCGAACTGCCCGTGCTCCGCAACGTGATGCGCAACTTCTACTCGCCGCTGAAAGACTGTGACCCATACTTGCACTTCGTGTTCCTCACAGGCATCACAAAGTTCTCGCAACTAAGCATCTTCAGCGAGCTGAATAACATCAAGAACATCTCGATGAATCCCCAATATGCTGCCGTGTGCGGTATATCCAAGGAGGAGATGCTCACACAGATGCAGGATTATATCGAGCAGTTTGCCGAAAAGAAAAATGCTCCACAAGAAGATATAGTGAACAGACTGGAACGGCTATACGACGGCTATCACTTCACTTGGCCCTCGCCCGACATATTCAATCCTTTCAGCCTGCTCAATGCCATGCTGGATATGGAATACAATAACTACTGGTTCGGCTCGGGCACTCCGACATATCTGATAGAGATGATGCGGAAGTTTGAAACTCTCCCGTCTGACTTCAGCCACATGGAGGCGATGTCAGCCGAGTTCGATGCCCCTACGGAGGGAATGATGTCGATAATTCCGCTGCTCTACCAGAGCGGCTACGTGACCATCAAGGACTATGACGCCGACGCCGAGCTGTACACGCTCGACATCCCAAACCGCGAGGTGCGCATAGGGCTGATGAAAAGTCTGCTGCCCGAATATGTATCCACCAAGACCGGACGGGGAATGACGCTTGCCGCAAAGATGAGCCTTGCGCTGAAGGACGACGACATCGACGGCGCACTAAGCCTGATGCAGGAGTATCTCCTGACAGTGCCCTACTGCAACAACGCCAACTCGGAGGGACACTACCAGCAGATGCTCTACGTAATACTGTCGCTGCTCGGACAGTTTCACACCATCGACGTGGAGGTGCAGACATCACTCGGCAGGGTGGACATGGTGATGCGAACGAAAAAGGCGCTCTACCTGTTTGAGCTGAAGGTAAACAAGAACGCTGAAACGGCAATGAGGCAGATTGAGCTGAAAAACTACGCCGCAAGGTTCTCGCTCTGCAACCTGCCGACAGTAAAGGTGGGGATAAACTTCGACATCGACAAGCGCACAATCACCGACTGGAGGATTGAAGGGAAACCATAACCCACAGCACCACAAACGACAAAACACAATCTTACTTAGAAAACAAAACAGACTATAATAATGAAATTAAACCTAAAAACTGCCGCTATAATATTCATCATGGCAGTATCGTGTCTGGGAGCGAATGCCGCGGAAAGCAGATTCGGAACAGGCACCGCCGCAGAAGGCAGGTTCAGGACGGGCACCGCCGTGGAACTGTCGCCGTCGGACGCGATACAGCGCATATACTTCGACCGCAACGGACTGATGTGGATATGCACGGGCACAGGTCTGAAATCATACGACGGCTACTCGCTGAAGACTTACAAGAGCGGAGTGATACGCCCGCAGATTTTCCCGAACAATTTCATAATGTCGGTGACAGCCGACAACGATGACCATATATATATAGGTACGCGCGAGGGAATAGTGAGGATGAACAGGCGCACCGACGAATGCAAGACCTACAGGCTGGACGGTGAGGGACAGAAAATAATATATGAGCTATACACCACAAAGGACGGCACCGTGTGGGCAGGCACCGACGGCGGACTGAGCATGTATGACCGCAGGAGCGACCGCTTTGTGACTTTCGGCAAGCGCAACTCACGCTTCGTGAGTCCCGACGGGAAGGTGAGGCAAGCCGAGCACTACGGCGTAAAGTCGATAAGGGAGAGCAACGACGGGAAGTACCTCTACATAGGCACATGGGAAGACGGACTGCTGAGGATGAGGCGCGGCACAAACGTGTTTCACCAGCTGCCCGAAATCAACGGCATGCCTAATGCCTATACGCTGTGCATTGACAGCCGCGACAGGCTGTGGGTGGGCACGTGGCACAGAGGGCTGGTGTGCATAGAGAATCCCACCGACTTCAGACACCCCAGGACCAAGGTGTACGGCTACCCCACGGGCGAGTTCAACTCCATCTACAGCATCATGGAGCACAAGGCAACGGGCACGATATGGATGTGCTCGCGCTACGGCACACATATTCTTGACACCGGGGACGAGGCACGGGGATTCAGAAAGTTTGAGGAAGCCGACGACTGCGGTTTCTTTGCCAACACCAACTACATGGCGCAGGACAAGGCTGGGAACATCTGGCTGCAGAAGCGGTTCGGGCAGATAAGGCAGATAGTGACGGGGGAAAGCCCGTTTGAGCATCTGAAATGCAACACAGGCAACAGCCACTACGCCCGGAGAATAATAACATCGGTGCATACCGGCGACGGGCGGACATTCTACGCCAGCCTGATGCCCTACGGACTGATGAAATACGACCGCACCACGGGAAAAACCGAATACGACAGGGAGATTCCCGAATTCAGGAACATAGACAAGGAGCTGCTGCACTGCGCCGTGACATCAATATTAAGGAGGAAGAACGGCGACATGCTGCTGGGCAGCGAGATATACGGACTGATAGCCGTGGGAAAGGACGGAACAGTGAGAAACATCACCAGGCAGAACTCTACGATAATGCCCGATAACAACGTGAACACCCTGATAGAAAGACGCAACGGCGACGTGCTGATAGGCACCGACAGGGGCATTGGCGTGATGACACCCGCCGGCAGCGGCTACGTGATGAAAATATCTGCCGGGGAAAAGAACCTGAACGGATGCGACGTGCGCCACATTGCCGAAAGCGCCGACGGGACTCTGTGGATAAGCACCGAAAACGGGGGAATAATAAGAATAAAGGGCGGCACGACAAGGCGCTATGCCCCGGAAAACGGGAAACTGGCAGTGGCAGATGTCACGGCGTGTCACTGCGACAGCCACGGACGAATATGGGCTATATCGGCATCGGGAGGACTTTTCGGCTATGACGGCGGCAAAGACAGGTTTGAGCCTGTAAGACTGACGCCTGGCACAGCCGACGGCAACATTTGCTCAATAAACGAGGACAGACAGGGAGGACTGTGGATAGCATCGGGAAAGAAACTGACGAGAATAACATTTGCCGGCAATGGAGAAATGCCGCAGACCGTGACATACACCAAAGAGGACGGACTGGGCAGCAACATTATCTTCATGCCCAACTGTACGGCAGGCTACGGCAGCGAGCTGTTCTTCGGTATAGCCAACAACATAGTGGCATTTAAGACGCAGAGACAAGGAAACGGCAGTAACAGCAAGAGTCACAGGCTGCTGGTGACTGACATCAGGATCGACGACCGCCCATACGCCGCGCTCGAAGCCGGTCTGCGCAAGGCTGTGTCGGAAATCACCCCTGAATACACCAAGGAAATAAACATACCGTCGGGAGTGAGCAAGTTCTCAGTGGAGTTTGCGCTCACGGCATACGTCTCGCCGGAAGAAAACAAGTATGCCTACATGCTGAAAGGCTACAACGACGGGTGGCAATACAGGGATGCCGCCACGCGCAACGCCACGTTTGAAAACCTGCCCACGGGAACGTACAGGCTGAAGATAAAGGCATCCGACGGCAAGGGTGAATACACAGCTCTGCCCTACGACATCACCGTGAGGGTGCTGCCGCCGTGGTGGGCTACGTGGTGGGCTTATCTCGTATATATAATAATAGGTATAGGGAGCGTGTGGTTTGCCGTGCGCGCCTACAAGCAGCGCCTCAACACCCAGAACAAGCTGCAGATGCAGGTGGTGTTCACCAACATCACCCACGAGCTGCTCACCCCGCTCGCCGTCATCTCGGCATCGATAGACAACCTGCGCCACGAGGCTCCGCAGGGCGAGCACAGCTATGCCATAATGCAGAACAACATCGACAGGCTGACGCGTCTGCTGCGCGAGATTCTGGAGGTGAGAAAGTCGCAGGCGGGAAAACTGCGCCTGCTCGCCGCCGCAGGAGACATGAGCCGAATAGTGGACAGCTGCGTGAAAAACGTCATGCCCATGGCGATGAAGAAGAACATAAGGCTGACCAGCGACATAGGCGAGGTGGAGGGATGGTTTGACAAGGACAAGGTGGACACGGTGATTTATAACCTGCTGTCAAACGCCCTGAAATACACGCCCGAGGGAAAGAGCATACACGTGGCGCTGGCAAAGACGCCCGGAGGCAGCGCCGTGCTCACCGTGAGCGACCGCGGCATAGGCATATCCAAGGAGAAGATGAAGCACCTCTACCAAAGATTTCTCGATGCCGACCACCGCAAGACGAAGATTTCGGGAACGGGCATAGGTCTGTCGCTCGTACACACGCTTGTGAAGCTGCACCACGGCGAGATTGACTGCCAAAGCAAGGAGGGCGAGGGAACGACCTTCACCGTGACGCTGCCGCTCGCAAAGTCGGCATACGGCAAGGCGGAGAGGGTGACGGAAAACCGCATAACCGACATCATTGCGGAGGAGAACGCGCCTGAAATTGTTCACGCCGCACCCGAGGAAGGCAACACCGACGACGGGCAGCCCAAGGAACACTCGATACTGCTGGTGGAGGACAACGCCGAACTGCTGGAGCTGATGGCGAGGTCGCTGCGCCGCCGCTACAACGTGTACACGGCGCAGGACGGAAGCAAGGCTCTGAAAAAGATTGCAAGGAAAGAGCTCGACGTGGTGATAACCGACGTGGTGATGCCCGTGATGGACGGCATAGAATTAGTGAAGGAGATAAAGGGAAACAGCGACACGGCGCAGCTGCCCGTGATAATGCTCACGGCAAAGACCGAGAACGACGACCGCAACGAGGCATACCGCACGGGAGCCGACGACTACATCACAAAGCCCTTCCGACTGGACGACCTGAGGCTGCGCATTGACAGCATCATTGCCAACCGCGAGAGGATAAGGCAGAAATTCAGCAGCCAGACCGACATAGGGCAGGAGCCAAAGCACAGCAGCAGTCCCGACGAGCTGTTCCTGCAAAAGGCGATTGAGGCTGTGAGGGCGCACATCAAGGACAGCGGCTACGGGCGCGAGGAGCTTGCCGCCGACCTGTGCGTAAGCCCCAGCACGCTCTACAACAAGCTGCGCGCGCTCACGGGACAGAACATCTCGGGATTTATCAGCAGCATCCGCATGAAGACCGCCCGCGCCATGATCGAGAGCAACCCTCACATATCGGTGAGCGAGCTGGCGGCAGCCGTGGGCTTCAACACGCCCAACTATTTCTCGAAGCTCTTCAAGCAGGAATACGGCATGCTGCCCTCGGAACTCTGCGAAAAAAACAAATAGGCAACGGGATAAAATAATGGATTGGGAGGATGAAAACGCCACGTACGGATCAAAAAAAATTTTCTGCGCAGAAAAAATTTGTTTTCTGCGCAGAAAGTGAAACTTTTCTGCGCAGAATTTTTTTAAATTATGCGCAGAAAAAATGAAGATCCAGGAATGATGTTTCTGCAACACACTCTGGGGAGAGAAAATCCCCTGACTACGCGCTTTTTGGCGGACAAGTCAAAGCCAGGACATAAATTGCAGAACCTGCCACAGGCTATTTCACTTCAATATCACGCCGCACGTTGTCCCTAATCTTAGTAAGATATGCTTTCATGCCGTCAGCATCCTTGCGCTCAATGATGCCGAGCAACTCTTTCAGCTCCTCGCGTATCTGGCTCACCTGTCCTGCGGTGTAGGGATTGAAGAGAATCTCCTGCAACAGATAGTCGTCTTCGTTGAGCACACCCTTGGCAATGTTCATGTGACGCTTAAAGGTGGTGCCCGGCGCATCCTGATGCTTCATCACGGCAGCAAAAGTGAAGGTGCTCACAAACGGAATGCTCAGCGAGTAAGCCACCGTCTTGTCGTGCTCCTCGAAGGTGTATTCATAGATGTTAAGCCCCAGCTTGCTATAGAGGTCCTTAAAGAAAATCTTGCCCATGTAGTCGCCCTCCTGAATGATGATGGCATTCTCGTGGCTAAGCTGGTTGAGATTGGCAAAGGTGGGTCCGAACATAGGGTGAGTGCTCACATAGCGGCGCCCCGCTGTCTCATAAAAATCCTTCAGTCCGGTCTTCACGCTGGCAATGTCACTTATTATGCAGTTTTGCGGCAGATACGGCATAACTTCCTCAAATGCCGGTATGGTGTACTTCACCGTCACGGCATTGATTACGAGCTCGGGCTCAAACTCCCTAACCTCGTCGAGCGATGTGAAGCGCTGGCAGTTGTATGTGAACCTCATGCGCTTGGGGTCCTTCTCAAACACCGCCATTTCGTGGTCGAAGCTGAGCAGGTCGAGAAAGAAACTTCCCATTTTTCCTGCTCCAAGAATCAGTATTTTCATTTTTATTTATTAATAATCTCTATCTGCTGGCGCACGCTCTCCTCGTGAATCATCTCAAACACCTGTTTCACGAACTCTGCCGACATGCCGCAGAGCGCTCCCTGTGCGCCGCGCTTGTCGAGAATCTCGTTGTAGCGACCTGTCTGCACCACAGTCATATTGTGCTCCTTTTTATATTGACCGATCTCGCGGCAAACCCTCATGCGCTTTGCCAGCAGGTCCATGAGCTGGTTGTCAAGATCGTCAATCTGCGAGCGCAGCTGGCTTATGCCCTCAGTGGTGATAGTTCCGTCTCTCACCACGAGCAGTGAGAGGATATAGTCGAGCACATCGGGAGTAACCTGCTGCTTAGCGTCGCTCCAAGCCTTGTCGGGCTCGCAGTGGCTCTCCACAATCAGTCCCTCGAAGCCCATGTCCATAGCCTGCTGGCACAACGGGGCGATAAGCTCACGGCAACCGCCGATGTGGCTCGGGTCACACAGTATAGGCAGTTCTGGTATACGGCGCTTCAGTTCTATGGGAATCTGCCACATGGGCAGGTTGCGGTAGATCTTCTTATCGTAGCTTGAGAAACCGCGGTGGATGGCTCCAAGGCGCTTTACTCCGGCACCGTTGATACGCTCCAGTGCTCCTATCCACAGTTCAAGGTCGGGGTTAACGGGGTTTTTCACCAGCACTGGCACATCTACACCCTTCAGCGAGTCGGCAAGCGCCTGCATGGCAAACGGGTTGGCAGAAGTGCGCGCTCCCACCCACAGAATGTCAACGCCATACTTCAGTGCTATTTCAACGTGCTCTGGAGTAGCAACCTCGGTGCTCACCAGCATTCCTGTCTCCTTCTTCACTTCCTGAAGCCACGGCATAGCCTTCTCGCCGTTGCCCTCAAAGCCCCCTGGCTTGGTGCGCGGCTTCCATACACCGGCACGGAAGTTATGGCAGCCCTTCGATGCCAGTTCCTTGGCTGTTTTCATCACTTGCTCCTCGGTCTCGGCGCTGCATGGGCCTGCAATCACGAAGGGGCGTTCACTGTCACTCGGAATATTCAATGGTTTAAGTTCAAGTTCCATGTTTCAATTTTATTTAAATATTTTCCTTATTCTCTCCAACGCCTCGCCCAGCTTTTCCTCCTTTGCACAAAGCGAGATGCGTATGTATCTCTCACCGCGGCTGCCGAAGATAAATCCCGGGGTGATGAACACCCTTGCCTCGTGGAGCACCTTCTCGGTGAGCTGCTCCACATCGCTGTAGCTGTCGGGGATGCGTCCCCAAAGGAACATTCCCACCTGGCTGCGGTCATATTCACAGTCCAGCACGTCCATTATTTCCTCGGCATAACGGCGGCGGCGACGGTAGCGGTCAACGTTTGCCTCGCGGTGCCACTCGGCAGTGTTTTCGGTCAGTGCCTTTGCGGCTGCCAGCTGCAGTCCGCGGAAAGTTCCGCTGTCGATGTTGCTCTTCACCTTGAGAATCCATGAGATAAACGTGGCGTTGGCGATGCACATTCCCACACGCCAGCCGGGCATGTTATGGCTTTTCGACATTGAGTTGAACTCAATGCAACAGTCCTTGGCACCCGGCACCTGAAGCAGCGAGATGGGCTTTTCGTTGAGAATGAACGAGTAAGGGTTGTCGTTGACCACCACGATGTTCTTTCTGTGTGCGAAATCCACCAGCCGCTCGTATGTCTCCATGCGGGCATTGGCTCCCGTGGGCATGTTGGGATAGTTGGTCCACATCAGCCTCACTCCGCTCAAGTCCATCGCCTCCAGCTGCTGCCAGTCGGGCTGCCAGCCGTTTGCCTCGTCAAGGTTGTAGTTAACCACCTGCGCTCCCAGCAGCTTGCTGAGCGAGGTGTAGGTGGGATATCCGGGATTGGGCACCAGCACCTTGTCGCCGGGATTCACGAATGCGAGCGTTACATGCAGTATGCCCTCCTTGCTGCCTATGAGCGACAGCACCTCGGCAGCGGCATTCACCTCAATGCCATACCAGCGGCGGTAAAATCCAGCCATCGCCTCTCTCAGCTCCGGAGTGCCCATTGTTGGCTGATAGCCGTGGGCGTCGGGTCTGCGTGCCACCTCGCACAATGTCTCCACCGTCTGCTCCGACGGCGGCATGTCAGGGCTTCCTATCGCCAGGCTCACTATGTCCCTACCCTCTGCATTAAGGCGCGCCACTTCCTTCAACTTACGGCTGAAGTAGTATTCCTGCACCTCGTCAAGCCGCTGTGCCGGCTTGATGCTAAACTGACTGTTTTCCATCTTTATAGTCTCCTAAAATCTTTAATTCCTTTGTCAACGGTGTAATCGCGTCGATACTCTGACGGTAGCGCGTGATATCACTGTAGCTCACGTCAACATAAAACATATATTCCCACTCATGGCCCACAATTGGCAGCGACTGTATCTTGGTGAGGCTCATCTTGTAGAACGAGAGAATGCTCAGCACCATCGACAGCGACCCCTCCTCATGGGGCAGCGAGAACACGAGGCTCGACTTGTTGGTGTCGCTTATCGACCGCAGGAAGTCAGCCTTATGCGGATTGCATGTCACGAGAAACCGTGTATAGTTGTGCTTGTTGTCCTCAATGTTGTTTTCCAATACCTTCAGTCCGTACATCCTGGCAGCATCGGCATGACAAATTGCCGCCCACCCCTTACACTGGTTCTCGGCTATATACATTGCCGAGCCGGCAGTGTCCTCAGCCTCAACAGCCTTCAGTCTGGGATGCTTCGAGAGAAACTCACGGCACTGCATCAGCGCCACCGGATGCGAATGCACCTCAGTGATGGTGTCCCAGTCGTCGCCGGGCAGACAGCATATACAATGTGATATGTGGAGCTTGTGCTCTCCCACCACCGTTGTGCCGCTGTCGCGCAGCAGCTCGTAATTATGCAGCAGGCTGCCAGCTATGGTGTTCTCTATCGCCGTCATGCCAATCACCGTGGGGTCCTTCTTGATGTTGTCGAACACCTGCTCGAATGTCTGGCAGCATATCAGCTGTATCTGTTCTCCTTCGAAATACTGGTGGGCGGCAATGTCGTGAAACGACCCACGTACTCCTTGTATTGCAATTCTTCTCATATATTTTTTGTTCTTTATTATTTAAAAAAGAACTGTCCCGCCTTGATATATTCAAGCGGGACAGTTTATTGTTATTTCCTTAACCATTGTCATAAGTTGAATTTTACACGCAACTTCCCGCTCTACAATTCCTTGCAAAGTAAAAGTAATAGTAAAAGAAGTAAGCATTCAAATTCTTCATTATTCTCTGTTTATTTTGACATTTTGTTATTTTATTCTTAAATCACGCTGCAAAGTTACAGTTTTTTCTTGTAACAGCCAAAAAAAATGCCACTTTTTTTCATTATTCCGCCGATTTTTTACATTCGCGGCAGTCTTTGCCGCCAATTGCAGCCATATTATGCGCATTTGCCATGCCCAAAACCGGCTTCACTTTCTGCTCCACGCCCTCGGCAGTGTACTCGCCGCTCACAGCCTCCATGCAACTTTGGTCCATCTGCAGCGCCTTGCGCACCTCCTGCTCGGCACCCACGGTGTCACCCATGGAATATTTCATCCTGCCGCGTTCCTTGTAAACGGCGGCTATTCTGGCCTTCAATGCCGTCAGCGCGTCGGTAGATTCAGCGTGCTCCGTAAGCCACAGGGCATCGGCAGCCGCTCCGTCGGCATCGCCCATTGCCAGCAGAAGTTCACTGCGCGTGAAATATGCGTCGGCATAGCCGTCGTCAGCCATAAGGCATTGCGTCAGCTTCACCACCGCTCCAATCGGGTCACCCTTAGCTATGCTCGCCTTGGCTTCATCAAGTAGCGTTTGCGCCATTTCTCTTTGATTGCTCTGCATATCTATATATAATAATGTGTTATCTCATTCCTCCAACTTCTTCGGCTTTGTGTTGTCAGCAGAATTTGTCATGTCGCTTACAGTCAGTGTGTCAGCAGCATGCCTTATCTCTTCAGCCTTTTTGTCATACTGCTGCACGGCCTCATCATAGTGCATTCCGTCAGGGTGCCCGTTCATATAGCGCTGGTAGCTGTCCTGAGTGTCGGCAAGTGTTGCCACAACCCAGTCGATGGAGTCAATCATAATCTTTGCCTCAGGCTCATGAACCGAGCCGGGGTGCATCTTGAGATATCGCTCCAGTGCAGTGCGGCTGCGCGACACTTTGGCATCATTCCATTCCTTGTCCATCTCCTTAAAACGGTCAAGGTACACCTCCACCGAGTCTATATGCTCCTGCGGAGCACGCCCGCCATAGATGTCGAGGTAGTTCTGCAACACCGACGGCTCGTTGCTTGCCAAGGCATTGAGATATGCCTCCTCCTCGTTGTGGCGCTCCATGTTCTGATACAGATACAGTCCGCCAAACACCACCGACAGCGTCACCACAAGAGCTACGACAATCACCCACACTGCCGTGCGTTTTTTCTTTCCGCCATTCTTACTTCCATTGGCACCGTCACTGTTGTCAAGAGTCTCCTTTGCTGTCATAACATCCTGAGCAACAACAGTATCTCTATTTGCTGTCTGCGTACCGGCAAGCATGGCGTGACATACAGGACACATTTCCTGGTCACTGAACACCGTGGCACCACAGCTCTGACACGTAGTTACGTTTCCGGCTATATCCACCCCACAGCCGGGGCAGGTCTTTGCGCGGTCGCTCACCTGGCGGCCACATTCGGGACATTTTATAATCATCTTCTTCTATTATAATTATGTTTATACCTTATATCTCTAAGTGAATGGGAACCAACAAAACGACTCTTATCCACATAGCCCGAAATTCCGGCTATGCGTCCCTTGCCTGTGTACTGCCACAATGTGTAGTCGCGATTGTCTGCAAGTATCGGCTCCTCATTGGTATACATGGCAATCATCAGCTGCCAGCCGTCAAGCTTGCCGCACAGATGGCGGTTGTAGAAATTACGGCCTGTATAGAGCAACGGCTTCTGGTTGTAGGCTTCCTCCACAAGATTGAGAAAGCGGAACAGCGAGTCGCAAAACTCCTCATTGGGCAGCCCGCCGGTGCTCTCGATGTCAATCATCGGAATAAGATCCTGCTCACCTGGCAGACATTGAGTCATGAAATTTTCAAGCTGCACGTCCTGCGGAGTCTTGGGACGGTAGAAATGATACGCCCCCACCATGAGTCCGTGGCGGTGGGCAAGCTGTATGTTGCGCTCGTAAGTGGCGTCAATCCTGTCACCGCCCTCGGTAGCCTTGATATAAACATAGCGTATATTGGTGTTCTCACCGATAGTTTCCCAAAACACCTCGCCCTGATAGTGACTTATGTCTATGCCATGGATATGCTCGCAGGTATCCTCACACTGAATGTAAGGATTCTGATTCTGTGCGACAGCAACCGCAGGAAGCAGCAAAAATATGTATTTTAATAGTTTTTTCATTGCATTTTGCACTTTTGTGGCGCAAAGTTACAATTTTTTCAGGAAAAAACATTAACTTTGCATCAAAAATATTACGAAATGAAGTATTTATTAACTATGATTTGCCTTTGGGCAGCATTTTCCTCGTGCGGCAGTGACCACGATGACGAACCGGATATCACCCCGAAAGGACGCACGGTGCTGATGTACGTTTCAGCCGAGAATACACTCAACGATTTCTTTGACACTAACCTCGCCATGATGGTAAAGGGAGCGCAGAGCCTGTCAAAAGACGACCACCTGATAGCCTTCGTCGACAGGGCAAGCACCACAGAAATGCCGTATATAGCCGAGATTACAGACGGTACGATTACCAAGGTGAAGGAATTTGCAACCGACATCACGGCATCTGACCCGCGAGAGATGCGCGACATAATAAAATGGACAGCTGCAAACTATCCTGCACAAGACTACGGGCTGGTGCTCTGGGGGCACGCCTCGGGATGGCTAATCGAGGACTCCGTGACCACACGTTCCGGCGGTCCCAAAAGGGCATTTGGAATTGACAACGGCACAAACTCACCAGGCAGCGACCGCGGAAAATGGATGAACACTCCGTCAATGGCGAAATATATTACCGAAACCGGCATAAAGTTCAAATTCATTTTTGCCGACATCTGCTGTTTCCAGTGCGTGGAGAACGCCTACGAACTGAGAAATGCAACAGAATGGCTCATTGGCTCACCTGCAGAGATTCCTGCATACGGTGCTCCATACGATGCCGTTGTGCCCCACTTCTTCAGCCGCAGCACCGACTTCTATAAAGGCATTATTGACGAATATGAAAAGGCATACGCCAACCAACAATACGGTGGCACCACTTACTCTGTTCCTCTGTCGGCTGTGCGCACTGCCGACATGGAACCTCTTGCACAGGCAGCACGGCAGATGTGGACGGCAATGCCCCAGCCGTGGCCCTCAGCCGACGGCGTGATTTACTACTTCGGGCGCTACACTCCCGCCGGAACCGGATATGACAGAAACCCGATATTCTATGATGCGCTCGACATTGTGAAAGCCAACACCCCGGAGACCGTTGCCAGCGAATGGCAAAGGGCACTCAGCAACACTGTGGCTTACAGCAGTTTCAACACATCGCGTGAATGGATGTCGGCAGGTCACGTAAACTTCAATGCTTTCACCCTCGACTCTAGACGTATGGCTGTGATAAGCATGTTCGTACCGTTGGAGTGCTACGAGAGCGGCGGCGCAAACTATAACACGATGATAAGCCACATGGCATGGCACACCGCCTCAGGGCTGGCAAGTGTATATAGATAAAAAACAAATAATTATATTAAATTTGTACATTTTCTAAAATTTCATAAACATGAAAAAGATTTTTTTAGCAGTAATGGCTGTATTGTCAATAGGCAATGCTACAGCACAGAGTGATTTCAACCGCAAACTTGCCAACCACTGGGGACTGGGAGTAGGAGCAGGCACCGAAGGTATCAACATAAGCGTTGCAACATGCCTTACCAATTTTGTAGAGATGGAATTAGGCATGAACTTCATGCCAGGCATAAAGGTACACGGCGACGTAGATGCAACATACAATTACAAAATCAACGGTATTGACCAGTCACAGAGCGACCAAATAAGGGTTGAAGGCAACTTTGCCCGCACCACCATTGACTTCAAAGCACACGTTTATCCTTTTGGCGGCAACTCAAAGTTCTTCGTGGCAGCCGGTTTCTCGACTGGCGGTGCCGACCTCGCAGAGCTCTCAGGACATAGCGACGTAGTTGCACAACTCTATCAGCAGCAGGATGTAACCAATTTTGACCCAAGCATGGAAATCGACAAATACAGGATAGAAATCGACAGAAACGGTAATGCGTCGGGTGGCATTAAGGTCAGCTCATTCCGTCCTTACCTTGGTCTCGGCTTCGGCCGTCTTGTACCCAAGAATCGTATAGGCGCACGCTTTGAGCTTGGAGTGCAGTTCCACGGCACACCAAAGGTTTATTCCGGCGACAATGACAACCTGCTTGAGACATTCAGCGGCGAAAAAGCTTCTGACGACATTTCGGATATCGTAGACAAGCTCACAGTTTATCCGGTGCTGAAGTTCAGTATCCGCGGCAGACTGTTCTAAACAACATACAACTATCCCCCTATATAATATTAATGTACGCGCGAACGTTAATATTATATAGGGGAGTTTTTACATACCAAAATCAATCTTTTATCCAATGCTATCCGGCATTCGCCATTCTGATAAAAATTGCATAATCACACCATAAACAGCATATTTTTGCATAAATGTTTGGTTATATAGAAAAAAAATGTTACTTTTGCAACAGAATAACCAAACAGATGATAAAATGCTAAAAGGACAAAAGAAATTCCTGCTCGAAGAGAGCGAACTGCCACGCCAGTGGTATAACATTCAAGCGGACATGGTTAACAAGCCATTGCCCATGCTTAATCCCGCAACAAAGCAACCTGTAACCGTTGAAGAACTGTCGAAAGTGTTTGCACACGAATGCTGTGTGCAGGAACTTGACACCGAGCACGCATGGATTGACATACCTGAGCCAGTGCTCGACCTTTACAAATACTACCGCTCCACCCCACTTGTGAGAGCATACGCACTTGAAGAGGCACTCGACACCCCTGCACACATATATTTCAAGAACGAAAGCGTGAACCCTCTCGGCTCACACAAGGTGAACTCAGCCATTCCGCAGGCATACTACTGCAAGCAGGAAGGTACCACCAATGTGACTACAGAGACGGGAGCCGGTCAGTGGGGAGCGGCATTGTCGTATGCTGCAAAATTATTCGGACTTGAAGCTGCCGTATATCAGGTGAAAATCACCATGCAGCAGAAACCATACCGCAGCAGCATAATGCGCACTTTTGGTGCCACAGTGCAAGGCTCGCCGTCGCTATCCACCCGTGCAGGCAAGGACATCATCACCCGCGACCCTCTGCACCCCGGTTCGCTGGGCACCGCCATCTCAGAGGCTGTTGAGCTTGCCACAACCACCCCAGGATGCAAATACACCCTCGGGTCGGTGATGAATCACGTCACACTACACCAGTCCATAATTGGTTTGGAAGCCGAAAAGCAAATGGAGAAGGCTGGTGAATATCCAGACATCGTCATCGGCTGTTTTGGCGGTGGCTCCAATTTCGGAGGCATATCGTTCCCGTTCATGCGCCACAACATTCTTGACGGTAAGAACACAGAGTTTATCGCAGCCGAGCCAGACAGTTGTCCTAAACTGACACGAGGCGTATTCCAATATGACTTTGGCGACGAGGCAGGCTACACTCCACTGATACCAATGTTTACTTTGGGACACAATTTTAAACCATCGAACATTCATGCCGGTGGTCTGCGTTTCCACGGTGCCGGCACTATAGTAAGTCAGCTGATAAAAGACAACATGATGCATGGTGTGGACATACCGCAGATAGAGTCGTTTGATGCCGGTATGCTGTTTGCACGCAGCGAGGGAATAATACCTGCTCCCGAGAGTTGCCACGCCATTGCCGCCGCCATCCGCGAAGCAAGACACTGCAAGGAAAACGGCGAAGAAAAAGTGATTCTGTTCAACCTTTCCGGTCACGGGCTCATCGACATGCCATCGTATGAGCAGTATCTCAGCGGCGACCTGCACAATTACTCGCTGTCGGACAAAGAGATACGTGACAACGTGAGCCAATTGGAGAAAATTATTAAGTAGATAAGTTGACAAGTAGACGAGTAAACAAGTTATCAATAAAATGAGATTAGAAAAGGAAAGAGCTATCAACTTGTTTACTCGTCTATTCATCTACTCGTCAACTCGTTTGCTTGACTTTGTAGCGCCACGAATGTGTGTGATGTGCGGCAAACGTTTGTCAACAGGCGAGGAATATGTATGTGGTGTATGCCAGCTACATATTCCCCGCACTTTTTTTCACCTCAAGCCACTTGACAACATCATGGCACAAATGTTTTGGGGACAAATGCCCATAGAACGGGCAACAGCCATGTTTTTATACCAGCCACAATCAAACACAAGCAAGATTGTATATAACCTTAAATACAGTCACAAACCCGAAATCGGTATTGTGATGGGCAGAATGATGGCGAACGAAGTCATGGCATCGGGATTCTTCGAAGGAATAGACCTGATTATACCTGTGCCACTCGCTCCAAACAGAATGAAGCAACGCGGCTATAACCAAAGTGCGATGCTGACGCAGGGAATATCGGAAATCAGCGGCATAGAGTCGAACTCACATATTGTGATAAGAAAAGGATTTAAGGAGAGTCAGACCAGACTGAGCCGTCACAGCCGCATGGAGAATGTTAATGAACAGTTTGTACTGGCTACCGATGGCGGAAGCCTTACCGACAAGCACATCCTGATAGTAGATGATGTGGCAACAACAGGAGCCACCGTCATTGCCTGCGCAGCAGCCTTTAAAAGAATTGAAGGAATACGATTCAGCGTGATGACTCTGGCATTCACACACAGTTGAGAATACCGTTCAATCACTCACTTCATCAATGAGCTTGAGCACATAAGGACGCTGCCAGTCATTGAGGTGATACTTCATTCCATCATACATCAATATGTCGAGATCTACATGCACAATACCGGTTATCTTGCTGCCTCCGGTTCTGCCAATACGCTGCTCAACATGTTTCAGCAACTGTTCAAGTGCGGCAATCGGCAAAGAGGTAAAACCGCTGATGAGACAGTTATGGAAGTTATCCCTATACTGCTCACCAAACGGACGGGTAGTGATAATCCTCGACACAGTGACGTCAGCCAAAAGTTGCGATAAAAGACGAATAGCCTCCGGCACATTCTTCTGTGCCTCAAAATTACTTCCTATGGATATCAATACCTGCATAATTTACCTTAATTATATTTAGTTGATGTGTATTAAAGCGCTTCACACTCCTTTATCCACAATGTGGCAGAGGCATCGCTCGGCATACGCCAGTCACCACGTGGCGAAAGGCTGACGCTACCCACCTTGGGACCATCGGGCAGGCATGAACGCTTAAACTGCTGAGTAAAGAAACGACGACAGCATACTGTAAGCCAATGTTTTATATCCTTAGGACTATACTTTCCTGCATCAGGGTGACTGCCGTCGAAAGCACGCTGTGCCAACATGAAAATTTTTGATGGCGAGAAACCATAGCGGAGCATGTAGTAAAGGAAGAAATCATGCAGTTCATACGGCCCCACAAGATCTTCGGTCTTCTGCTTTATGTTGCCGTTCTTGTCGGCAGGAATGAGTTCAGGACTTATCGGAGTGTCGATGATGTCGAGCAAAGTGGCGCGCGACTTTTTGTCAGCCTCAACGGTAGCCACATAGTTCACAAGATGACGTATAAGAGTTTTCGGAACACTTGCATTGACACCATACATCGACATGTGGTCGCCGTTGTAGGTAGCCCAGCCGAGAGCCAGCTCACTCAGGTCACCAGTGCCCACGACAATTCCGTTCATCTGGTTGCTCACATCCATAAGAATCTGGGTGCGCTCACGAGCCTGACTGTTCTCGTAGGTTATGTCCTGTTTTGCAATTTCGTGACCTATGTCGGCAAAGTGTTGTGTAACACTCTTGGCGATGCTTATTTCGCGGATGGTGATTCCGAGCGACTTCATCAGTGCCATGGCATTGTTGTATGTGCGGTCGGTTGTACCGAATCCCGGCATTGTAACACCAACTATACCTTTGCGGTCGAGTTCCAGACGGTCGAAAGCCCTCACCGTCACAAGCAGGGCAAGCGTGGAGTCAAGTCCGCCACTGATACCCACCACCGCACACTTACTGTTGATGTGGTGCAGGCGCTTGCACAGACCGAGAGTCTGTATGTCGAGAATCTCCTGACAGCTTGCCGCCATATCGTCGGTTGAAGGAATAAACGGATGCGGATCGACTGTACGCTCAAGTTTAAAAGGAGCATCAAAGTCTACAAATGAAGGAACACTGATGCTGTCAACTTCCACATCACGGGCAGCCCCCGTAAACGAGGTATTGGCACGGCGCTCTCCGCGGAGGCGCTCCACGTCAATGTCGGAGACAATCATCTGATAACCTTTTTCAACAATATGAAAACGCTCATTGGCTGCAAGCTGCCTGCCATTCTCAAAGATAAAGGCATTGCCGCCATATACTACATCCTGGGTGCTCTCGCCAAAACCGCAGCTTGCATACACATACCCGCAGATGCAGCGTGCCGACTGCTGTGCAAGCAGCGAGTGAAGGTAATTATGCTTGCCTATGAGATCATCACTGGCAGAGAGATTGAAAATAATGTCTGCACCACCAAGTGCCAAGTCGCACGACGGAGGTTTTGGCGCCCACACATCCTCGCATATCTCTATGCCAAAGTTTACTTTATCAAGCTCGAAAACAATATTTCTGCAGCCTTTATATATAGGCTCCTCCAAATCATCTTCATACTCCAGTTTCACTGTAGGTGGAGTGGTCTGAAACCACCGCTTCTCATAAAATTCGCCATAATTGGGAAGATTGCGTTTTCCCACAATACCGGCTTTTGCTCCTTCGGATATAACCACAGCAGCATTCACGAGCATATAGCCCACCCTAACGGGCATTCCTACAATTGAAACAATCTTAAGATCTTCGGTTGCCTCCATAATTTTGTCGAGAGCCTTCTCGGCAGCGTCAAGCAGCAAAGTGGACCGAAACAGATCCTGACAGCTGTAGCCTGTAATGCACAACTCTGGAAATGTTATTATATCCACACCGCGTTTGGCAGCATCCTTTATCGCCTTTATTATCTGAGTGGCATTAAACTCGGGATCTGCTACCCTTACGGCAGGAATGGCTGCAGCCACCTTTACAAATCCGTGTCGCTTTGTCTGTACGGTTGATTTCATACTTCAAAAATTTCTCTATATACTGAATTATTTTATTGTCACTTGCGTTGCGCCATATCCGTATTCCTGAAACGAGGCGTCCTGATAAGGGCAGTTCTTGTAGCGGTAACGCAACTCGTTAATTACCGCCTGGCGCAGCACTCCCTCACCTTTACCGTGGATAAACACAATCTTGCGTCCCTTCTCTTTAATATATTCCTGCATGGTCTTGCGCATTGTCTCAAGCTGATAGTTCAGAATGTCGCTGGCACTCATTCCTGCAGTAGTCTCAAGCAATTCGCCGGCATGAAGGTCTATAACTATTGGTGCATTCTTGTCTTTCTTTGCCATTTCCTTTGCCTTGCGGCGCATCTCAGCCTTTACGTCAACCTTGTCGGCATTAGCTTTCTGCACCATCTCCTGCTTCAGCTTTTTAGCATCGATAACCAGCGGGCGTGCCGGCACATCGTTCTCTATGATGGTGTATATGATTGCCGGCTGCTCGAAAAAGTCGTTTTCCTCGAATGAGTGCAGCTTGTAGAACTTCACACCGTCGATACGCATCTGCATGTCAACCACAGGCTTGATGAGAAACGGCTTGTCGTGCTTATATGCTGTGAGCTGTATCGCCATGCGTTCCATAGAGCTGAGGTCGGCATGTCCGAATTCCTCGATAAACACCTTAGTGTTGGGGTCGATATCACCAATGCTGCGCACCTGCCATGCGTTGCCCTCGGCTATCATGTAGACATAATGCAGCGAGTAGTTGCAATCGTTCACAATATACGTTTCAAAGCGACTGTTCGTTATGGCATTGACATCCATAGGCACAAAGGCAATGTAGACTGAAAGCAGCTCACCGCCCTTGCGGTCCTGTGATGGAGCCTTGAATGTCACAGGACGGTCTGCCGGGTCGTAATCCTCGTTATCATCGGTAACAATCTTTTTCTGCTGTTTTACCTCAACAAGATGCTTAGTGCTGAAATCTTCATCAGTGACCACCACTACCTCGTTCTTGAGTGTAGGAATCTGAAATCCGTCTTCATCCTCCACCAGCACCAAATCGCCTTTGAAACCGGCAATCTTTCCGCCTCCTGTCTCACTTAGAAATCTTACTTTGTCTCCTATTTTCATTTTAGTGTATATTTTTGTTAGTTGACGAGTTGTTATTCAGTTAACTTGTCAACTGAATAACAACTCGTCTACTTTATTTTATCGTTCTTTGTCCTTATCACATCGAATAGATAAGTGAGCTTTATCATTATAGAGTTATTGTTTGAGCGTCCAAAATAATCGCGTTTGCTACTGTTGAAGATATTGCCCAAACCGTAATAATAACGTCCCTCAAGCATAAAGTGCCCTATCTTGGGGTGAGAGAACTCAATGCCTGCTCCCACGGCTATACCATAGTCGAACTTACGGTCGATGGAAAGCGTGTCCTGCACGGCATCATACATTATCCCCACACGGTCAGCAGTGTTGCGCTTGTTATGTTCAAAGTTCTGCCTACTCTTGTCACTAAGCATATATCCCAACTGTGGACCGAGCTGGAAAAATGCCTGCACTCCGCGGCGCTCACGTCCCCACCCTAACCGTGCAAGCAGCGGCATCTGAATATATGTCAGCGTGCGCTGATATTCCTCAGGGGTATCTGTGCCGGGTATAAGCACAGGACTATCGTTGATGTCAAGAATATCGTCCTTCCATCCCATCTGCGTAACGTTAAGCTCACCAACTATGGCGCAGATGCTATTGAAATATTTCTCACATGTGTATCTCACAGTCATGCCGGCAGTAAATCCGCCAAGACTTTTTTGCGGTACTTTAGGAGAAAATCCCACAGTTGACATTGTGTAACCTCCATTAAATCCCACTGCCAAATCAGTACGGTAGTCGCCTACCTGTGCCGCAGCTTTTCCACAGCCCAATGCCAGCATCAGCACCAATGCGCAGTATCTTGCATCTTTTTTTATTATATGTATTTTGTTCAACATTGATTCTGTAACTTAATAATTTATAGTCTCCACACGGTGGTCGGGCGTATAGTGTACAAACATAATACTGCGGTTCTGCAGTCCTCCGGCTCCTATACGTTCAAACTTCAACGGTGTCTGCGTGGGAGTATATCCTGTTGAGCCGGCAGCACCCTGAAAGTTTCTGCCATACATGTGAAGTCCCTGCAACAGCCAGCAGGCATGGTCGAATCCCGTGATGGCAAAGCGCGGCAACGACTGCATCATGTCCTGATGGAAGTTCCAGCGATATTTTGTCTCGAAGCGGCGGGTACGCGATGTAAGCGGATTGTAGAAAAATGCAGAGGGAATATACACATCGAACTTATAGAAATTGTCGAGCGCATATTTTGTGTACATTAGCCACTCTGTATATCCGAACATTGAGATTTTCAAGTCGGGACGTACAGTGACAAGCCCGTTAAGCTTGGCAAACACCACATTGAGCTGTGGCGACCGCCCTGTGTTGAGAATCACCACATTGGGCATTGTGGTGCTGAAAGCCTTGGCAAACTGTGTCTCGCTTGAATTTAGATTTGTTATGCTGTACGTTCGCGACATATTCTCCAGACGGCGCCGCAACCCGAAAGTGAAAATTCCCTTGCGGCTCGTCGTGTCATTGCAGTCAACCACCACCGTGTGGTATCCCTTGAAACGTTCAAGAAAGCGCTGTATGCTCAACTCGTTGAAATCGTTGGTATTCTGATACACCTGAAAAATGTTGCGGTTGGTATAAATCTCGGGTGTTTCGATACTAAACGGTATGAACAGCTTGATGCCGTTGTTTTCCGCCAACTTGCCGAGCATCGGCACCTGACTGCTGTAGAGCGGTCCGATAATAACGTCTCTGTCTGCCATCCTGTTTTTATTGAACAGCGTAGCCACATCGGAGTCATCGCCACAGTTCACGGCTTTCACGTCAACGGATATTCCTATATGGTTCAGGCTGTCGCAAGCCATGAGCACACCGCGATAGTACTCCACCATGCGGCGCCCGTCGCCATTATCATCGTGCAGAGGAAGCATTATTCCCAAACGCAGCTCTCTTTGCCGCATGTCGTCCGACTGTGCCGTCACAACCGACGGCAACATCAGGAGAATAAGCCCGAGAAAAGCTTTTGTAAAGATGTTTGCCATTTATATATTCTGTATCTTTATTGCTCTGCAAAGTTAATGAAATATGTTCAGTTGGCAAACAAAATTCACTTTTTTTTTAATAAAAAACAAAATATTGCACATAATTTTTGCGAATGTGCAGGAAAAATATTACCTTTGCACATAATTTATAAAATTGTGCAATGAATAGTTTCAATTCATACATAGAAAAAAGTATAGTAGACAACTGGACCAAAGATGCCCTGACCGATTATCAGGGAGTGACATACCAATTCCACGATGTGGCACGGAAAATAGAGAAAGTACACATTCTCCTTGAGTACAGCGGGGTGAGAAAAGGCGATAAAATTGCCATTTGCGGACGCAACAGCTCACACTGGGCTGTGGCATTCTTTGCAACTCTCACCTACGGGGCAGTGGCGGTGCCGGTATTGCATGAGTTCAACGAAGAGCAGATATATAACATTGTTAACCATTCAGAGGCAAAGATGCTGTTTGTAGGCGATATCGTGGTGAAGAGCATCGATGCAGGCAAGATGCCAGCACTCGAAGGTATCATCAACCTGCCCGACTTCAGCATTCACACCTCACGCTCAGAAAAACTTGACTATGCCCGCGAGCACCTCAACGAACTGTTCGGCAGACGCTACCCGAGAGCATTCAGAAAAGAAGACGTACACTACCATGTTGACAGCCCCGAGGAACTGGCACTGATCAACTACACCAGCGGCACCACAGGATTTTCAAAAGGAGTGATGCTGCCCTACAGGGCTCTGTGGAGCAATCTTGACTTCTGCATGCAAGCAATAGGAACCAAGGTGGCATCTGGCAGCAATATGCTGAGCACTCTGCCAATGGCACACATGTACGGCATGGCAATAGAATTTATCTTTGGATTCTGTCACGGCATGCACATTTATTTCCTCAACCGTCTGCCCTCACCGGCAATCATAGCAAAAGCTTTTTCCGACATCAAGCCGTCAATAGTCATAGCAGTTCCTCTCGTGGTGGAGAAGATTGTGCGCAAGGCTATCTTCCCCATTGTGCAAACCAACAAGATGAAGCTGCTCATGAACATGCCTATGGTGAACAAGAAAGTGAAAGAGCGCATCTGTGAATATGCTTTGAAAGCTTTTGGAGGAAATGCTTACGAGGTGGTGGTGGGAGGCGCACCGCTCAATCAGGAGGTGGAGGCATTTCTGCGCAGCATCGGCTTCCCTATTACCATGGGATATGGAGCCACAGAGTGTGCGCCGCTCATTACCTTCAGCGACCACAACGACTTTGTCAGCGGATCATGCGGCACACCGGTGAGCAACATGGAGGTAAAGATTCTAAGCAATGACCCGGAAAACATTGCCGGCGAGATTGTGACACGAGGCATCAACGTGATGCAGGGCTATTACAAGAACCCGCAAGCCACAGAGCAGGCACTCGACAAGGACGGATGGTATCACACAGGTGACCTTGGAACGATAAGTGCTGACGGACATCTGTTTATTCGCGGACGTCTGAAGAACATGCTGCTTGGAGCAAACGGACAAAACATCTATCCTGAAGAAATTGAAGATAAGCTCAATTCCATGCCAATGGTTATTGAAAGCATTGTGCTGCAAAAGGAAAACAAGCTCGTGGCATTGGTACATCCTGACCTGGAGGAGGCTGACAAAATTGGACTCAACGAAAAGGACATCATGGACATCATGGAGCAAAACCGCACTGAACTGAACGAAATACTGCCGCCATTCAGCCGTATATCGCAGATAAAACTGCACAATGAGGAATTTGCAAAAACTCCAAAGAAGAGCATCAAACGCTACCTTTATACAGACAAAATATAAGGGGCAGAAAGACAAAATAAAGAGGTATTATTATAATATTATATTAAGGTGTAAGTGATATGAACACAACAGTACCAAGCTTCAATGCAATCATTGAAAAAAGCATCATAGACAATTGGGATCTTGACGCACTCACCGACTATAAGGGCGCAACCCTGCAATATCACGATGTGGCGCGAAAAATAGAAAAGCTCCACATTATGTTTGAGAACAGCGGGCTGAAGCGCGGCGACAAAGTGGCGCTGTGCGGACGCAACAGCGCTAATTGGGCAGTGGCTTTCCTTGCCACACTCACCTATGGGGCTATAGCTGTGCCAATACTCCATGAGTTCACAGCCGATCAGATACACAACATTGTGAACCACTCCGAAGCGAGAATACTGTTTGTGGGCGACATCGTGGCAACAGTCATCAATCCGGCAAAGATGCCAGATCTTGAGGGAATCATCAACATTCCAGACTATTCACTCATGATATCACGCACCGACAAACTGACATACGCCCGCGAGCATCTCAACGAGATGTTCGGCAAAAAATATCCGAAATATTTCCGCAAAGAGCACATCAGTTATTATCACGAGGAAAGTCCTGACCAGATGGCGATGATAAACTACACCAGCGGAACAACAGGGTTTTCCAAGGGGGTGATGGTTCCCTATCGTGCCATTTGGAGCAACTATGATTTTGCAATGCAAGTGCTCGGCAAAGACATTATCAAGCGTGGCGACAGGGTGATAAGCATCCTTCCCATGGCACACATGTACGGCATGGCGTTTGAGTTTATCTTTGAGTTCCTTCACGGCTGCCATATCTACTATCTCACACGTGTACCCTCACCGGCCATCATTGCCCAGGCTTTCTCCGACATCAAACCGTCAATCATCATCGCAGTGCCTCTGGTTATTGAGAAAATCATACGCAAAAAGGTGTTTCCAAAACTCCAGGACAGCAAGGTCAGACTGCTTATGAACATGCCGTTTATCAGCAAAAAGGTTGAGGACAAGATTTGTGAGCAGGTGCGCAAAGCATTTGGAGGCAACTTCTATGAGATTATCATCGGCGGAGCGGCTTTCAATCAGGATGTGGAGCAATTCCTCAAACGCATACGCTTCCCCTACACTGTGGGCTATGGAGCCACAGAATGTGCTCCAATCATCTGTTATGCCGACTACAGCACCTTTGCGCCTGGCTCATGCGGACGTCCCGTGGTGCACATGGAAGTGAAGATTGACAGCCCTGATCCAGCCAACATTCCTGGTGAGATTCTCGCCCGTGGTCTCAACGTCATGCTCGGCTATTACAAGAATCCCGAGGCTACGGCACAGACCATCGACAAGGACGGATGGTATCACACAGGCGATCTTGGAACAATGGACGCCGAGGGCAACGTGTTCATAAAGGGACGCAGCAAAAACATGCTGCTGAGTGCTAACGGGCAGAACATCTATCCTGAGGAGATTGAAGACAAGATAAACTCCATGGACCTTGTTGTTGAGAGTGTGGTGGTGCAGCGCGATGCCAAGCTCGTGGCTCTCATATATCCCGACTACGATGAGATTACCAACCGTCACCTCAGCGACATCGAGGTGAAAAACATGATGGAGGCAAACCGCATCGTACTGAATCAGGAAATGCCTGCCTACAGCAAGATAAGCGAGATAGAGCTTATGAAAGAGGAATTTGAAAAGACACCGAAAAAGAGCATCAAGCGGTTTCTGTATAAATAAACAGCGATTACTTTATCAGGCTTAATTATGGCTTCGTGAAGGTGTGTCAAGACCAACCCTCTACTACCTTTAAGGCACGGATTACACCAATTAGTGAAAGAAAAACACACCCTCACGAAGCTATGTTATATTGCCATAGAAGTAATGGATAGAAATCATAATATCTAAGAAGAGTTATCAATTTTATGTAATTTACTTTTTGCATATTATCATAAAATCATTAATCAGCGATTGGCGCTTCTAAATCGGCGATTTGGAGTTCTAAATCGCCGAAATAGCAACGCCAATCGCTGATTCAGTGTAGTTACGAGAAAATCTTAATTAGATAAAAAATATTAAAATCAGTTTTTTCATCGCAAAAAGTTATGGGGATTGACTTTTTATTTGTACTTTTGCCAGACAACGAATAAAAACAAACCTAAACAAACTGTAAATATGAACAAAGCTATCGAACTGAACCCAAACTGCATAGTGGCATATTTGGGCAAGACAAGTGACGAATTTACAAAAGAGGACATCATACGCTATATCAGCGAGAACGGAATACGTATGGTGAACTTCATGTATCCCGCCGGCGACGGCAGACTGAAAACCCTCAACTTTGCAATCAACGACTTGGAATATCTGGAGTCGATACTCACCTGCGGTGAGCGGGTCGACGGGTCAAGCCTGTTCAGCTTCATTGAGGCTGGCAGCAGCGACCTGTATGTGCTTCCAAGATTTCGCACAGCATTCCTCGACCCCTTTGCCGAGATTCCCACACTCACCATGCTGTGCTCTTACTTCAATAAGGACGGAGAGCCGCTGGAGAGCGCGCCCGAATACACCCTGCGCAAGGCATGCAAGGCATTTAAGGAGGTCACAGGCATGGACTTCCAGGCTATGGGCGAGCTGGAGTATTATGTAATTGACGTTGACGGCGGAGAATTTCCTGCCACCGACCAGAAAGGCTATCATGAGTCGGCGCCCTATGCCAAATTCAACGACTTCCGCACCAAGTGCATGGCTTACATCGCACAGGCTGGCGGACGCATAAAGTACGGACACTCGGAGGTGGGCAACTTCACACTCGACAACATGATTTACGAGCAGAATGAGATTGAGTTCCTGCCTGTGAATGCCGAGGATGCCGCCGACCAGCTGATGATAGCAAAATGGATAATCCGCAACTTAGCTTATCAAAACGGCTACGACATAACGTTTGCCCCGAAAATCACCACCGGCAAAGCCGGGTCGGGACTGCACATCCACATGAGAATGATGAAGGACGGCAAAAACATGATGACTGAAAACGGCATGCTGTCAGCCACAGCCCGGCGCGCCATTGCAGGCATGATGGAGCTTGCACCGGCAATAACAGCCTTCGGCAACACCAACCCAATATCGTATTTCCGCCTTGTGCCACACCAGGAGGCGCCCACAAACATCTGCTGGGGCGACCGCAACCGCTCTGTGCTGGTGAGGGTGCCGTTGGGATGGTCGGCAAAGACCAACATGTGCGCGGCCGCCAATCCGCTGGAGAAAGCCACAGTCTACGACACATCGCACAAACAGACGGTGGAGATGCGCTCACCCGACGGTTCGGCAAACATCTACCTGCTCATGGCTGGACTCGCCGTGGCATGCCGTCACGGATTTGAGATTGACAATGCCCTGGAGATAGCGGAAAAGACATACGTGAATGTTAACATACACCAGAAAGAGAACGAGGCAAAGCTCAACTCACTGGCACAGCTGCCCGACAGCTGCGCTGCATCTGCCGACTGCCTGAACAGCCTGCGCGAGGTGTTTGAGCGCCACGACGTGTTCAGTCCGGCCATGATCGACGGACTTATCGACGGACTGCGGAAATACGGCGACCGCACACTGCGTCAGGACATTGAGGGCAACGACGAGGAAATACAGAAACTGGTGGAGCAGTTCTTCCACTGCGGATAAAACTACATTAAACAAGAAAATCCACTGCGCATGACACTGGAGCATGCGCAGTGGAAAATAAAAAAAAGTTAAGTTTCACGCATTTTGTCTGCTTATTCATTTTTTTAATGTAATTTTGCATCTACATTATTATCTTTACAAGAAAAAACAATGCACACAAGAGAAGAAAAGATAGAAGCGTTCGGACGATTTCTCGATACGCTCGACACACTGCGTGAGAAATGCCCGTGGGACAGGAAACAAACCAACGAAAGCCTACGCCCCAACACCATTGAGGAGACCTACGAACTGTGCGAGGCACTAATGAACAACGACCAGAATAACATCTGCAAGGAACTGGGCGACGTGCTTCTACATATTGGATTTTATGCGCGCATAGGCGAGGAGACTGAGGATTTTGACATTGCCGATGTATGCAACAAACTTACAGACAAGCTGATATTCCGCCATCCCCACGTCTACCATCCGTCACAGGTGGGAGCGCCCCACCCCCGTCCGCTGCCATACGGCACGGAGAACGACGGAAAGACCGACGAGTATGGCACCGAGCAGTTCAGCACAGCAAAGACCAGCGGCGAGGTGAAACAGAACTGGGAGCAGATAAAGCAGAAGGAAAAGGACGGCAACAAAAGCGTGCTGAGCGGAGTGCCCACGGCACTGCCGGCGCTCATCAAGGCATACCGCATACAGGAGAAGGCACGCAACGTGGGATTCGACTGGCAGGACCGCGGCGATGTGTGGGCAAAGGTGCATGAGGAAATCGACGAACTGCGCGCCGAACTGGAAAAAGACAGCGACAAGGACATCAAGAACGGTGAGTTGGGCGACGTGCTGTTCAGCATCGTAAATGCCGCACGTCTGTATAAACTTAATCCCGACACTGCCCTTGAAATGACAAACCGCAAGTTTATAAGCCGCTTCAACTATATAGAGGAGCGGTGCAAGCATCAAGGCAAAGATATGAAAGAAATGACCCTCGGAGAGCTCGACGCTCTGTGGAACGAGGCAAAGGAAAAGGAAAAACAATAAGAAACCATAGGGCAAATCAAGCTTATTAGCCCTATCAGCCACATTCCCCTATAAGACTTATAATTAATTCAAAAAAATAATAAAAACAGTTATGAGAAAAACAGCAATTTGCGCACTCATTGCGCTTGCCATGACCACACTGGTGAACTGCGGAAACAAAACCCAGCAAGGTCCGGCAATGGATTCAGACACCGTGGTGATAGAGAACAACAATCCTGTGACACTGTTTGGAGTGTGCGCCGACGGCACAGCCATGAACACCCTGCAGATGATTACCGACAACAACGACACCCTGAGCCTGAGCATCGACAAAGCTATGGAGTCCGGACAGGTGTTTGGAGGACTGCTTGCAGGCGACAGAATGGCAGTGGTGGCAAACAGCGACAGAACAGAGGCTTCGTTTGTGCTCAACATCAACACCCTTCTGGGACAATGGTTCATGCCTAATCCGCTCGACGGAAGTTCGATTGTGGGAATAGACCTTAAAGACGGAGGCATTGCCGAAAGCATAGAGCAGAGCAACATCATCTACAAGACCTGGCGCATAGACGACGGCAAGCTAAACATAACATTGGTAAGAGAGGGCGGCAGCGAAGAGGAAGAAACAGAGGTGTACAACCTGCTGCAGCTCAACAGCGACTCACTGGTGTATGCAAACCCGGAGGACACTCTGAGATATTCGCGTGAGGCAAAGCTCGACCAATAAACCCGATCTATAAATTCATAGAAGATAACTGATGGAACCATTCAGAGTCCACATTCTTGGATGCGGCAGTGCACACCCCACCCTGCGCCACTTCTCATCGGCGCAGGTGGTGGAGTTGCGCGGTAAACTAATGATTGTAGACTGCGGCGAGGGCACACAGATACAGCTGCGCCGCAGTCATCTGAAGTTTACATCGGTGAACCAGATATACATCTCACACATTCACGGCGACCACTGTCTGGGACTTATGGGACTGATCTCCACATTTGGTATGCTTGGCAGAACAGCACCGCTGCATGTCTATGCCACCGGAGAGCTGGAGCGTCTGCTCAACGACCAGATTGCCGCATTCTGCTCGGGGCTGGAATATCCCGTAGTGTTTCACGCCATAGACACACGTAAGGAGGCTGTGATATATGAGGACCGGAGCATGACCGTCACCACACTGCCACTTAGGCACCGTGTGCCCTGCTGCGGTTTCCTGTTCAGGGAAAAGCCTACCCTGCCCCATATCAACCGAAAGATGATTGATTTCTATGATATTCCGATATCGCAGATAAACAACATAAAAAACGGCATGGATTGGACAACGCCCGACGGAGAGGTGATAGCCAACAGCCGGCTCACACTGCCCGCCGAGGAGCCAAGAGCGTACGCATACTGCTCAGACACCGTGTACCTGCCGCAGCTGCATGAGCGCCTGAAAGGGGTTACCACCATCTATCACGAAGCTACATATGCCAGCGACAAGGAACTAAATGCCCAAAAGTATTTCCACTCCACAGCACGCCAGGCTGCAACGGTGGCACGTGATGCAGGAGCACGCCAGCTGATAATCGGGCATTACTCGGCACGCTACGACGATGAGACTGTGCTGCTTGATGAGGCGCGTACAGTGTTTGAAAACACGCAATTGAGCGATGAAATGAAAGTATTTGACGTATAAATTGAGTAAAAAGCACCTTAGTGCGCTTTTTTTTGTTATAATATTTTGCTATTATATTATTTTTTTGTATCTTTGCAGCGTACAAAACAAATTGAAGTATTTTTATATGAAGAAGATTTACATACTTTCGGCAATATTATGCGCCATGACCTTCATGCCTGTAGAAGTGTCGGCAAAAGCAGCGGCCGAACCTATAATGAATTATATGCCCGATGACACAAATATCCGAATAGAGATGGAGAACAGAGCTGTGTCTGTATACGGTGCGCAAAACATGATTCTCGAAATTGTATCGGTTACAGGCAAGCCTATACAGAAGATAAAAATAGAGAGCACTTCACAACGTATAGAATTAAACTTACCAAAAGGGTGTTACATTCTGAAAGTCGGTTCAGTGGTAAGAAAAGTTTTTATACGCTGACAATAACATTGGTTTTTGCTTTGGCGCTTGCATCATGTAAACAAGGCAACCGCCACAAGAACTTGACAACAGAGGCTTTTTCAGAAATAAAAGAGCCTCTCTTTGTCATTAATGGCTCTAATGTCAGGCGTTTGCTTATTGGCAAATGCGAAAGCATACACACAGGACTTCTCGCCGACAACAGAGTAAAACAATATTATACTGACGGCGGTAAGATGATGTGGGTAAACAAATTTGGAGTGAGCAACGGAGCGTATAGGCTGTTGGAACACCTCAAAGCCAATGTAGGAGCAATGAAGCTGAGCGAAGATGCCTTTTTCATCACTCTCATCGAAGAAGACATGAAGCGAATGCAGCAGCTCGACTTCGACACCGAAAACAACACCATCAATCACGTGCTGGCACGCTTAGAGTACCACCTCATGAGTGCCTACACACGCTACGCCGTGGGACAACGCTACGGATTCACTAATCCAAACTACACCTTCAACCGTCTTGACAGCATCCTCACCAACGACTCTACACGCAGGTTCCGCGGATACAGGTTGCTCTACGACCTGAAGGCAGAACGTCCCGATGACAGTTTCCTAAACACACTTATCAGCAAGATTGCAGCCGACAGCGTGGCACAATATCTTGAGGAGATACAGCCCGACGACGGTCTCTACAAGTCGCTGCTTGCCATGCTGCCCGCAGCCACGGAGAAACAGCGGATGCTGATAATCGCCAACATGGAGCGTTGCCGCTGGCGTTACGATAAAGCCGACCTTAAAAATGGCAAGACGGTGGTGGTGAACATTCCTGAGTTCCGACTGTATGCCTACGCCAACGGACGCTGCGTAGACAACATGAAGGTGGGCTGTGGAGCCACGAAGACCAAGACTCCGATACTCCACAGCATGATTGAGCGCATTGAGCTGAACCCGCAGTGGCACATTCCCATGAGCATCATCACTCACGACATTGTGCGTCACGCCGGTGACACGGCATACTTCAACCGCAACAACTATTACATCGTAGACCGTGAGACAGGCGAGGAACTTAGTCCCACCCGCGTATCGGCATCGATGCTGCGCAGCGGCAACTACCGTGTAAGCCAGCGCGGCGGAGAGGGCAACTCTCTGGGGCGCATCATCTTCCGTTTCAAGAATAATATGTCGGTGTATCTGCACGACACCAACAGCCGCGGATTTTTTAACCGCGACATAAGAGCCATTTCCCACGGCTGCGTGAGAGTGGAGCGTCCGTTCGACCTTGCCAAGTTTGTGCTTGGCAACAGTGCCGATGAATGGACATACGACAAGATAAGAATATCAATGAACCTGCCGCCCGAGACCGACAGGGGCAAACGCTACGTGAAGGCTAATCCCGACAGCGAGCGGCGGCTGATATCCAACAAAGCGGTAAGTCCCGCAATTCCAGTACACATACTGTACTTCACGATGTTTCCCGATGCCAGTGGCAATATCATCTCACATCCCGACATCTATGGCTACGACGACGTGATTATGCGGGGAATGCGACCTTATTTATAAAGGAGTTATCACTCCCTTTCACAACTAAAAAAATATATAACCAACAATAAAAACAAAACAACACAAAAAAAATGGTAACATTCGTAATCAGCCTCATAGCACTCATTGCAGGCTACTTCATCTACGGACGCATTGTGGAGCGCACAATGGCTCCAACCGACCGCCCGACCCCAGCCGTGACCAAGGCCGACGGCATCGACTTCATGGTTCTGCCACGATGGAAGATATTCATGATTCAGTTTCTCAACATCGCCGGCACAGGTCCCATCTTCGGAGCCATCATGGGCGCAAAGTTCGGTCCCGTGGCATATCTGTGGATTGTGCTCGGCTGCATCTTCGCCGGAGCCATGCACGACTATATGAGCGGTATGCTTAGCATTCGCAACGGCGGTGCCGGACTGCCCGAGCTCATCGGCAAGTTCCTGGGTCAGGGCACCAAGAAGGTGATGCTCGTATTCACCGTCTTTCTGCTCATCATGGTGGGCGCAGTGTTCGTGTCGAGTCCGGCAGGAATCTTGAAGGACATCTGGGGTAGCGGCACCATGTGGATAATCGTGATATTCATCTATTATATCATCGCCACGATGTTGCCCGTCGACAAGATTATAGGAAAGATTTACCCGCTCTTCGCTTTCTCGCTGCTGTTCATGGCGTTTGCCCTGATGATAATGCTGTTTATAAAGATGCCCGACGTGCCTGAGCTGTGGAGCGACTTCGGCAATCTCGGTGCAGCCACCCACCCCGACACATTCAAGGACAGCATCTTCCCTGCCCTATTCATAACCATAGCCTGCGGAGCCATCAGCGGCTTCCACGCCACACAGTCGCCACTCATGGCGCGCTGCATGGAGAGCGAAAAGATGGGACGTCCTATATTCTACGGAGCAATGATAACCGAGGGAATAGTGGCACTCATCTGGGCAACCGTATCGGCATACTTCTTCTATGGCAATCCTGCGCCAGGTTACGAGATTCTGGCGGCAGTGGCTCCCGACGGCTACTCAACGGCAGCCCCCTCGGTGGTAAATATAATATGTAAGGAGTGGCTCGGAGTAGCCGGTGGCATACTGGCGCTGCTTGGCGTGGTGGCAGCCCCGATAACCAGCGGCGACACAGCCCTGCGCTCTGCCCGACTCATCATCGCTGAGTTTCTCGGCATGGAGCAGAAGAGCCTTCGCAAGCGTCTCTACATCTGCGTGCCGCTGTTTGGCGCCACCGTTGCGCTGCTGCTCTGGCAGATAAACAACAAGGACGGCTTCAACGTACTATGGCAGTATTTCGGATGGGCAAACCAGGCGCTCTCGGTGTTCACCCTGTGGGCGCTCACCGTATATCTTGTGCGCGAGAAGAAACCATATATCATCACGCTCATCCCGGCACTGTTTATGACCACAGTCTGCTCCACATTCATCTTTGTGAGCAAGCAGGCGCTCAACCTGCCGCCTGCCACGGGATATTCGCTTGGAGTGGTTTGCCTTGTGGTGGCGATAATATGGTTCTGCCTTTGGAAAAAGCGCAACTAAAATATTAGTCTTACCCCTCCTACAACTCTTACCTCTCCTACAGTTCCTACCCCTCTTACAAGAAAAAACAATGCAAAAAATAATATCAATACACGGCGGCGTGGTGAGAATGCCCGAATGGCGCATGGCTCAGCCCGTTGACTTTGAGGCTCTCGACGGCGAGCACATAGCCATCGTTGGTCCCAACGGCGGCGGAAAGACTATGCTTGTGGACATCATCACCTGCAAGCATCCGCTGCTGATGCACGACCCGGAATACGACTTTGCGCCAAGCACAGCCAAGATGGTGTCGGAAAACATTCGTTACATAGCTTTCCGCGACTCCTATGGAGACAGCGATGGCACATACTACCTGCAGCAGCGGTGGAATCAGGCGGAGATTGACGACAACACTCCAGTGGTGGGCGACATCCTGGAGCACATCTACACCATAAGCGGCGACGACACCCCAGAGCGCAGAGCGTGGCAAAAGCATCTCTACGAGTTTTTCCACATGGAGCACCTGCTCGACAAATACATAATACTTCTGTCGAGCGGCGAGCTGCGCAAACTGCAGCTGATAAAGGTGCTATTAGGCAATCCGAGGGTGCTGATAATGGACAATCCCTTCATTGGACTGGATGCCGGCACACGTGACCAGCTGCGTGACATCCTCGCCATGCTGAGCCGCGAGCGCTCACTGCAGATAATGCTGGTGCTGAGCAAGACCGACGACATACCGCCGTTCATCACCCACGTGGTGGAAGTGAAGGACATGGTTGTCGGCAAAAAGGTGACGCTTGAGGAATATCTCAAGACCCGTCCGCAGCGTCCGCAGCGAGTGCTAAGCCCCGAGACTGTGCAGGCAATAGAAAACCTGCCCTACAAGGACGGCGACTACAATGCCCGCGAGGTGGTGAACATGCAGAAGGTGTGCATACGCTACGGCAGCCGGACAATTCTGAAAGACCTCGACTGGAGGGTGATGAACGGCGAGCGCTGGGCGCTGAGCGGACAGAACGGTGCCGGAAAGTCGACGCTGCTGAGTCTCGTGTGTGCCGACAATCCGCAGAGCTATGCCTGCAACATCGTGCTCTTCGACGACCGGCGCGGCAGCGGCGAGACAATCTGGGACATTAAGAAACATATAGGATATGTATCTCCCGAGATGCACCGCGCCTACCAGCGCGACCTGCCGGCAATACGCATTGTGGCAAGCGGACTGAAAGACTCCGTGGGGCTATACGTGAAGCCGCGCCCCGAGGAATACGACATCTGCCGCTGGTGGCTCGGAGTGTTTGGCATGGCAGACAAGGCTGACACCACATTCCTGAAACTATCAAGCGGCGAGCAGCGGCTGGTGCTGCTGGCACGCGCTTTTGTGAAAGACCCCGAGCTGCTAATCCTCGATGAGCCACTGCACGGACTGGACGACCGCAACCGTCAGCTGGTGAAAGATGTTACCGAGGCTTTTTGCAGGCGGCGCAACAAGACACTGATAATGGTGACACACTATAAAGAGGAACTTCCGAACTGCATAGACCATTCGATATTCCTCAAAAGGCACGCATAAACTCAACATTCCACACTTCACACTCAACACTGAAAGATGAACGAGACCGAAAGAATATATGAACTGCGGCAGGAACTACACCGCCACAACCACAACTACTATGTGCTGAATGCCCCGGAGATAACCGACCAGGAGTTTGACGCACTGATGAAGGAACTGCAGACGCTGGAAGACAGACATCCCGAGATGTACGACGCCAACTCGCCGACACAGCGCGTGGGAAGCGACCTCGGTGGCGAGTTTCAACAGGTGACACACCGCTATCCGATGCTGTCGCTCGCCAACACCTACAGCGAGGGCGACGTGGCGGAATGGTACGACCAGGTTAGCCGCGGACTGGAGGGTGAGCCTTTTGAGATATGCTGTGAGATGAAGTTCGACGGACTGTCGATAAGTCTAATATATGAGGAGGGCCGGCTCGTGCGTGCCGTGACCCGCGGTGACGGAGTACACGGAGATGACGTGACCGCCAACGTGCGCACCATCAAGAGCATACCGCTGGTGCTGCAAGGCTCTGACTGGCCCAATGACTTCGAGATTCGCGGCGAGGTGCTCATGCCGTGGAGCGTGTTTGAGCGGCTCAACGCCGAGCGCGAGGCTGCCGAGGAACCGCTCTTCGCCAATCCGCGCAACGCCGCCAGCGGCACACTGAAGAGTCTCAACCCAGAACTGGTGGCAAGCCGGGGGCTCGACGCATACCTATATTATATACCTGGCGACAGCGCTCCCGACAGCGGGCACTACGAGAGTCTGATGGCGGCACGCCGCTGGGGATTCAAGATAAGCGACACAACACGCAAGGTAAGAACCCTGCAGGAGGTCTACGACTTCATAAACTACTGGGACGAGGAGCGCAAGAAGCTGCCCGTAGCCACCGACGGCGTGGTGCTCAAGGTTAACTCGCTGCGCCAGCAGCGCTCACTGGGCTACACTGCAAAGAGTCCGCGCTGGGCGATTGCCTATAAGTTTAAGGCTGAGCGGGCACGCACGCGGCTGCTGCAGGTCACCTATCAGGTGGGACGCACGGGAGCGGTGACCCCCGTGGCAAACATGGAGCCGGTGCAGCTGGCAGGCACCACCGTGAAGCGCGCCACGCTGAACAACGAAGACTTCATCCGCTCGCTCAATCTGCACGAGGGAGACTACGTGTATGTGGAGAAGGGCGGCGAGATAATACCCAAGATTGTGGGTGTTGACGAGGATGCCCGAGAGCCGGGCACAGAGCCAGTAAAATTTGCGGAGGTGTGTCCTGAATGCGGCACTCCGCTTGTCCGCTATGAGGGCGAGGCTGCTCACTACTGTCCAAACGACTCCGCCTGTCCGCCACAGATAAAGGGTAAGATAGAGCATTTCATCTCGCGCAAGGCAATGAATATCGAGAGTCTCGGTCCCGAGACCGTGGACGAATACTTCCGCCGCGGACTCATAAAGAACGTGGCTGACCTCTACGACATACAAGTGCAGCAAATAAACGGCGACGGCTGCCGCACAAAATCAGCACAGAAGATTGTGCAGGGAATAGCAGCCAGCAGACAAGTGCCGTTTGAGCGCGTGGTATTCGCTCTCGGCATACGCTTCGTGGGCGAGACGTCGGCAAAGCTGCTGGCACGCCACTTCAAGAACATGGATGCACTGCAAGGCGCCACTCTCGACCAGCTGTTGCAAATCAACGGCATTGGTGAGGTGATGGCACGCAGCATCATAATCTACTTCCACACTCCTGCCAACATCGACATCCTCGACCGTCTGCGCTGGCAGGGATTGCAGATGCAGCTGAGCCAGGAGCAGATGGCAGCCGCCACCGACAAGCTGAAGGGACTGTCGATAGTGATAAGCGGAGTGTTCACCCACCACAGCCGCGACGAATATAAGCTGATGATTGAGCAGAACGGTGGCAAGAACGTGGGCAGCATCAGCGGCAAGACATCATTCATCCTCGCCGGTAACAATATGGGACCGGCAAAGCTCCAGAAAGCCGAAAAATTAGGAGTGAGGATTGTAAGCGAAGAGGAGTTTTTAGAGATGCTGGGAGAATAAAAGGCAAGAATTGTCGGACTTGTAAGACTTGTCAGACAAGTCTTACCAATCCTACAAATCTTACAACTCCTACCACTCCTACAACAATGATAATTAACAAACAACAATAAAAAACAACTACTATGAGGATCAAAAAATTACTTACTGCGGGAGCATTGGCGCTGACAGTTGCCACTCCCGCTGAGGCACAACAAGCCGCAGAAAAGACACCAGCATTCCCCGGAGCCGAGGGCTTCGGACGCTACGTCACGGGTGGCCGCGGCGGAGCGGTGTATCATGTGACACGCCTTGACGACGACAGCAAAGAAGGCTCATTCCGCTGGGCTTGCAACCAAAGCGGCAAGCGAACCATCGTATTCGATGTGTCGGGAACGATAATGTTGAAATCAGAACTGAAAATGAATCGTGGCGATGTGACCATTGCAGGACAGACAGCCCCAGGCGACGGTATCTGCATAGCAAACTATCCTTTCCAGATTTCTGCCGACAATGTGATTATACGCTATATGCGTTTCCGCCTGGGCAACGAGGCATTGAAAACAAACAAAAATGCTCACGAGGGCGACGGACTGGGAGGAATGGACAAAAAGAACATTATTGTTGACCACTGTTCGGTGAGCTGGTCTATTGACGAGTGCCTGTCTGTGTACGGCAGCAAAGATATTACCGTACAGTGGTGCTATGTGACCAACAGTCTCGTAAATGCAGGACACAGCAAGGGCGCCCACGGCTACGGCGGCAACTGGGGCGGCAGCGGAGCAAGCTATCACCACAACCTTGTGGCACACCATGGCAGCCGCACGCCACGTTTCGGTCCACGCCCCAGCACTCAGACCGACGAGCGCATGGACTACCGTAACAATGTGATTTATAACTTCGGCGGTAATGGCTGTTACGGTGGCGAGGGCATGAACGTGAACGTTGTGAACAACTACTACAAGCCAGGCAAGGCTACCAAGAGCGGCGGCTATAGATACCGTCTGGCTGCTCCCGGCATCAGAACCGTGGACTACTGTCTTGACAAAAAGACAATCGCTTCCAGATATAAAAACCTAACAGGAACCGCAGCAACAGACAAAAATGTCAGCGGCTCTTCCGACCACGGCAAGACAAACTATGTGACTATTTCAGGCAAGAAATATGCCATAAACATGGAAACCAACAAGATTGACGTGGACGGGCAGGAAATGACAGTAGCATGGAACGACTGGAAGAAGATGCTCCACACGTGGGGAAGGCTCTACGTGGACGGAAACTACAATCCCGACCCTGCTGCCGCCAACATGAACAAAGACAACTACAAATACGGCATAGCCGATCAGATAGCAAAAAGCGGAACTGACACGAAGAACAACGACGGAACATACCCCGGCGATGATGCAATAAAGCTCAGCGAGCCGATACCCTATGTGCTCACCACCACACACTCAGCTGCCGATGCCTTCGACCGCGTTGTGGCATACGCAGGAGCAAGCAAGAGCCGCGACAGCTACGACAAGGCTATGGCAGACGACACACGCAACGGCAGCATTACCTACGGTGCAAGCAAAAACGGACTGATTGACAGTCAGGACGAGTGCGGCGGATGGCCTGAGCTGAAAGACACTGGCGCAAAGACCGACACCGACGGCGACGGCATGCCCGACGAATGGGAAATAGCCAATGGACTGGATCCAAACAACGCCGATGACGGCAAGACTGTATGTGACGACGGCTATACCAATCTTGAGCACTATATGAACGGACTTGTGGCAGACATCACCGAAGCACAAAATGCCGGCGGAAAGACTGAAGGATATGTAATCAACACTGACGGTTCAACAACAGGCATCGAGACTATCACAACGCTCAACGGCGGTAATGACTCAACCGACAGGACATACAACCTGCAGGGCATCGAGGTGAAAAATCCGGGCAAGGGAATCTACATCCGCGGAGGAAAGAAGGTAATAATAAAATAACTGAAACGATTTAGAATATGACAGTAAAAACAGTATTCACGGGTCGCTACAGCACCTCTTGCAAGGGGTATCTCAAAGGGTCTTGCAAGGGGTATTGCGACACCCCTTGCAAGAGGTATTTTCTATACCCATTCATGGTATTGGCAATGCTTGCCTATACCATAGGAATAACGGCAGGTGACGTTTACGACGGCGCACCATTCAAGATGGAAAAGGCAAGGGAGACATCGTTTCCCGACTACGAGATAACGATAGAAAAAACGGGCGCGGTAAAGGGCGGTACGACCCTCTGCACCGAGGCAATCAACAAGGCGATTGAGCAGACAAGCAAGCGTGGCGGCGGTAAAGTTATCATTCCTGCAGGACTGTGGCTCTCGGGCCCCATCACGCTGCTGAGCAACGTCGACCTGCATCTGGAGAAGGGAGCCATCGTGGCTTTCACCACCGACATGAGCCAATACCCCGTGGTGGAGACCACCTATGAGGGACAGCCGGCAAGGAAATGTCTCTCGCCGCTCAATGCCAAAAACGCCGAGAACATTGCCATCACAGGCTACGGTATCTTCGACGGACAGGGCGAGCCGTGGCGACAGCTGAAGAGGGACAAGGCAAGCGTGGCAGTGTGGAAAAAGGTGACGGCGATACCGGGCGGACGCATCGTAGAAGACCGTATGTGGCGCCCGCAGGAGCCGCGCGAGGAACTGCGCCCCAACATGCTGAAACTGGAGAACTGCAAACGCATACTGCTTGAGGGCTGCACCTTCAAGAACTCGGCGGCATGGTGTCTGCATCCCGTGATGTGTACCGACCTCGTGATTGACGGCATAAAGGTGATGAACCCCTCATACGGTCAGAACGGCGACGCGCTCGACGTGGAGTCGTGCAACCGCGTGGTGATAAAGGACAGCATGTTTGACGCCGGCGATGACGGCATCTGCATGAAGAGCGGCAAGGACAAGGCTGGGCGCGACCGCGGCATGCCCACACAGAACGTAGTGGTGCGCAACTGTCAGGTGATGCACGGTCACGGCGGATTCGTCATAGGCAGCGAGATGTCGGGCGGCGTGCGCAACGTGTGGGTGAAGAACTGCACCTTCGACGGCACCGACGCAGGACTGCGCTTCAAGAGCACACGCGGCCGCGGCGGCGTGGTGGAGAAGATTTACGTGGAGGACATTCAGATGCTCAACATCATGGGCAACGCCCTCACCATGGACCTTTACTACTTTGTGAAGGAGACTCCGGGAGCCGCTGTTCCGCAAAAAGATGAGACCACGCCTATGTTCCGCAACATTCACATCAAAAACGTGGCATGCCTGGGCTGCAAGTACGGCATGTACATCAAGGGGCTGCCCGAAAGTCCGTTTGAGGATATCACCATTGACAACTTCCACACAAGCGGCAACACCCTGCCCGACGTTATTGAGTATGTCAGGAACGTGAAGATTAACGGGGAGAAGTTTAACAAAAAATAATTAAGTTGACAAGTAGACGAGTAGACAAGTAAACGA
>JAUNSB010000020.1:41256-48771 GCA_030539375.1 Prevotella sp.
TTGTTAACTTGTCAACTTGTTAACTCGTCAACCAAAAACAAACTGAAATATGAACAAGAGAAAAACTATTTTGGCGGCAATATTTGCCGCAGGAGCAATGAGCGTCGCGGCGCAGACACAGCCATGGCAGAATCCCGACCTGCCGTTTGAGCAGCGTGCCGACGACCTGTTGAAACGTCTCACGCTCGACGAGAAGATTAAACTGATGATGGACAGCTCGCCGGCAATAGAACGCCTCGGCATACCCCAGTTTCAGTGGTGGAACGAGGCTTTGCACGGACTTGGCCGCAACGGCTTTGCCACCGTCTACCCCATCACCATGGGCATGGCGGCATCGTGGAACGACGCACTGCTCGAACAGGTGTTCACGGCTGTGAGCGACGAGGCGCGTGCCAAGAACACACAGGCAAAGAAGAGCGGCTGGATAAACCGCTATCAGTGTCTGTCGTTCTGGACTCCCAACATCAACATCTTCCGCGACCCGCGCTGGGGACGCGGACAGGAGACCTACGGCGAAGACCCATATCTGACATCAAGAATGGGACTTGCCGTGGTGCGCGGACTGCAGGGTCCGGAGACATCAAAATACCGCAAGCTCTACGCCTGCGCCAAACACTTTGCCGTTCACTCCGGACCGGAGTGGAACCGCCACGAGTTCAACCTCGACAACATCACGCCGCGCGACCTGTGGGAAACCTACATGCCGGCATTCAAGGCTTTGGTGCAGGAAGGCAACGTGCGCGAGGTGATGTGTGCCTATCAGCGTCTTGACGGCGAGCCATGCTGCGGCAACAACCGCCTGCTCAACCAGATTCTCCGTCAGGACTGGGGATTCAAGCACCTCGTTGTCAGCGACTGCGGAGCCATCAGTGACTTCTGGGTGAAAGGCCGTCACGGTGTGTCTAAGGATGCGGCAGCCGCTTCGGCAAAGGCTGTGCTCAGCGGCACCGACGTAGAGTGCGGCGGCGAATACCATAACCTGCCCGAGGCTATAAAGCGCGGCGACATAAAGGAGAGCGACATCGACGTGAGCGTGAAGCGTCTACTCACAGCACGCTTTGAGCTGGGTGACTTCGATCCCGATGAGCTTGTGGAATGGACCAAGACTTCGCCGGCGGTGGTAGCATGCAGCAAGCACAAGCAGCTGGCGCTCGACATGGCTCGTCAAGGCACGGTGCTGTTGCAGAACAAGAACAATATCCTGCCGCTGAGCAAGAGCCAAAACATTGTACTGATGGGTCCCAACGCCAAAGACTCTGTGATGATGTGGGGCAACTACAACGGATTCCCCACCCGTACCGTCACCATCTATCAGGGAATCGCCGACAAGAGCACAGCTAACGTGAAATTCATCGAGGGCTGCGGACTGACACGAAGCGAGGTGAAGCAGAGCCGCTTTGCCAGCATCATGACTCCCGATGGAAAGAAGGGTATGCGCGCCACCTACTGGAACAACACCAAGATGGAGGGCGAGCCCGTGGCAACGCAGACCATCACCGAACCGATAAACCTGACCAACGGCGGCGCAACAGTGTTTGCACCAGGCGTGAATCTCACCGACTTCTCGGCACGCTACGAGGGAGTGTTCATTCCAGAGGAAGACGAGAAACTCACTATATATGCTGGTGCCGACGACCGTATGACAATCATCATCAACGGCGACACAATAACAGAATCGAAGAAAGGCGGACATCACTTAAACTATAAGAATGTTGAGCACAAGTTCAAAGCCGGAGAGAAATACAACATCGATATCCATTACGTGCAGGAGGACAATATGGCTACTGCCAACTTCGACATTTTCAAGAAGTTCACACCGTCTGATCAGGACATTCTCGCAGCTATTGGCGATGCCGGGACTGTGGTGTTTGCAGGAGGAATCTCGCCACGTCTCGAAGGCGAGGAGATGAAGGTTAGCGAGCCTGGCTTCAAGGGCGGCGACCGCACCAACTTCGACCTGCCCGAAGTTCAGCGCAACATGCTCCGCATGCTCCACGAGGCAGGCAAGAAGATTGTGTTCATCAACTGCTCGGGCAGTGCAATGGCTCTGGAGCGCGAGGCTGAATACTGCGACGCCATCGTTCAGGCATGGTATGGCGGCGAACAGGGCGGTACAGCACTTGCCGAGATTCTCTACGGCGATGTGAACCCGAGCGGCAAGCTGCCCGTGACATTCTACAAGAAGAGCACCGACCTGCCCGACTTCCTCGACTACTCGATGAAGGGACGCACCTACCGCTACTTCAACGGCGAGGCTCTCTTCCCATTCGGTCACGGTCTTAGCTACACCACATTTGAGTTTGGCAAGCCGTCGTACAAGAACAACAAGGTGACCGTGAGCGTAAGCAACACCGGAGCAAAGGACGGCGACGAGGTGGTGCAGGTCTACATCAAGCGCATCAGCGACACCGACGGTCCGATAAAGACTCTGAAGGCATACAAGCGTGTGAGCCTGAAAGCCGGTGAGACCAAGACTGTTGAGATTGACTTCCCGCGCCAGAGCTTCGAGGGATGGGACGACAGCACCAACACCATGCGCGTGGTGCCGGGCAAGTATCAGCTGATGGTAGGAAACTCAAGCGATGCCAAGGCACTGAAGACCATCAACGTGAAGATATAAATAATAAATAATGTAATAACAGAATTGTTATGACTCAAGTATGGATTTGTGCTTCGGGGCTGTTCGGCGCAACGGTAATAGGCGCCATCCTCGGATTTACAATAAAGAATCTTTCGCATAAATGCAACGACATGATACTGGGCTTTTGCGCCGGCATCATGTTGTCGGCATCTGTTGTGGGACTCATTATGCCGGCATTCGACCAAAGTCCTGCCGGCAACTGGTGGATTATCGCGGCAAGCGTAATGGGCGGCGCACTGTTCCTGAACATTCTCGACCTCGTCACCCCACACCTGCACCGTCTCACCGGTCTGGACCCGGAGAAGCACAGCCATAACAGCACCATAAACCGCATTCTGCTGTTTGTCATGGCAATAGCCCTGCACAAATTGCCCGAAGGCATGGCGGCAGGCGTGAGCATAAGCGACAATGCCGACGGCACCGCCTCGTGGGCGGTATCGTTCGGCATTGCCCTGCAAAACATTCCCGAAGGTATGGTGGTCATTGCTCCCTTGCTGCTGGCAGGAGTCACCCGCATGCGCACTTTCATCATATCCGTGTGCATCGGTGTGCTTGAGATTGCAGGAGTACTCACAGGCTACGCTCTCGGCTCAATGTCGTCGGCATTTCTTCCTGCCATGCTCGCCTTTGCGGGAGGTGCCATGCTCTATGTCACCTCCGACGAGATGATACCCGAGACTCATGCCCACGGCTATCAGAAACAAGCCACCTATGCACTGATTCTTGGCTTCATCACCCTTATACTGCTCGACAAGATGTTTCAATGATAAGTATTTACCCCAAAACAAGCTACAAATAAACAAAACTACATTAACAACATGAAAAAATTTACAGCAAAATCATTTCTTGCATTGGCACTGCTGTTGCCTGCAGGCGCATTCGCCCAACAGCCCGTGGCGGAAAAGCCGCGCATACTGATAAGCACCGACATAGGCGGCACGGACCCCGACGACAACCAGTCGATGATGCACTACCTGCTCTACAGCAACGAATTTGACTGCGAGGGACTTATCTCCTCACCGTCGTTTGGCGAAGGAAACAAAAGCGAGATACTGCGCATGATAGACATCTACGAGCAGGACCTGCCAAACCTAAAGAAGCACAACGGCGAGGCAAAACTGCCAAATGCCTTCTATCCCTCACCCGAGTATCTGCGCTCCATCACCAAACAGGGACGCCACGGCGCTGTGCCGCTTGCAGGCTATTCCACACCCACGGAAGGCTCGCAATGGATTGTGAGATGTGCCAACAAACAGACCCACCGTCCGCTTTATGTACTCGTGTGGGGCGGACTTGACGACGTAGCGCAGGCTCTGCACGATGCACCCGAGATAGCCAAGAAGATACGCATCTACTGGATTGGCGGTCCCAATAAGAAATGGGGCATAAACGCCTACACCTATATCATTGAGAATTTTCCCGACATTTGGATGATAGAAAACAACTCCACATACAGGAGCTTCATTGCAAAATATAAAAAGCCCGACCAATGGAACGGCGGCTTCTATGACCACTATGTAAAGGGAAAGGGGTATCTGGGAGCCGATTTCTACAACTATCTGCAAGGCAAGCCCAAATTGGGCGACACTCCCTCGCTTCTCTACATGATGGACGGCGACCCGTCCAATCCTGAAAAAGAATCGTGGGGCGGCAGCTTCGAGCGCTATTCATACACCCCACGGCGCGTGTTCCACCACACCACTACGGCGAAGGACACGGCACAGATATATTCCATAATAGAATGGCATGTAAAGGGACCGGTAAGCAAGAAACTGAACGTCGGCGACGAGTGCATCACGCTCAACATTGCCAACCAAAACTGGCGGGGATATTATCTCGGCAACGGCAACTACATGGTGAGATACAGCACCTACAAGACCGGCACCCAGCCCTACACCATCACTTCCGAAATAAAGGGATTCCCAGTGCAGAAAGGATTTATAACCATCGACAATGCCTTCCCCGGAAAGCACCGCGACACCGACTATAAGGTGGGAAACCATTGGTGGTCGGACAGAACTGACCCAGGTCTGTTCCATGACGGTAATCAGGGGGCAGCCACCATCTTCAAGTTCCGCAAGGAGATTATCGAAGACTGGGGCAAGAGGTGTTCATGGCTTTAATGTCTCTGAATAATATGAAGGGACAAAATTCTTTGCAAAATCCAAGTAAAAAGTCAAAAAGCCGTTGCCAATCAGTATCAGTGATACTAATCGGCAACGGCTTCCTATTACCTATTGCGATTTGCAGAACCTTTTGATTAAGCTCGCTTACTATGCCGAGCGTAAAAAGGTCGGATGAAATCCAAATTCAAAGCAAATCTTTTCGCTCATTATCCTCAAACCAGTCCTCCAGTGCCTCCTCAAACGACCATTTGAACTTGTATCTCGGTTTTACATTATTTCTTTATATACACTCTCCATCGCCTCCACCATGTGCTCAATAAGAAAGTTTTCCGCTATGCGTTTGTGAGCTGCTTCAGCATATTTTTTTTGCAGTTCTCTGTCAGTCAGCAGTCTGTCGAGTGCTTGAGCATACTGTAAATCCTGGTCTTTACCTTGCGGAACCTCTATACCCGTGATGCCATTAAGGTTTACCCAATTCACACCGCTTCCCTTAATGGTGAAGGTTACGGCAGGAGTATTGCAGTACATTGCCTCAGCCAATGCCACACCAAAAGCCTCGTTCTTTGTAACTGAAGGAAATGCAAACACACTGGCAGCATATAGATAACACCGCAAATCATCGTCCGACAATCGCCCTACAAAATGTATGCGCTTTGTCCCTCTTCCTTCAGCCTGTGCTTTCAGCTTGTCCGTCAGTGGTCCCTTTCCGCCAATAACAATCACACAGTCTGTCTGCATATACTGTTCCGCCTCTATCAGATGTGGCAATCCCTTGTATTTCGTGTGTCTGCCCATGAAAAACACTATAGGCTTCCCGCCGTATTTTTCCTTTATCTCCCTGATACGCCTGTCATCTCCCGGTTGCAGTTCAAATACAGTGTTGTCAATGGCATTAGGCACAATACGCACCTTGTCTTTCACTCCCTGCAACGGTTTCGAGCCGTCGCAATACTGTGGACTTGTCACCACTATACGGTCCGCTCTTTTTATGAGCCATTTCTCCCACGGACGTATTGCCCAGTAGAGATACCACTGCCTTATGATGTCCATGTGCCAGTGCACCACTAACTTCACGTCCTTTGGCATCACCATCCGCAACAGTATTGCAGGAAACGGATTTGCCCAGTGAAACTGTATCACGTCCGGCTTCTCTGCCAGTATGGCCCACTGCAGTCCGTTCTTGTATGACAGCGACAATGCCTGACGTGCTATGTTTACAAAGGCTCCGGCGCGGTATACCCGGTGACCGTTCACATCGTCCACTGCATTTGCCTTGCCGTCATTAAAGCACACCACGCTTGTGTCATGCCACGACATACGCTCAACCAGATACTTACAGATATTCTCTACTCCACCCATGTAGGGGAAGTAGTACTTTGAGATATGTAATATCTTCATATAAAAATGCTAAATGGAATACAATAATTTGCTCATATCAGTAATGGGATATGAGCATATAAAACTTACGACTGTAAATATTGCTTTTATATATTAGGATAAATGTGATGAACTTATCCTATGGAGTGGTTAAACCAGCTCGGTTTCCTCCTCGTCTGGGTTAAAATATTCATAAAACTCATTCTGTCCCTGAATGAGTTTGTTCATTTCTTGACATAAAAAGAAGCATTGGAAATCATACTGGGGCTTATTGGCACCTAAAGTGGCAGACTGTTCAAAATGTAATGCCACCTTATAATAATTTGCCAAGTCACCATCCAACGATGTATCTGCTGCAAAGAGATATACATACTGACATCCTATCTCGTCTTGCACTTTCATTAGCTTCGGTACAATGCAATGCCAAAACACGCATTCCCCCATTTTCCTATTTATCCCAAGCTGCCTCCAAGCGTCCCTTCCATTCTCGTTTGCACAAAATTCCAAGGCATTCTCTTCTTTATTCTCCCGTAGCCGTTCAACCACAAGTGAATCCAATATTCTCTTTTGTTCCTCTGTTATTCTCATCAGCAGGTCTTCTTTTCCTTTTGGATTTCCTGTATCAGAAATCTGCGCAGTTTTATCCGCTCTGCATCCTTGCGGATATCCTCAATAGCCAAAGGGGTATTACAACTTTGATTAGGCAACGAATTTCCACGTGCATGAATCCATGAATATTCTCCATGCGTCAGCCTGCTCAGGCTCCAGGCATCTTTGGGAGCATAATAGCTGAAGACAAAATCGAATATTCCAAGATTATCTTTTATAAAATCCTCAGTGGGCATATCATCAAATTCCCTATTTGCATAACAGCCTCGTATCTCTGTCAACACTGGTCCATAGCGCCATGCCAAAAAAGATTCCTTAAACATGGGATTCCCCGTTTGAATAAGGCTTTCCCTCTGCGTGAAGTACAAAAGCTTATGAAGTTTCATTTCTGAAACTGTCTCCTTGAATTCTTCCAAATATCTGTTATAGATATATGAAGCAACTTTATTGACTTTAATCATAAGCTTAATCTGTATATTATATGTTTGAACACTAATTTATGACTGCAAAGTTAAGCATAATATTTGAAATATTATAAATATATTCAATATTCTACTCATAAATATATAATAAATTAAAAGAACTTAAAGTTTTTTTACTTAATTCTTATAGCTATTCTACGTTTTACCTTGTCGTTTTTTGAAAATTATACCCTAAATAGGAAACCATTTTACTAACCGTTTTGATTTATGGCTGCAAAATTTTTACCAATGAGAGCAGAGTCAAACTTGTTTGAACTTTGCCGAATGCAGCTAAAGTTTA
>JAUNSB010000179.1:0-1659 GCA_030539375.1 Prevotella sp.
ACAAATTAAGTTTAACTCTCCTAAAAGTGACAACCTTTTTCAGTTAAGGTCAATCAAACCATTGAATAAATTCGTATTTGCTTGCAGAATGTTGTTAAGAAAACAGAAGATTTGGTGAAAATGGACAAAACAGCATGAAAAAATTTGGTGGAAATCGGCAAAATGACGAAAAAAATTTGGTGGAAATGTTTTTTTTTACTACTTTTGCACTAAAAATCAAGTGATTATGGCAGAAGAGACAATAATTTTCAAAAGAAAGGCATACAACCGCATGCTTCAGTGGAAAAAAGAGCGTGCGGGAGCAACCGCCTTGCTCATTCAGGGAGCACGGCGTATAGGCAAGTCTACGCTTGCGGAAGAATTTGCAAAGAACGAGTATAAATCACATTTGCTGATAGATTTTTCTGTTGCTCCAGCCGAAGTTTTTGAATTGTTTAATGACATATCCGACCTTAATTATATCTTTTTCAGATTGCAGCTGATATATAAAATACAGCTTTATGAGCGCGAATCGGCAGTTATCTTTGACGAGGTGCAGAAATGTCCGTTGGCAAGACAGGCTATAAAACATCTTGTGAAAGACCACAGGTATGACTACATAGAGACGGGCTCACTGATTTCTGTACGCAAAAGCAGTGTGGATATAGTTATCCCCAGCGAGGAAACAAAGATAGACATGTTTCCCATGGACTATGAGGAATTTAAGTGGGCGCTTGGCGATACTGTCACCATTCCGTTGCTTCATACGGCATTTGACAGGCGTATGGCGCTTGGCGACAGCATCCACCGCCGCATGATGCGCGACTTCCGCCTGTATATGCTTATTGGCGGTATGCCTCAGGCTGTGGCTGAATATATTAAGACCAACAATATGGAGGCTGTGGATATGGTGAAGCGCGACATCATCGCCCTTTATGAGGAAGACTTCAATAAGATAGACGATACTGAAAGGGCATCTGCCATGTTCGACGCCATACCTGCACTGCTGAGCAAAAACAGTTTGCGCTATAAAGTGTCATCGGCAATTCCCGGAGAAAAACCGGGAAGAGTGGAATCTATTATAAAGATGATGGAAAATTCAATGACTGTCAATGTGGCTTATCACGCCAATGACCCTAATGCAGGGTTGGCGCTAACCCGTGACAATGAATACTTCAAAATGTATGTTGGCGACACGGGGCTTTTCATAACCCTTGCATTCAAGGATAAAGATTTCACCGATAATGTTATATACAACAAACTGTTAAACGATAAGCTCAGCACTAATCTCGGTTATGTGTATGAAAATGTCATTGCTCAGATTCTTCGTGCCACGGGTAAGAAGTTATATTATCACACAATCCCCTACGGTGACGGTAAAAAACACTATGAGGTGGATTTCGTGATTGCCGACGGGCATAAGGTATCACCCGTAGAGGTTAAGTCGTCGGGCTATAAAACTCATGCGTCGCTCGATGAGTTCTGCCGTAAATACTCTGACCGGGTACAAAGCAAATATATTGTTTATACCAAGGACCTTAACCGCATTGGTGATGTCAACTATATACCTGTTTACATGGCAATGTTTCTGTAGCCTTAGCCCCAGACAACCACAGGCAGGCTTTACAAAACAGCAATAAGTTTCCACCGTTTCCACCAGTTTCCGCAAGGTTGGTGGAA
>JAUNSB010000180.1:0-1631 GCA_030539375.1 Prevotella sp.
GTCTCGCCGTTTATCAGCATTGCAACAATGTTGACATTATCCTTGTTGGCAACATTCGACGGAAGGGTGAAAGTATACTCATAATTATAGGTATCACCGACATTAATCACGCCAGGTACACTCCCCGACACACCATTATAATCGTATATGCCACGCGCAACATCGTTGAACACGGTTGACACGCGTGAATCCTTGTCTCCCCATCCTTCAAGCGTTCCGCCTGAATAATAGTTTGCCTGCATATACGGACCTACACCGTCTTCCGTCACGGCGTATGCTATCCTTACATCAACGTTATTGCCGGAATAAGCAAAACGAGATGCAGTGGTGACAGTAACTTCATTCTTGCTGCCATCCTTCCAATATGCCTGCGCTTCTATCTGCGCCTCGCCCTTGTCTTTTTCTGCAGATATGATCCGTCTCAGTTCATTTTCATTGGGATCAGTATTATATTTCTCCTGCCTGTTGGCAATACAGCCTGGGAATCCTGAAAAATAGTTAAGCAGACTATAATAATTTTCACCTACTCCCATTTCATTATCGTCATGCACAGCTATACCAATGAAATTGTCAGGAAACTCCTTATACATCTTCTCCATTCCAACAATTCCTCTCGGGCAATATCCGCACCATGTGCCAGTGCCTTCCTCCACAACAACCTTGCGCGGATAGAATTGCGCCAGCACCTTAACCATCCCCGAGGCCACCACACGGTCAGACTTTGTAATCTCTTCGCCATTGACTTTGGTTATGGTCACAACACGTTTTGTTTGTGTCAAGGCATCTGTTGGACCGAGGTCAAAAGCAAAGCCACACGACTTGCCAGGAGCCACACCGTGAGTGTTAAGGACTGCCGTCTTCAACAAATTGCCCGTAGCAGCATCGGTAACTGTGTATTCCAGATTATCAAGAGACGAAGACCCGATATTTTTAACATTCAATGCAGCCTCAGCAGCACCGCCCTTTGTGGCAATAATTTCCTGATACTGATTGTCTATCACCACATCATTGCTTGCAAACTCTCCCGAGATTGTTGCCACAAGATTTGAACAATAGCCGTCGCCCGAGTAATCGCGCCAGTCTGGAGCATCCTCAGCACAACGGTAGTTTGCACCGGCAGCTTTCAATGGATAATCATACCACCACATGCAACTGGAAGTAGTCCCTCCCTGTGAAAAGAATGAATATCCCACATAGCATCCCTCCTCAGGAATTGTGAGCGGAGTGCTTAAAGTGACAGTATTTTCAGTTAACAGTTCTGCTACACTTTCGCATATATCGGCTGTCTCCGATGTCTTGGGCAGTTTCTTGGATGCCCACGCCTTTACATTGCTCACTTCCGATAGGCTGACAAGCTTGAACTTCACTGCCGTGATTTGCTTTCCTGCAAAATATCCGGGCACAAAGATGGCAAAATACTGATTTTGCTGCGCCTGAGTATTAAACCTAAGATTTTTTATCGCACTTGCATCATCACTATAATACTTAAAGTCCATACTAATTGTCTTGCCCTGAGAGCTATTCGCGCCAAGCCGTTCAGCATTAGGTGCTGCTAATGTTGCCAAACTACCGTTGCCCAGCACCTTTCCGTTGCTGTCAATCAGTTGGAACTGAGCCTTTACACTAAACAC
>JAUNSB010000021.1:0-46770 GCA_030539375.1 Prevotella sp.
GGCAACGATTTTTTCCAAACTAATAAACTTTGGAGTTATCTGTTGAGATAGAGATATTTGTTGCGTATTATTATTCATTTTTGTATTAAAATAGTTCCCTTTTTTCTACTTGCAAAAATACATTTTTTTTCTGTTTTCGCCAAATTTTTTCCCGATTATTAGAGATTATACACATTCTTTAGAATACGCGCCTCGGGCAAGACATGCATTCTATAGAAGACATAATTCGAGAAAACGGACGAAAAATGTTAAAAAGGCAAAAAAAATGCGTCTGTGGGTTATGAAAAGCGGGATTTGCGGGTTAATAAGATGTATGATGAACGAAAAAGACATAGAAAGGCTGTTCAAGGCACATTACACGCAGATGCACCGGCTGGCAATGGCGCTTCTGCAAGACGGTGATTCGGCGCGCGACATCGTCCACGATGTGTTTGAGGCTTTAATCGGCGAAGGGGGCAATGCGGAAGTCACTCCGGGCTATCTCATGAGGGCTGTACGCAACCGCTGCCTCAACCAAATCCGCAATCTCAGCGCAAGGGAGCGCATAGCCAACCGTTATTTCCTTGAAAACAGGGACTACGACGAGGAGCAATGGCCCGACGAGGAGACAATGCAGGCGATAAGCGGCATAATTGCCGGCGAACTCACCCCGCAGTGCCGCCGCGTGGTGGAGCTGCGCTTCCGCACGGGAATGAGCTACGCCGAAATATCCGCCGAACTGCAGATTAGCGGGACAGCTGTCTATAAACATCTTCATCGTGCACTGTCAATAATCCGCAAAAAACTGAAGGAAAATGGATAAATACGATTTAGTGCTTGATATTATCGGGCATCCTGAGAATTTCTCACAGGAACAACTCAAAGAGCTGCTTGCCGACAAGGAGACACGGGAGATTTACAATCTGCTCTGCAAGACCGGCTCGGCAGTAAACCACGAATGTGACTCACCCGACGTGGATGCCGAATGGGAGGCGTTCAAAACCAAAAGGCTGACGGGCGACGGCGGCAACAGCGCCAAGCCTGCACGGCGAATAAAGCTGACATCGTGGCTGAGCAGCCGCGCGGCATCAACGGCAATCGTCGTAGGACTGTCGATAACCAGCATCGCCGCCATCGGCATTGGCATAAAGATGATGTCTGACCGTCAGCAGACAGCCGCAAAGGAAACGGTTGCCGACGTAAAGCCGCTGGCACCGGCGGCAGCAGAGGGCGACACGATTCAAAACGCCGCAAGACAAAAGCCAGCCCCGGCAGAGCCTATAGTGTTTGAGAACGCCACGCTCGAAACCATAATGACGGCGATAGGCGAATACTACGGCGTGAGCGTAAGATACGCCAACAATGAGGCGAAGGCGCTGCGCCTGTATTTCAGGCTGGACGCATCGCTGCCGCTGGCGGAGGTAATAGGTCAGCTCAACACCTTCGACCGCATAGACATCACCCTTAAAGACAACACACTAACCGTAAACTAATCATGCACCGCATACTATTCCTTATATTGGCAATCGCCGCCACCATTCCGGCGGTTGCCGCAAAATACTCGCACCGTTTTCACAACGTCCCCGTGGCTCAGGCTCTTGTGCAGGTAATCCGCGAACACCCCGAGCTGAACATCAGTTTCATCTACGACGAGCTGGAGAGCTACAAGGCGAACACAGCCACCGACTCAGACGACCCCGAGATGATGCTGCGCGACATAATTGGGCTGAACCCCATCTCGCTGATTACCATCAACGGACATTACTATCTGGAGGCGCTTCAGCACGGCCGCTACTGCTACCGCGGCAGAGTGATCGACCAGAGCGGCGAGCCGGCGACTGGCACCACGATAATGCTGCTCAGCAGAAAGGACTCAACCGTGATTACCTACGCCGTGGCGGACAGTCAGGGACAGTTCATGATCCCCTGCGACAGCCGCAACGTCATCGCCAAGCTGAGCTGCCTGGGATATAAGACCGTATACCACAACTGCCGCAACTTCAACGTGGGCACCATCGTGATGTCCTTCGACGCCGTGGCGCTGAAGCAGGTGACCGTGGAGGGAGAAACCGCCGCGGCATACTCCGACCGCACAGTTTACATTCCCAACACGCGACAGAAAAAAGCGTCGCAGGACGCCATCGACCTGCTGCAGAGAATGGCGATACCGCAGATAAACATCGACCCGAGAAGCCAGAGCGTCACCGACAATTCGGGAGCCTCCGTAGCCATATACATCAACGGCATGAAGGCGGCAAAGGACGAGATTCAGGGAATGCGCACAACGGACGCCAAGCGCGTGGAGTATCTCGAATATCCGTCCGACGCGCAGTTCATGGGAGCAAGCAAGGTGATAAACATCATCACCCAGCAATATGAGTATGGCGGCTACACCAAGACGACAGTCAAGGAGAATGCACTGGCGGGGACGCTCAGCGAGGAGAACGTGTTCTCCACATTCAGCTACCGCAAGATGAAATACGACCTCTACGCCGGGGCAGCGTACCAAGACACCAGGCACGACGGTTCGTCGACTGACACCCGTTACTCGCTGACCGACGGCGTTGGTAATCCCTACGAGGTGCACCGCATGGAGGCTGTCGACGGCTCGCACGCCAGAGGCAACAAATTCCCCCTGAACTTCAGGGCATCGTACAACGGAGAAAAGATGAAGCTGCGCAACAGCGTGGGATTCACTCACGTTGCAAACAAAATAAGGCAGCAGAAGGGCAGCCTGGCATACGCCCCCGCAACTGGAAACGACTACACATACGAGAAAAACAACCCGAAGCGGCGCAACCAGCTGAGCTACAAGGGCGACTGGCTGTTCATGTTCCCAAAGGAAGTGGTTCTCAAAGTGGCTTCTAACCTTTCGTACACCCACACGATAGAAAAATACGACTATAAGCCGTCGGACGCAAGCCCCGTAAGCCGGCACGCCGCCGAGGATGCCACCGAAATGCGTGCAGACCTGACGCTGGCAAAACGGTTTGGAAAGTTCCATACATTAACGCTGAATGCATTGATAGGAAACCATGCAAACGATGTGGAATATACCGGAACGGACAATTACAATGACAAGTTCTGCTTATGGGCTTACGGAGCCGGTATCGGCTACAACCTCCAGACAAAGAAACTGTCACTTTACGCCAATGCGGGAGTTATCACGGAGCGCAGCAAAATAAACGGAGTAGTGATAAACGACCCCTATCCTGGCACGCATCTCAACGCTCAATATGCCTTCAACCGCAAGAATAAACTTACTGTGTTCTTTCAGTATGTCACCTTCACGCCGGAAATTTCCGAAAGGTCAACGGCAGTGCTGAAAAACAACGATTTCTATTACATCACGGGCAATCCCAATTTGGTATCGTCGCGCCTCGCCGAGATTTTCACCGACTATACCTGGCTGCCATCGAATAATTTCAGCATAAGCGTGTTTGGAAGCTATGAGCGCATAGGCGACCGCCTCACATCAGTATACGAGCCATACAAGGACGGCACGGCAATATTGCGGAGGTTCGACAACAGCGGACATTATGCCGACTTCAACATCGGCACCAAGGCAAGGCTCAAGCTCATGGGCGGCAAACTGCAGCTCTCGGCGCGCCCGTCGTGGACAAACTACCGTCTCACGGGCATATACGCCCAGACCTACAATGCGTTCAGCCTTGAGGCACAGGCAAATGCCTACGCCGGACCGTTTAACTTCTCTGCCTATTACTACGCAGCCAAAAGAAATCTCGACAAGACTACAACCGCCATCACCACAGCCCGTCCCTTCTATTATGTGTACGCAGGCTGGGCTAACCAGAGCTGGAACATACGCCTTACTGCCTACAACCTGCTGAATAAGTGCTGGAAGGATACTACCTCAACCATCGACACGCCGCATTATGGAGCCAAGACCACCTCATACTCCGTAGACTACCACGCCCGCCTCCAGCTGTCGGTAACCTACACCATAGGCTACGGCAAGAAAGTGAATCGCGGCAACGAAATCGGAGAGCAGGAGGAAGCGGCATCGGCAATCCTGAAGTAATGGTTGTCATCAAATAATCCGCTTAAGGAATTTATTCATGAAGAAAAACAGCCTCCAATTTTTTGGAAGCTGTTTTTCTATATTTTGCCCGTTATATAATCAGCAATATATAAAATCTTAATACTCTGTTTTCAGTCCCGTTTTCGTCCCACTTGGACACAAAAAAACTGGGTAACTCGCTTTTTCTAAGCTTGTTACCCAGTCATAGTTGCGGAGGCAGGACTCGAACATGCGACCTCCAGGTTATGAGCCTGGCGAGCTACCAACTGCTCCACTCCGCGATGTTATTTCTCATTTGCGGGTGCAAAGGTACTACTATTTTTTGAATCTACCAAATATTTACGCATTTTTTTTGCAAAAAACATCAAATTTGCTGTTTTTTTATTTGTTATTGGCATTTTCCCGTCCGTTTTCTTGCTTATTTAAATAATAATGTGTAATTTTGCACACGATACATGAATTGTGCAATAGACAGCCATAGTGAATTATGTCAATATCGAAGACAAGACAAAAACTGGTAGATGTAGCAAGACAGCTCTTCGCAAAAAACGGGCTGGAAAACACTACTATGAACGACATTGCCCTTGCTTCAGGCAAGGGACGACGCACATTATATACCTATTTTAAAAATAAGGAAGAGGTATATTATGCCGTGATAAAGTGTGAGCTGGAACGTCTGTCGGACAAACTTGACGAGGTGGCAGCAAAGCGCACGCGTCCGCAAGATAAGATAATAGAGCTTATCTACACCCACCTGAACATGATAAAGGAAACGGTAGTCCGCAACGGCAACCTGAGAGCAGAGTTTTTCCGCAACATCTGGATGGTGGAAAAGGTACGCAAGAACTTTGACGAGGACGAAATAGAACTGTTCCGAAAAGTATATGCAGAGGGAAAGGCAGACGGAGAATTCGACATCGAGAATATAGAACTGGTGGCAGACATCACACACTATTGCATCAAAGGGCTTGAAGTGCCATACATATACGGCCGTCTGGGACATGGAATGACCGAGGAGACAAGCAAGCCGCTCGTGACAAGAGTGGTGTATGGAGCATTGGGCAAATCGCTCCTAAAATGACACTGAGGAATATTCTGCCAAGCCTACATACACATTAATAATAATATATATAAATAGAAATTGCAAATTAAACAATATAAATTAATAAAAATGGGATTATTAGAAGGTAAGACAGCCCTGATTACAGGCGCTGCACGCGGTATCGGAAAAGCTATCGCACTGAAATTCGCAGAGGAAGGTGCCAACATTGCATTCACCGACCTTGTGATTGACGAAAACGGAAAAGCAACAGAAGCAGAAATAGCTGCAAAAGGCGTAAAGGCCAAGGGATATGCAAGCAATGCTGCCGACTTTGCACAGACAGAAGAGGTGGTAAAGACTGTGAAGGAAGAATTTGGCTCTATCGACATTCTGGTAAACAATGCCGGTATCACCAAGGACGGTCTTATGCTCCGCATGACTGAGCAGCAGTGGGACGCAGTGATTGCGGTGAACCTGAAAAGCGCGTTCAACTTCATCCACGCCTGTGTGCCGGTGATGATGCGCCAGCGTGGCGGCAGCATTATCAACATGGCATCTGTAGTGGGTGTTCACGGCAACGCAGGACAGGCAAACTATGCAGCATCAAAGGCAGGCCTCATTGCTCTTGCAAAGAGCATCGCGCAGGAGATGGGTCCAAAGGGAATCCGTGCCAATTCCATCGCTCCTGGATTTATCGAGACAGCCATGACTGCCGCACTGCCTGATGCTGTGCGCGAGGAGTGGAAGAAAAAGATTCCATTGCGCCGCGGCGGTCAGACTGAGGATATCGCCAACGTTGCAACCTTCCTCGCCAGCGACCTTTCAAGCTATGTGAGCGGTCAGGTGATTCAGGTTGATGGTGGCATGAACATGTAATGATAACATTATTATGACTGTTGTTTACGAAGACAATCATATTATTGTAGTGAATAAGGACAGCGGAGAAATCGTACAGGGCGACAAGACCGGCGATACTCCGCTGTCTGACACCGTGAAGGAATACATCCGCCAGAAATACAACAAGCCAGGCAACGTGTTTCTCGGTGTCGTGCATCGTCTCGACCGCCCCGTGAGCGGTCTTGTCGTATTTGCAAAGACTTCAAAGGCACTGACACGTCTGAACGAGATGTTCAGGACCAACAGCGTACATAAAACCTACTGGGCAATAACGCGCAACACCCCGCCACAGCCCTCAGGACGGTTGGAGCAATGGATTGTGCGCAACGAAAAGCAGAACAAGAGTTATGTGTACAACCGCGAGATGCCCAACAGCAAAAAGGCTGTACTGGAATACAGCACCATCGGCACAAGCGATAATTACACGCTTATTGAGGTGCGCCTCATGACCGGCCGCCACCATCAAATACGCTGTCAGCTCGCAGCCATGGGATGCCCCATCAAGGGCGACCTGAAATATGGTGCGAGGCGAAGCAATCCCGATGGCTCCATATCACTTATGTCGCGCCACGTTGAGTTTGTGCATCCCGTAAGCAAGGAGACAATCAGCCTCTCGGCACCACTGCCGCCTCACTCCCTGTGGACTGCCTTTTAAGGTACTTAAGACCGTTCAATAAAATACATTATTGTCTTAATTATGTGTGCCTTTACGGCAGTCTTACCTGCTCCTTGCTTCCCGTGACCTTGGTTCCTATGACAATGCCCTGCGTGCTTATCTCTATGTCCGAGTATTTTGGCTCAACCATCATCATACCGTCTAATGCCATAACTCCCCATTGTCTATAGTTTTTCTCCACGGCGCAGTAGTTGCCCACAGGCTCCTTGATGCTCCGGTATATTGGCGGCACAATCACCCGACCGTCAAGTCTTAATCCCCATTTATTGTTTGCCCTGAACGGCTCGGCATTCTGCAGTTGCGCCAACCGTTCTTTCTGCTTCTCCGCCTGTATGCGCTCCACTTTCCTGCTTGCCTTTTCCCTCAGTTGCCTGATTGCTGATATTAGTTTCTTCACTTCACCGTCATTCTGTTCATTGCCAATGTAGCATTTCTCCCTGCCGTCCTCCGCATGATAGTAATTCTTCTCGCAGTCAAGAATGATGATGCTGCCGTCCTCCAGCGTTGAGCTTACAATATACCAGTCTGTGTCGTCATTGGCAAGTATGCAGGCAGTGTGCAGAATGCTGGGCTTTCCCATGCTCTCCAACATACGTCGCCATTCAGTATCGTTGTTCATGAATATGTCCACATAGAATCCCCTGTCCTTTATACAGTGCTTTTTACCGCTGAATCCCGCCTTGTACGGGTGCTTTGTCCTGTCGTAATATCTGTCCCCAACCTTCAGCATCTCCACGCTTCCGAACCATACAGACGTCGGACGGCTCGTATATTCCATGTCGTTCCGCAGGTCAATGTATCTCGTCTTTCCGTTCCTGCCCGTTATTGCGAGAATGCCGTTTCCTGTCAGCCGCAGGTCAGTGTTCCGCTCCAGCAGTGCAGTCAGACCTTCATGGCAGATTATTTCCTCCAAGTCCGTATCTACAATAGTGCATGTTCCCACATCAGCCTTCATGGCATAGTTGCACACGGCATTATCTATTGCCTTGTTCCCCTTGCCAGCCATCCGCCCCTCAAACATCGCCTGCCAGTCACGGTCGGCGGCAGGAAGTCCGAACATACGGTAAAGCCCCACGTTGTCTATCATCACACATGTCTCCTTGCCTTCTAATTTCCTCAGTCCTCGTCCCACCATCTGCAAATACTTAGCCAACGACAGCGTAGGACGTGCCAGCTGTATGAACTCCACATCAGGACAGTCAAATCCTTCGGAAAACAAATCCACGCTCACCATCACTCTTATCTTTCCTGCCCTGAACTCCTCCACCGTCTGCCTGCGCACCTCAGCCGGTGTCCTGCTGTCTATCGCCACGGCATTCACGCCATGCTCACGGTAATACTCCGCGATATTGTGCGCATGGTCAATGTTTATGGCATACACTATTCCCTTCTTCCCCTCGGCATATCTCACTACACTCTCATACAGCCTCTCAATGCTTGGACGTCTGTTCAATACAGCATTCAGCTCCTTTGCCTGATAGTCGCCGTCAGCTCCGCGCTTCTCCAAAGAATTGATTAGTCTCTGCTCTTCACTGTCCACCTTAATGCTGTAGTAATCAAACAACGACAGCCACCCCTCACGGATAAACCGCCCGATGCTCCACGACATCACCAGACACTCAAACAAGTCAGTAAATCCTGCACAATTCATCCTACATGGCGTTGCCGTCAGTCCAAGGAACCTCGCCTCATGCCACGCCTCCCACATCATCCTGTACGTCTTCGCCAGCGCATGATGTGCCTCGTCTATCACCACCAGCCGAGGCACCTCCTTCACCTTATTTATATTATATGTCAGCCATTGTATTGAGCAAACAGTGATATTTCCGCCATCAATCCCAAGCCTGCGGATAGTCTCCCTTATCTGCTCCACCAGCTCCCTACGATGTGCCACAATCAGAATCGTATTGCATACGGATTGACTTCGCAGATTTTGCAATTCTTCACTCTTAACTCTTCGTTGACTTCGTCGATTCTCGGTTGCACCTCGGGATAGCTCAAGCACGCTTGGCTCTCCACTCGGTTTACACGAGAATTCTTCATTTACCAACGAAGCGAGCACCACCGTCTTCCCCGTTCCCGTTGGCATCTGCACCATCACGCTCCTGTGACTCCTCAATGCCTCCACAGTCCTGCTGCAAATATCCTTCTGATAATCTCTCAGCATGATTACATCAATTTCGCCTTCACAAACTGCGGCACTTTCCACAGCATCTTCTCAATCTTGGTGATTGTCGCATTCATGCCGTGCGAGTGATACATTCTGATATCCTCTTTCCACATCTGTTTTCTGCGTGCCTTGTCGGTACTCATGCCGCCCATGCGCATTCTTACAATATATTCGTGCAGATAAGCCACGGTGATGTCTCCTCCAAGCAGATAGCGGAACAGCAGGTCGGAATCAGCAGCAATCCTATAGCTTTCGTTATACAGTCCGCGCCTCATCATCACATCACGGCGGATATAACATGTTGGATGCAGCGGCAGCCAGCCGTGACGCACCTTCCACAGCCGATAAGTGCCTCCAATCCATTTCCTCACCACCTTATCTGTATTCTCTGCATCAACAAACAGTCCGTCACCATACAGAAAATCCGCATGAGTAGCCTCCAGCTGCTTCACAATATCAGTAACAGTATGTGGAGAATACAGAAAGTCATCCGAATGAACCAGTCCGATATAATCCCCCGTAGCCATTCTTATGCCCTTGTTTATAGCCTCATACATTCCGTGGTCGGGCTCTGAAATAAACTTCACCTTGTCCTCATATCCGGCAATGGCACTGCGGATAGTCTCTACCGAACCGTCTGTAGATGCCCCGTCCACGATGATATACTCTATGTTAGGATAGTCCTGCGTCAGCACACTCCTGACGGCATCGCCAACAGTATTATTTCGGTTATAGCATGATGTAATAATAGATATTTTCATCGTATTGTGTTTTTATTGTTCAATAAGAATCATGTACTCCTTTGCTTTTCCTTGAGATTTATTAAAATAGAAAGCAAAGAATAAATTATAAAATGCACCGTGTATAGTGCAAAGAAACAAAATTTGCACTGTGTTTAGTGCAAATTAAAATAATTTCAGTATATTTGGTCAATGAGTGGCTTGTATTCTAACTGGTTGTAGCGAAACGATTCTTCTTGTTCTAACGGATTGCAGAAGTGAACTCCATTCTACAGGTCTATCATTCCGATAACTTCATCCGGTGTTAATACAGAGATATCAGAATTAGAAAAATCACAAGTATTACGAGTTACTATGGCATCGCAGTCAGATTTCTTCGCAACTTGAAATTGCACGCTGTCTTCATAGTCACACCAGTCAGAATCGCATGATGAGAAAATATCATTAGAGTCAACGGAACAAACTTCGATAAAATTCTTCATCATGCTTACTTTCATTTTCCAATCAGACAATGGCATCTTGCCTCTTTCACAACATATATAATTGGACGTTACCATAGATAATGCCGATACAACAATAGTGCATTTCTGCTCTATGGCAAAAGAGAATAAAGTGGCGGCTTCTATGTAATGTGGAAGTCGCTCACTCATGAAATCAATTAATACATTTGTATCTAAAAAGAGTTTCATAAGTATTTCTTTGTTCTTATTTCACCTATTTCCTTTTTGTAGTCATCGGAGATATCGTCCGGTAAATGAAATCCCGTCTCCATTGCCTTTATTAATGGAGAAATTTTATATTTTCTGCTGCTTGAATCGACAGAATGTTTTTTAGTCTCAGCTTGAGTCTTTGAAGGTATTATTCTAACACCATTCATTGAATTTATGAGACTTCGTATTACCGACACCATATTGCTGTCATCAAAGGCAATTGTCATTGTATCCATAATGAATTCCTTTTTATCTTTACGCTGCAAAGATAAACATAATTTTCTGTTCCGCAAAATTTCTCACAAGAATTTACTCTTTTTCTTTCAATTCTCATAATTATTTGCTATGCAATAGTTGTATTTTATACTTTTTCATTGGATATTCTTTTTATGATCAGCCAAGATTCTTTCCCTAATCTTCACCGCAGGATTTCCCTGATAAATGCCGTTCTCATCCATATCCTTTGTAGCTACGCTGCCCACGGTAAGTATGGCATTTCTGTGTACTGTCACTCCTGGACAAACCGTAGCCTGTGCCCCTATCCATGCCCCGTCCTCTATCGCAATCGGAGCATTACGGTAAGGCATCGAGGAAACAGTATAATCATGATTTCCCGTTAATAGCATTGCCCCTTGCGATATGCAGACGTTGCTTCCGATTGTCACCTTGTCAAGATTGTCTATCCAAACGTTTTCACCTATCCAACAATCGTCACCAATAACCAGATTCCATGGAGACTTGATGATAACATTATTCTTTATTACCAAGCCCTTACCAATTTTTGCACCAAACAACCGTAGAAAGAAAACCTTTATTCCTTTAAACGGATTCCATGATGCGCGAACAATTATGGCGTTTACGAAATACCACAGAGTAATTTTTAATAATCCTGCCCCTTTATCAAATTCAGAACTGTCGAAAGAACCGAGTGACACGTTAGGCTGCATGTTGCCTCCTTTCCACAGGATGCCGATATACAGTATAGCAAATTAAACCTTGGCATCTACCCCCCGAATTTGTTAGTTCCTTTTATCCACTCTAAAGTCTTAATAGTCCCTTCTTCCCTCCTGACAGGCAAATCAGGTGCAATTTCCTTTATTGGCTCCAGATTGTGTACATTGTCTGTAGTCATGTTGTGAAGCCGGAAACTGGTCATGGGGAATGAAATTCCGAATAAATTCAAGAAATCACCAAACCATCCAGCTAACTTAAAGCAGAAATATGGGATATTTGGAATCTTTATCCCTGCATGTCTCGCAATCTCATTTGCCCAATCTGTAATGTCGTATGGCTCATAGTCACCAATATAGAACACTTTCCTGTTTACTTTTTCCTCATCAGCATTCAGTATAGACATTATCTGATAAATAGCATTATCCACATACCCGTAAGTCTTCTTGCAGGCACGCTTTCCCATGTGGAAATACATACGCTTCAACACTATATGGAAGAACCTGTTGTAAGGCTCTCCAAACCAAGGTCCCCATATACTTGTCGGACGGATGATGCTCCATGTATATGATGGATTGGCAGACTTAATAATTTTCTCTGTCTCCACCTTACTTTCTCCATATAAAGTATGTGGAGCATAATCCTCAAAGTCCTTTGGCATATATCCCGGCTCACAAACATACATGGAAGAAGCAAAGATGGTACGTTTAACAGTACCTACCTTTTCAATGGCATCAAGAAGATTCCTTACTCCACCGATATTCGCATCATAGTCTTGTATGGAGGTGCCGTTCAAATCCGTCCTTGCTCCCAGATGAATTACGTATGTTGGGGCAAAAGCCTCCACTAAAGACACCACATCATCATGCCTGCGCAAATCAACTTGCACCCAATATTTCTTGTGAAAATCTTTCTTTGGTTTTACCATATCAAGATTCTGAATTTCATACTTCTTGTCCCTTGAAAGATAATTTATAAGATTGGTTCCAATGAATCCAGAGCCTCCTGTTATTAAAATTTTAGTCATTATTCTTTTATTTTGAAAATCCACGTTCTTTAATCGGTTTTGCTGGATTGCCGTAGCATATCATGCCTGAAGGCAGATCCTTCAATACTGTACTTCTTGCCCCAACTACAGTTCCTTTTCCTATAGTAACGCCTGGACCGACAAAAATATCATTGGGAATCCAGCACTCATCTTCAATTACAATAGGTTTTGCGCCAATGTCAAATGTAATGGAATGAATTTCATGAAAGCCCGTACAGAAATAATCCCTGTGAGCTATTGAGACGTTGCTCCCAATATGTATTTCCCCTAAACTATAAAAGACACAATCATCACCAACCCAAGAATAGTCGCCTATTGACACTTTCCAAGGATAAGTGAAACGGGCAGAAGGACGGATTAGTACTTTCTTCCCAATCTTAGCACCGAATAATCGGAGAAGCCATCTTCTCCAGCCATATAATATTTGTGGTGACCATGCAAACAATGTTGCCTGTACTATCCACCATAGTTGAACAACGACCTTGCTCTTTCCACGAAAGTCAGAAGGCACCTTATGTAGGGATAAATCTTGATATATAGGTTTATACTCTTCCATTATAAATATATAAAATCTGGTTTTTCAATATTTCCTAAGATCCATTCGTATGTAAGCAGCAACTTTTTTGCAGCAGCCTCCCATGTAAATTGGCTCTTAACCAATTTAAATGCATTGTTGCCCATAATATGCAACTCATCTGCACTCATTGTGAATAATTTGACAAGGCCTTGTTCTACAGATTCTATATTATCCTCAATGTATATGGCAGCATTATTCTGATAACCTTCAGGTAAATGACAATGAGGTGTGATTAATGCAGGTTTATGCCATGACCATGCTTCCAAAACTGTCATCGGGAGACCTTCTCCATGTGACGGCAATATATAGGCATCGCATGTTGCATACATACGTATCTTATCCTCTCCATACAGACCTCCATGAAAAGTTACAATATTATCCATCTGATAGACCTCAACTATTTTCTCCAAATGTTTCCTGCAATTTTCATGATCCCATCCTACTAAATCCACCTGCCAATCGTTTAATAACTCGGGGTGGTCTCTCTTGATATTTGCCAAGGCTTGGAGCAAAAGGTCAACACCTTTCTTTGTGTGTAAACGTCCCAGGAATAAAAGGTGACGTTTATTATCCTTTTTCTTATAATTCTTGGAAGTATCAGGAAGATTCACACCATTAGGGATGATTGCCACTGGTTGTCTCAATCCGTAAGCTCTGATATCCTCCATCTCTTTCACGCATAATGCTTGATAACAATCAACCGCCTCCAGACTTTTTTGAAAGAAAAGATTTGAGATAATACGTTTCAACCTGCCCTGTTTTTTGATGATAAAAGGGTCTAACATACCATGAGGGGTACACACAATAGGTTTACCCACTCTTTTTTTATACGTCTCCATTAATAGGTGAGAATATCGCCATACCCCCTGCTGATGGTAGATATCAGTAGAACCATTCATTAAAGCCTCCTTCAACTCATTTGAATACAAAAAGAAATGAGGCTTATACAAGCGCATAGGCAATCCTTTCCACGATGGTAAATCTTGTTCTATCATATCATCTTCATAAGACAATATCTCAACATCTTGACCAATGAAGGCCTTATTTGTAAACATGTCACGAACGGCATCGAATACGCCGCCTGCACGTCTGGTTACTACATCTGTTACGACTTGAATTTTCATTTTATATTCTCAATAATTATGAATATATTGACAACGCAGTTAAATAACAATTTATTTTTTAGTGATTATTTATGATATGGCCTATCATAATATAGGTTTTCTTTACGTTTTCTGAAGCAATTAAATTTTAATTTATATACTTCTTCATCACATCCGCCTCAAACCGCTGTCCTTTTTCATTGGTGTGTATGCCGTCGCGGAACATATCCTGTGTCAGTCCTTCTTTCAACTCCAGTATAGGGGTGATGCCGTTGTCCTTGCACCATTTGATTATTTCCTGTCCCTGCTTATTGTATTTGTTCGCACTCACCTCGTTTTGGTCAGCGTGCAGACATACGTAGAGGGGGATGCCAGCACTATCTGCCATTTCCTTCAGTTGGGCGAACCCAGGATTAAACACCATGCCGCCTTTCTTAATGTCTGTGCCGTCTATCGACTTCAGCACTGCGGCATCTGGGGCATCCACCTTTGCAAACCATTTGCTGATGGTTCTCGGCCATACATAACGGTTTATAAGCTCTGCCCATGCACACCAGTACTGACGGTCGGGATAAGAAGGATGCTTTCCCACCACAGGGCTGAAATCCATATTGTCGTGAGCGTCATGACTGCTCACAAGCAGGAACATCGCCTTGGCTCCAAACAGTCCATAATGTTTCAAATATGCGGCGCAGTTGTCAGGTCCCCAGCTGCCGGCTGATATATTCAGCATTTGCATGTCGGGACACATGCGGTTAAACACATATGATGAAGTTGAGTCTTGGTCTGTCATTACCCCCCGAATAACACGGAATCCCCTAATCCTAAAACAATCTTTTTCGTTGAGTCAGGCTCTTCGCTCCGCTGTTGATAAGAATTGTAGTGATAATGATTACCAAACCTATAGCCATCTTGATTCGGACACGCCATATATTCCCATTTATTACTGGCCTCATAAAGAGGGGCATCGCACATACCCAAGCATTTTCTTAGGATACCCTCGCCTACTACAAGGACAATGATAATCGAAATTCCCACAGCCAATAATTTATTGCTACTACTCATTATTCTTATAAAAAACTATTAAGATATTCTCAATATGGAGATATTTTATTTATCCTGACTATAAATGTTTATCAAACATTGGCACAACTTGTTCTCATAATTCTCCCATGTATAATTTGAGATAGAACGAGCAGCATAATTTGACATTATTTCTAATTCATCGGGATTGTTCAATAGAAAGTTCAATTTTTCTACAATCTCATTAACATGCCCTGGATTGATTATGAAACCATTTTTCCCGTCTTCAATAAGATCAGGACCTGCACAGTTCGTTGACGCAATTACTGGAATACCCTTTGATAAAGCTTCTAACAAAACGAGACCAAAGCCCTCTCCCAAGGTTGGAAATAAAAAGACGTCAGCATGCTTATACAATTCTTGTAGTTTTTCAAATGAAACATGACCATGAAAATTTGCACAATTTGTATATGGTTTATAAAGATGTCCACAAACATCCCCACCTCTTCCAACTATATCGAATTTGATATTCTTGTCTTTAAGCTGTTTGGCAGCTTCTAATATTTGATAAATACCTTTTCTTTGATTTACTTCACCTACAAACAGAATGTTCAATCCTTCATGAGACTCTTTCAATGTATTGTTCACATCATCTTTTTTGCTCACTCCATAAGGTACGAATAGTATCTTGCTGTCATCAATATGATTGAATTTTAGTGCCTTAATAGAAAATGAAGAAGCGACGATATGATAATCAGCCATTCTAATCTCCTCACCATATTTGTCAGCTACTTGTTTGTCCACCAAGAATCCACCACCTTCTTGTGCATAAGTTTCGCGAAATTTACCACTATCTATACCATTATAAACTTCATATAGATAGTTTCTGGCAGGATGAGCATTGTCCATCACTAATTTAATGCGCGGGGTTTTCTCCTTCAATATTGGGAACAAAATAGAAGAATGTAAATCATACGATATAACCATATCAATTTCATCCTTGTGTCTGATAATATATTTTGCCAGTTTCTTTTGATATATTGCGCTATATGTTTTCTCCCACCAATTGTATATTTTTCTACTATGGTCAATTCTAACCAACAATAAGCCAAACAATGCAAACCACTCGCAAAACTGAATTACATCATTGTCCTCAAGTGCTGCACACTTTCTTCTATTCGCTCTTGATAAGTTGTTTTTATTAAGAAACAATTTCACAATTTTCATTGTAAAAGAATCCTTTTTGTCATATACAGTCGTTACATACTTATACAACAATCCATGTTTTTTTAATGCCGTGGCTACTCTGAAAGAATGCTGAGTACCCGGATGAGTCAATAAAACTTTCATATGATTACGTAAATAATGTTTTTATATCATTCTCTTTGGACTTCATATCTTCAATAAATCCAACAATATTATTAGTTATAGAATTATATAATCCTTCATCTTCAATCTTCTCCATGACTTCTGCTATACTATTGTCATACAGAATGCCTAAGTTTTGTTTTTGTATCCATTCGTATCCTCTGTTGTTTACGGCTATTATTGGCTTTCCTGCATATAAAGCCTCTAATGTTACTCCGCTACTTTTGTTTGTATACAATTCTTTTTTGTAAGGTAGCACTACATATCGAGTTGAATTGAGAAAATTGTCGTATTCACTCTGTTCAAGATATTTGTCAATTATTGTGATGTTATCTGTCTTAATACTCATAAGCTCTAATAACCTGTTCTTGTTTCCCCAATGCCCAGCAATAAGCAAAGAATATTTAGTGTTACTTATGGCTTTGACAATATCTTCATAATCCTTCCCTTCTACGATTGTTCCCAATATCACGAAATCATATTGTATATCATGCTCATTGTAAGATTGTATAGTAGGAAAATAATCAGGAACTATTAAAGAGGGGATGGGATATGATGCCTTTGTGTCTTCTAACGATGTTATTATCTGCTTTATCTTGTTAGGAGAAAAAGTGATAAATTTGTATTCTATATGCTCACATGGAGTGTATCTGATCAAGACAACCTTTCTTCTCAGAAAAGACAATATCAATAATAAGAACGCAACAATGTTTCTGTTCCCATCTTGATATATGTAATAGTCGTAACTGTGAATTATTGACACAAAAACATTAAGAGTTACTTTGATCTTTAATACAAGTCTTTTAATGAATTTCCCATTCTGGAAATCATCCTTATCTGTTATAAATGGTAGTTTTCTAATATTTTCGAAGTAAGACGAGTATGTATTGCCTCCGACAATTGTTACATCATAATCATGTTCAAGTATCGTTTTGTATTGCTTCGCTGTATTTGCAAAATGGCCGTAGATTCTACCTTCATGTGTTAACGTCAATGTGTCGATTATCGCAATTCTTTTCATTGTGATATATTTATTTTTTTTCTTAAATAGTATATTGGCAGGATTAGGAACAACATCATATATATATTCATGCTCATATATCCTCTGATAAAAATTTGGAATATTGCAAAATATGTTATGCTGTATTCTGCCAAATCATATATTGAACGATTAGGATTAAGGTATTTCTTTTTATATTTTGCCAAGAATACGCCAATTAATGTCATTAATATGAGAATGCCCACAGGTCCAAATTCAAGGTACATTTCTGACAAAAAAGGAGTCGCCATGCCAAATTGACCACAAACATCAAACCCGGTACTGTTAACCATTGCTCTTACAATATCTGCATCCCCAAGACCAGGTTTCTGAGGGTATATGGCTCTTGGTACGAGATAATACAAAGGTTCTATAAAATATCCTTTCCCTAAATAATATGGATACTCAGAAGGAATCTTGTCAACGATACAGTAATAAGGAAGTATGATATTAGTGTTTGTAAAAAAGTTATCATAAAATGCCGACTCTTCAACTTTTACATTTTTACTTCCAAGTCCAGCTCTTATGTCATTCCTATATTGAGCCATAAGTGTAGTAAAAGTTAAAAAGAAAGCAATAGAGATTATTACTTCTTTCATCCCAATTTTTTTGCCTTTCCCTAAATAATAAGACCATGCCAATGCACCAACCATTAATATCACGATAAACCTCGTGCCTCCAATGATATATATGGAAAGAGTAAGAATTGTCATAATGATCTTTACTGCCTTTGATTTTGATGTTATCACATATAATAGCCAAAAAGGCAACATTGACCAGCTGAAATTAATTAAAAACTTTAGAGGAGTGTCACTGGCCATCGATACATCTCCTGTCATACCTATAGATAATATGTACATTATACTTAGACCAGTACCAAAAACGTAATAAATCAAGGATAAACAAAAGCAAATAATCCACATTCTAAAACATAATAATGAAATACGATCCTTATCAAAGGAATTTATTATATTTTGCTTTAGAAATGAATGAGGTTTATATTTGATATAATAATAGCCGAAAGTAAATGAGTAAAATGCAAGCAAATATATATATGTACCTTTTGAACATCCCTTCATCATATAATATCCTGCAATATCTGTAGTTTGCATTATTAGGAAAACCAATGGTGATACATTATATAGAAAGATGAAAAGTACTGAGATTATGAAATATGGCTCAAATACATTTAGTCTCTTCGTAAGAATAAGAAAAGAAACCGTTGATGTTGTAAGAAAATACGAAATTATGAGCAACAAATAACACGAATTTTCATCACTGTCTAATATAGGCCAATTATAAATAAAGTAAATACCAATTAAAAAGAATATCAAAATTAGTTTCTTCATATGTACATAATTAAATTATTAGCCCTAAATTGTGTGCCTGTTATTATTGTCTCAAAATTTTATGTAATCTTTCCAGAAAGTGGCATAATCCCACTTCTCAAAGGCATGGCAACCAAAAGGCAATCGTTTATTATTTTGCTCGTAAAGCAATGCAGGATGAAGTTCAAATGAGAACTGTATTGCCTCATTATAATCAGGAATATTTCCATCAACACCCCATGATTTTGTTGAAAATGATCCAAATATCAAATCCTCATTTACTTGTCTTTTCCGATAATGATGGATATTATTAAATATACCAAACATTTTTAAGCACAATACAAGCAAAATACGTAATCGCATTACAAGACTCTTATACTCGTCACAGTAGAGAAGAAAGTTCCAATGAAATTGAATTAATGGGATAGGTTTAATAAATGGCTTAATTTGATTAGCCTTCAATATATTAACACAATGTGAAATTCGCCTAAGACAAAACCCGCCATTTCCTACGCCATAAAACTTTGTAGTAAACTTCATTGAATTAATAGAATAAAATAATGGCGCTCCAATATAATCATATCCCTTGTCACACCAATAGTCAAGTTCATCTCTAAAAACCCATGCGTCCAACTGATATATCAACATATATTCATAATCAGAGAATCTATCATAAAACTCTATAGACATACACAAATTATTGTATCCTTCTACGGAAGAGAAGTAATTTGAGTCAAAATATTGAATTCCGACATTTCGACCTGATTCCTTTATAATAGAGTCATATAATGTAAGATCACATTTTTTATGAGTTATCAATGATATTTCATGTGTTCCTAAAATTTTTAGTCCTTGTTTGAAAGATGCTATCTCAGAATCTTTAGGAGAAGGATTATAGACCGGAATTACAATTATGCATTGCTTCTTTTTCATATTCTCATTTACCTAAAACAGACTTAATAATGGAAACGCCCCTTTTACCTGCTATTTTCTTAATATTATCTTTAAGCGCCTCTTTTGCTTTATCGCCAGTCCCATGACCAGCTATAAGGCATAACGCTTCGTTTTCATCATAATCGTGAGTGAATATCTCAAAGATATATGATGATGAGATTTTCGGATTCAAGAACTCATCCATGTTAGCAAGAAATTCTTCTTTTGAGGAAGCTGTAAGGTATTTCATTCCCAAATTTCTTGCGTAATCGCGCACTAAAGTTGGAGATTGATTGCCAAAATGTCCTGCCGCAGCTATATATGGATTAACATCTTCTTTGAAGATATGACCAGGATTCATGAAATGAGTAAACTCACATCCTTTACCATTGTTTACCAACATAAGACGTAAGTTCTTTCCTAAATGGCGGTTTCCTAAGGCATTCATATCGTAGAAGAACGCCAAATCTCCTACCACACCAAAATACAACTTTTGTGGATTACACAATGATGCACCAAGCAAAGACGAAATCATGCCGTCTGTGCCAAATCCGCCCACATTGCACATTGAATTAATAGAGTTTGATATTTCGAAAAAATTCCAAGAACGTAATGAAGTTAGAATACCGAAATGTATACAACTTTTCTCTGGAAGTTTGTCATGCATTTGTTTTGCCATCCAAATATTCGACAATGGCAACTCAGGTATATTTTCGTAAAGACGCTGATAATCCTTCTGACATTCATTTAGGAACTTTCCACTTGTGCATGTGTTCTCGAGTTTATAATGCTCAAAGAAAATAGATTCAGTCATGTCAAAGACATAGGTCAGTTTGCCATATCGATCTCTCAACTGACCATCCTTGCTAATACGCCATACTTCCATGGCTCGCCATCCCATGTTAAAATGATCGCCGGTAATTTCACCAAAATGAATTAACAGGCGTATGTCATTTAGGCACAAAGAAGCATGTAGATTAAGCAAAGCATCAATTTGGCGATACTTGCCCTTATAGTTGCTGCAATGATCACAGAATACAACCGCATTATGATTGCTACAGAATGTATCAATTGCGGCTATTTCTGAATCTGAGAATTTTTTGTGTGAACCAATGAAAATCGCAATCTTTCCTTTGGGCAAGGATGGAAATCTATCCTCCACATCAACTCGTTTTATGGGAGTGACCTTTGGCAGTTCTTTTACGCTCAAGTCCTTGGTGTAATATGTCTCAAGGTTGATATGAGCAGGACCTCCTCCATTAAGTGTAAGAGCTGATATTGCCTGATTGATGCGTAATGCGGCATTCTTTTCGTCCAACTCGTCTTTAACGAATGGAATATACGTAGAATATGTTACAATATCTTTAGGCTGCACTGTCCTGTCTGTTACTTGGTCGTATAAATTACCCATGCGTCTGATGTCCTGCGTTCCACTTACGACAAGAATAGGCAATTTCCTGTAAAACGCCTCAGTTAGCCCAGGCATATAATTTCTTGATGCCGTTGCCCCCGTACATGTTAGCATCACAGGTTCATTTGACTCTTCAGACAATCCGCAAGCCATATATGCAGCAGACCTTTCGTCATCTGACGAGTACATTTCAAAGCCGCCATCATACATAAGACTTGCATTGAGCATCATATTTGTGGTCCCTGGAGATGTAATGATTTTTCTTATGCCGTGATGCTTTAATAACGCGATTAAAATCTGAATTGATTTTTCAACTGAATAAAATGTGTTCATATTATTAATATTTAATTTTTGAAGTCAAAAGCTTAATCATAGGAGATTTGATTTTCTCTACTATTAGTGTTATTAAGCAACATGTGATGAACAACAATATTGAACAAACGAATATTGATGAATATCCATATTGCTGATACCAACCTCCTATAACTTCAACCCTATAATGTATGAAGATTGTAGTCGTATGCAGCAAGAAGATACCAAATACGCCTTTTGCCAACATGTTGATTGTATTGTTTTGAAACTTCATAATAGAGAATGGTAAGAATAAGGCTATTGAAGATATTATTATCAGCGGATTATTATATCCGAAATAGTTTTGAGACAAACTGCTTGACCATCCTAAATACTTAGATGCAAAAATATATCCTACAGCTAATGGAATACTGCATAATAACCATATAAGGTATCCATATTTCGCAAGTGTTTGATATATATGTTTCTGACTATTAAGACGCAGATACCTTCCTGTCATATACACATACATAAAATTATATGCATTGTAACCATTGTGCTTATACATACCCACTCCAAAGCCGAACACGACGTTTATGATAGTCAAGAGTATTATGAAATATGCAAGTGTTCTGGTATCTATATTATTCATTGCCCGTTCTACTATTGGTGATAATAATAAAAATAGGATAAACGCAAATACAAACCAATTATGCATAAAGTTGCAACTATACAATAGTTCACTAACGGAGAAGGGATATCCCAATACAAATATACAAAATAGGTTGGTTATCATACAATATATGAAACAGTCAATAATCAACCTGATAATTTGACCTCCAATTTTCTTAACACCAAACCATCCACTGATTAGAATGAATATATTCACCCCCCAATTGTTAGGGAATTAATTACCAACCCCAGAACGCCATCCTCATCTAAGGAAAAAGGGTGAGTGTAGCCGCATGTCTGAGCACTCTTGATAATCAGATGGTGAGTTATTATCATTAAAATGGCTACTAAGCGCAATAGCTCAAAGTTACTTTGACGGATTGTTTTGCCCATTTTTTATATTTTAAGATGAAATCTGTAAATCTTGGATTAATTCTATAAAGAATATATTGCATTATTTAAATAATTAATAGAGTCTCTACGATCTATCTCCAATTTGCTTTGTATATTATTAAAATTTGAGTCGACAAATATCCAGTCAGAACTGTATATATTACTCTGTAGACCATAGGAATTAAGTAAATCATAAATTCGACTGTTCTGTGATTTAGGGTCATCATCTTCAAACCTTTTTAATACTACGAAATCTTTCGACATATTGATAGAAAGAGCGCAGGCATGAAACGAATCTGTACATATCAATGCGGCTTTGTCTATTAGACTTACGAACTCGTAAGGACCAGCCTGTTTATAAATATGGCAATGAGGAAAGTTCATATCCTTATTTTCTAAAGAAGGCACAATTATAACATTCATTATCCCTGTCTTTTGTTTAATCTCATCGAGTTGTATTTCGTATTTGGAGTTATTGCCTATTAGATAGCAGAATATAAATTTTGTAGGCAATGAGAATTCAAATTTAGATTTTTCAGCAAACTTTTTCCAATGAGTTGCACGTAACAAAAAAGTAGGATCCAAAACCTGAACGATATCGTCACGACCTAAAAAATGTATCAGATATTCAACCGAACTTTTCTCTCTAACTGCAATGTGTGAAAATCTTGAAAGATGATTTTTAACATCATATTTACAAAAAGTAGGAAAATCTTTTGTTCCTATACTTGAGGCATAAGATATTTTTTTTACGGAGTCAACAAATGAAAGAAACATGAAAGGACTATACGAATGATAGCAATTCCATATTTGGTCGCTACCTGTAACAAAGACATCTGTAGTGGAGATAATATGTTGCAATTCTCTATCACTATGAATAGAAACTACATTATAGTTTTTTTTATTAAACTTTTGGATTTTCCCAATATTTGTCTTACAGATTATTCCCTTAATGAATCTTTTTATTGAGCCAACAATATGTCTAATAGGTCCCAACAGTCTATTCTTTAATATGAAATCTGCTTGAGAGAATTCTTTCAAAAGGCATACATCAAACCCTTGCTGTTTCAAAAATTCATGTAGAGCATACGACTGAAGACTTGTACCAAAATTTCCAGTACCCATCCAAGTCACTATTGTAATATTCATCTTTTTATCTTTCTTTTGATCAACGAAACTATAGCCACCCTCTCTGATTTATTTAAACCAAATATCAAAATAATTGGAATAAGCAAAATGGTGTTGGCTGACAATACTACAACAAGTCTTACAATGTCATTTCCGATATAATAATGCAATAATAGTGGAATCACGAAAGACAATGTTGTTACAACCAAAATAGGAAGGATAACTTGTCGCATAAATGGTTTTATCGGGAATCCAACTTGTTTATTCATCAATACCAATCTCACATATACAAGATAGGTATAAACAATAGCATAGGCAATATATGCCGTATAAGCCGGAAGCCCTAACTCAAACATAATATACGAAGCTGGAAACGGAAGACAACCGAGAAGCCCCATCCATATATAAAATTTTTTTATATTGCCTGTCGCCTGAGCCAAGATTGTAAGGGGAGCACCTGGCAAATCTACGATTATCCCGAGCATAGCCAACTGAAAGAAGAGAACAGCATCATTCGGTACTTCCCTTAACCATAGATTAAGAATTGTATCAGCTTCTAATACAAAAGGCACGAATATAAAAAGCATCAAATAGCAGGAGATTTTAGCTCCCTTCATGACAGTGTCAAAACAAGATTCAAATTGACCTGCGGCATAGCTTTTTATTATTTGAGGATTTATTGCTGTTGTGAAATTATTCACGAAGTTCTTTACTGCATTGCTGGCTTGTGTCGCCACACCACGGGAAGCGTTAACAACAACTCCAAAAAACAGATTAGTAAGTATATCTACTCCTTGTGTATCAAATATATAGGCACTCGTCCCTAAAAAATTCCATCCTGCAAAGCCAAACATGTTTTTCGTCTTTGTTTTGTCAAGCACTAATTGATATTTACATTCTGGATAATTACGAATACAATATGTTTGATAAACAAGACGGATAATCAATGCAACTAAGACTATTAATACTGCATATACAATCAGTTTGTCGCCTCCCCACATACCGATTGAAACAACAGCAATTAGCTTAAGTGTGACCTCGATTATGCTAATATATGCGTATACATCAAGTCGCTCATGCGATATCAATGAAGCGTTATAAGGTAAACTAATTAGATATAGCACAAAAGTAGCCAAAGAACATTGAAGCACCCAATTTGCCGCTGTCAATCGAGTCGGAGGTATGTTCATTTTATAGTAAAGAAACCAAACGCCAATGAGCTCTGCCAATACAACGACTATTAGCGACAGTATCAATTGGATATTCAAACTAGTCGAAAAAATACGTTTTAAATTGTCTATATCACCTCCTTTGCCTAACTCAAAAGTCATATAGCGAGTTATCGAATTGGTTAATGATGCAGATACTATTGAAAACATCACTACCAATCCTCCAACTACATTATATATTCCATAATCTTCAACTCCGAGGGTATCCAGTACAATTCTGGATATATATAGATTCAAGCCCATTGTAAACAAAGTGCGGGCATAGAGAAAAATGGTATTTTTTGCAAGCCGCTTATTACTTACTTGGGACTCGATTAAATGTAATCCTGAACTATCTGTTCTTTTACTATTATACTTATCAGAACTTTTCATATTTTTAGTAGTTCGGCAAAAGGGGCATCCTCCCAACAATAAAGAATGTAAACAGTCTTGTATTTTCAGTAAGCGTCCAATTTTACTTTTCCCTTCGGCCAGTGACCGTTGGTTGACGTCTCCCCATTTTTTTAGGAAAACGTCTAAAAGAACATTAAAATTTGTCTGATTATTAATAATTATTAGGATTTATACCTATGGTTGCAGACATAAATCACTTTCTCAAAATATTTTTCGCCTTCGCTCAATAACACGTCCTTTACTTTCCATTAACTTGATTTTTAATGGAGGGAGGCAAAAATGTGCAAGTCGAACACAATGAAACTCGTTTCAATTGTTGAGATGTCGCCATTTTTATTAAAAGGTAATATTTTTTATTTCAGACTACCATACTCAGTATTGGTGGTTTACGAATTTTTATTTCTGCAGCATCGATATCGTTTCATCAAACTCGCTGAGAATGGCATTTAATCTTGGATTTGATTTCTGAACGATTATAGCTGCAAAATTGGCAGTGTTTCCATCCATAACCTCCACAGTCTTTAAAATATAATTATCACGCTGGCTATATGTATTAAACCAATGAATAAATAGTCTGTTTCTAAGTCTCTGCTTGTCATCGCCGGTTTCACAAATATACAGCAAGATGTCAGGATTAACTTCAAAAAAGGCTTCAATAAGTCTGAATAAAGTCAATTTCAATTTTACATCGTTTGGTGAGGGTTGATTATTCTCATTGTTGACAGTAAACTGATAGGCACCTGTATCCCATATAGAATAATCATCCATGAAACCTACTTTGAAAAGATTTCCCTTATCTGTTTCGATAAAGAAATCTCTTCCATTTTCGGTCCACACCTTATAGGGAGCCAGACGATTTACATAGCCGAGGTTTAATGGATTCATATTCAGACAGAAAGATTAAGCCGTTCTTGACGAATTCTTTTAAAATCTTCCTGAGCCTGCTTTTCCCATTCCTTTTTCCTAGCAAGTGTTGCCTTGAGAGCGGCAATTATCTCGTCTTTTGTTCTTTTTTTTATTAGCTCAGACATATCTTTCTTTTTTGATTTATTTTGCAAAGATACGCATAAATTTCTATTCCACCAAACTTTTAGTGGAAAATGTTGTTTTATATCTATTTCTTTATCCACGATGGAAGGGACTTGTTGTGGCGCTTGCAGTACTGTTCTATCTTCTTTTGTATTTCAAGAGACTTGCGGTTTTTCTTGACGTACATCTTTTCATACATGTTAAAGATTTCGAGCATAACCTGCAGTTTTCTTTTAGATTCCTGCAGTTTATTTGTCAATGGTTGTCAACAGATTTGTTTTTGGCTTTTCTACGTTGTACCCTTGCATCGTAGTCAAGGTGATGACAACGGTTGCAGAACCATTTCTCATAGGTTGTATGAACCGCCACGCGCCGTTCGGTGAACCGCCATGCGCCGCTCTACGAACCGCTAAAGGCACTTCGGCGAACTGGAAAATGACGTTCTGACAACCGAAATCAAAACCTGACACAATGACGTATACTTTAAAAGGTTTCAAAACCTTTGCTAATGAACATAAATGAGAACATAAGTTCATCTGATGCCTTAATTTTAAGGTTTTTAAGGAGTTGACTTCTATTGGCTTAGGAGTTAACTCCTCGGGCTGTAGGAGTCAACTCCTTTTTTAGGGTGGTTCTTCCACGTGTATTTTGGCAGAGCGTCTGATTACTTTTACACTTCTTCAAGAAGCTCAATGGGGAACTCGGTGGTGGCATATCCGAGCATGTTGATGCGGATAGCGAGCTTGGCCTTTCCCTTGGGCTCTTGCACGAGATAGCCCTCTATGCCTGCAAGGCGTCCGCTCTTGACGCGCACCTTGCTGCCAACCTTCAAGCGGGAGGTGTCGATGGAGACAGGTGTCTCGGCATCGCCCACCATTCGCTGGAAGTCAAGCATCTGGCTGTGGGGAATCATGGCAACATCAGCCTTGCCGAATTGGTCACGCCGTGACCTGTCCATCACGAAGTGGAGAATGAACTTTGCCTGACAGGCAATAGTGTAGCGGACTTTTCTACTGCAATGGATAAAGAGGTAACAGGGGCAGATACGTCTGTCGACCCAATGGCGCTTGCCTGTGCTGCGCCACTCGTGAAGCTCACGCTGAATGGGGACATAGGTCTCAAACTCAATGTCCCTGTTGTTTGCAAACAGCTTTTCGAGCTTGTCCCTACAGGCAGTTTCTGTGTTTGGGGCTACAACGGCTATAAACCAGTACATTTTATTAAATGAAGACTGCGAAGCTGATGAGCTTGCGAACTAATGAAGAGTGAAGAATGCCTACGGCGTCGGCAAGTTTTGACAACCTGTCGCTATAACCGGCATTTTTTAGCCTTGCCGCAGACTTTGATAAGAACGTGTTCTTCGTTATCATTATACTATCAATTATTGACCTACTCTTAGGAAGAGTGAGTCAATATACCCTAACTTGCTGATTTTAAATTGATAGAAATGATTATTTCGATTAAAAGGCAAAAAAATCTCGTGTTTTGAAGTCTTAAAAATGTCTAAATACGTTTTGTTTTCATACTCAAAGTGCCCGTATTTGCAAGGAAAATCGTACCTTTGCAACAAAATTGACTCACTCTTCCTAAGAGTGGGTCAATTTTTCTAAACATCTTCTCAGGTTATAAATTGGATTTTATCCGGGCTTTTGCTTTTACCTTCGGTCAGCGACCATTGGTTGACTTCATGCTTCTTCCGTCACGACTCGCCATAGATTAAACAAGTCTATTTCTGCTCTCGCTGTTCCGGAAGTTCTCGCCATGGCATAGTGAATAAAGTTTGCTTGGATAAGTAAGTTTGGATATAGGTCAGATAGAACATATTTGTCTGACGCATCACCTGTTTTTATGGTGCAAATACCATTTGTGTATAGCAAAATTATATAAAAGGAGCACTGCAACAACAATCCAGAAAGCAATGCTGCACACCAATGAGTCATTAACGCCATACTGCTGTTCATTGTTGCCGATGAGAAAACCTACAGCCATGCCTGTCCACAGTCCTGTCTCCCACGATATGTTATAGGTACTCTGCGATGTGCCACGCTGACAGTGGCGGCTGAGTTTGATGAAAAACAGCAGAAAGCGTCCCGACACCAATCCTATTCCCAAACCCATCATCACCGGCATGACAAGACTTACCACCGACAAACTGCGTGTGACCTGCAGAAGCAATGCCGTGCCCACAAGCAGCAGACCGGCAATGACCTCGCTCTTCAGTTCGGCATCAGCAAACACTATGCGCTGCGCAATAACCGAAAGAAGGAATCCCGTGGCGAGCATTGAGAAGAACTCGATGCTGTGGATAACGGAAAACACCATTCCCACCACTGCGGCAAAGAGCAACAGAGTGACAGACAACAACCATCCCTGCGGCAGGAAAAAGCGGTCGAGCCCGAACACCGGCACATTGTCGTCGGGAGCACGGAACGGAAAAGATACTGTAAGAATAAGCATCATTGCCACAACAAGACAAACTATGGCAAACAGCAAAACACCCTGAAAACATCCGAACATCCCCGCAATGACACCGGCTATGGGACCAAGTGACAGTCCGAAGCGATAAAACCACGACATACAGTAATTTGCCTCAGTGCGGTTGTACGACTCGCAAACGTCAATTACCAATATTCCGCTAAGCACCATCTGCGCCATACCGAACACCGCACCAAAGGCAAGGCGCAATGCGGCAATAATCCACAATGGCACCTGCATCTTCTCTGACACAATATAATAATGTGCTGCCAAAATGATGACAGCCGCAATGACGCTCACCACACACACGTTGTTGCGCCTGTAGCGCTGCGTGAGGAAGTTGCAAAAACCTCCCGACAGCCATATTCCGCCACCGAAACAAAACAACGACAGAGCGGTTTGCCAAGTTGACATGCCCTGATTGCCGATAAGCCACAAAGGCAATGCCGGCACAAACGAATAGAGTGCCACAGACATAAACAGATATGCCAAAGCCAGGCACCAGAAATTCTTATGCCAAAGGCGGATATGCACCGGTGTGTTTTGCGTGTTCATCAATAGCTTTCTGACTGATTGGGGAAATCACCGTTCTTAACATCGCTCACATAATGCCCCACAGCATCAGTGATAACAGTGTTGAGATCGGCATAACGGCGCAGGAATTTCGGCGAGAATCCGCTCGTCATTCCCAACATGTCAGCAACCACAAGCACCTGCCCGTCGGTGGCATTGCCGGCACCTATGCCTATTGTCGGAATACTTATGCGCCTTGTCACCTCGGCAGCAAGCGCGGCAGGCACCTTCTCAAGCACAAGGGCAAAACATCCCCACTCTGCCAGCAGTTCGGCATCGCGGATAAGTTTCTCTGCCTCAGCCTCCTCCTTTGCCCTCACGGCGTATGTTCCAAACTTGTTGATGCTCTGCGGGGTAAGTCCAAGATGTCCCATCACAGGTATTCCCGCATCAAGAATGCGCCTCACGGTGTGCTCAATCTCTTCGCCGCCTTCCAGCTTCAGCGCATCGCAACCACTCTCCTTCATAATTTGAATGGCGTTTTTCACACCGCTGATGCTGTCTGCCTGATAACTGCCAAAAGGCATGTCGCACACCACAAGAGCGCGGCTGACAGCCTTCACCACCGACTGTGCGTGATAAATCATCTGCTCCACCGTGATAGGCAGTGTGGTCATATTACCTGCCATTACGTTTGATGCCGAATCGCCCACGAGAATACAGTCTACGCCAGCCTTGTCGACAATGCCAGCCATAGTGAAGTCGTATGATGTGAGCATGCTTATCTTTTCTCCCCTGCGCTTCATCTCCATGAGGCGCTGAGTGGTGACCTTACGGTTGTCACTAACCAAATATCCTGCCATTTCCCTATTATATACCTTATATATTATTATAGTCCGAAATCACTTCGTCGCAATAATGTGCAATATCCTCTGCGGCATTTGTAGTGGCAAGTCCCACAACATACATGCCGGCAGCCCTGCCCGATTTAAGTCCATTGAAACTGTCCTCAAACACCACACAGTCATCAGCCTTTGCGCCAAAACGCGCTGCCGCCTTCAGATAGCAGTCAGGATGCGGCTTACTATGTTCAAAATCCTCTGAGGTGAGTATCTCGTCAAACATCTGCATGAACTCCGGACGACGCTCATACACAGTGTTCATCTTTTCCTTGTTGCTGCTTGTCACTACGGCTGTCTTTACGCCACGGCTTTTAAGCGATGAAATAAAAGCCTCAAAGCCCGGCACATAGTCGAAACGCATATTACGCTCAAACTTATTGAGCCGCTCCACTATCTCGGCACGCCTGCCCTCAAGGGCACCGCTGAAATGGCGGTCGAAAATCTGCACGAGAGTCTGCCCCTTTATCTTATGTTCCAGTCCAGGCTCCTCGGGATGAAACTCCCTGCACTGCTGTCCCCAGAACTCAGTGTACTGCGGCTCTGTGTCGAACACCACACCGTCTAAATCAAACAGCGCTACCTTAAAATCTTTCTTCATAAATCAATAAAAATTCTAAAATCGGGTGCAAAGGTACGATTTTTTTGTAAAATATTCAAATAATATTTGGTAAATCATCATATTTATTGTACTTTTGCGGAGGTAAACGAATAAAAATCAAATAATAAACAAAAAGGATACAATTATGAAACGTACATTATTAATATCAGCAATAGCAGCACTGTTTGCCATGTCGTGCTCGACATCAGTGGAAAATGAAAAGATTGATTTTGCAACAGTTACGGCAGAGAAGACATTCAGGCTCGACGAAAAGAGCGCCGGCTCCCCCCAGTCGGAAATAAAACTCAGTGTGCTCTACGTCAAGGGTGAAGGGCAGAAGGCAAAACTTATGAACGACACCATATCACAATGGCTGTTTAACATCAAGGGAGTAACAATGCAGCATGCCGTTGACTCATTTGTAAACATGCGCGGCAAGAACTACATCGCCGATTTCAGAGATTTATACATAAAGGATAAGGCAAGCAATGCCGAACCCGGCGGATGGTATCAGGCACACTATGACCTGAAAACCCGCACAGAACAGAATGCCGACACCATAATAAACTACATAGCCGAGCAGGACACCTACGACGGCGGCGCCCACGGCTTGTTTATAAAGTCGGTGATGAACTTCAGCACAAAATCCGGCAAGCTGGTAACTCTCGACAACGTGTTGCTGCCAGGATATAATACAAGGCTCAACGAGATTCTGCTTGAAAAGCTGCTGAAGCAAACCCATTCAAATGACATCGACGAACTGAGGAGCAAAGGCTATCTGTACAGCATGGACATGTGTCCGTCGCAGTTCTATCTCATCAACTCCGCAGGAATAACATTCATCTATAACCAGTACGAGATTGCGCCTTATGCCGTGGGCATAACCGAGCTGAAGCTCACATGGGACGAACTGAAGGATGTGGCTAAAACTTTCAAAGACTGAAAAGACAATTATGGAAACGATAAAGAAATATTTTAAAAACCTTACTGAGGAACAGACGAAACAGCTGGAGGCACTCTACGAACTGTACCACGACTGGAACTCAAAAATCAATGTTATCTCACGCAAGGACATCGACAACCTGTACCTGCATCACGTAATGCACTCGATGGCTATAGCCAAGGCTATAAACTTCCGTCCCGGCACAAAGATTCTCGACTTCGGCACCGGCGGCGGTTTTCCCGGCGTGCCGCTGTCGATACTTTTTCCTGAATGCACATTCAAACTCATCGACGGCACAGGCAAGAAAATTCGTGTTGCAACAGAAGTTGCAAATGCCATAGGACTCAGGAACTGTCACCCCGAGCATCTTCGCGGCGAGGAAGAAAAGGGGCAATACGACTTTGTGGTGAGCCGCGCCGTAATGCCGTTGCCCGACCTCGTGAAGATTGTTAAAAAGAACATCTCAAAGCGTCAGCAAAACGCCCTGCCCAACGGAGTGATATGCCTGAAAGGCGGAGACCTGCAGGCAGAGACCAAACCGTTTAAGAATATTGTGGAGCTGACCGAGCTGTCTACGTTTTTCGACGAGGAATGGTTTAAGGAGAAATATATTATTTATTTGCCGGTGTAAAAATTAGGAATTACAAGTTACGAGTTTTGAGTTGTCGGCTATGCCGATGTTGAATTAAGTAATTACGAATTGTGAATTAGAAAAAATGCTTAACATAAAACGATTTGAGGTAAATCCCTTTCAGGAAAACTGCTACATTGTGAGCGATGACAGCAAGGAGTGTGTAATTATAGACTGCGGAGCTTTCTACGACTCTGAGCGTGAGGCAATAACCGGTTATATCACCTCCAACGGGCTTGTGCCAAAGCATCTGCTCTGCACCCACGCCCACATAGACCACTGCATAGGAAACAACACCATATATGAACGGTTCGGGCTGAAGCCGGAGCTGCACGGCGGTGACGAGCGTCTGATGAACATGCTTCCTCAGCAGGCAGAAATGCTGATGCAGTATACTCTCGACTTTGACATGCCTCCAGTGGGCAGGTATCTAACCGACAATGACATCATTACTTTCGGCAATCATGCTCTGAGCATTATCCATACTCCCGGACACACTCCCGGCGGTGTGGTGTATTACTGCAAGGAAGAAAACGTGGCATTTTCAGGCGATACGCTTTTCCGCATGAGCATAGGGCGCACCGATTTCTATCTCGGCGACTTCAATGCCATACAGCAGTCGCTCCGCAAGCTGCTCACCGTGCTGCCTGCCGACACAACGGTGCTGTGCGGTCACGGTCCACAAACCACCATCGGCGACGAGCGTGCCATGAATCCGTATTACGAAAAGTAACAGAATTTTTGAAGAAAAATCCGAATTCTCCACAGAAAATTATCTTTTAACAACAAATAACAAAATATTTTCGCAAAAATCTATCATCTATCACCCTGTGTAAGTGAACGTCCTGACAAATAGCACATTATAAAGCAAAAAAACGGGTGATAGATGGGTGATAGATAAAACATCTATCACCATCAATTTTGCTTCTTATTGCAAATCCAACAGAACGGATATTGCAGATTACGGCTGTCCATACGCCATGGACAATGTGTCCATACGCGTGGAACTGGTCGTACATCGGCTGTGTACTGTTAGTACATGCAGCTTGTACAATGCTAATATTGTAGTATCCTATATTTAGTTTACATCATATTGGATTATTTTAGCGGAAAAATTTTGTTTTAAATACTAAAATTTTCAAGCTGTTTTTGACCATTTTTGTAACTCTAATGATATGTTTCTGTCGTGTTTAAGCCCCCAAAGGGTGATAGATTAGTGATAGATTAGTGATAGATAAGTGGTGAATTTACGCCGTGGGGATTTCTTAAAAGACTGATAATATGTAATTTAAGTGCCAACGGGTGATAGATGATAGATTTTTACGAAAAAAACTTTTAAACAAATTACGAAAAATAAATCTTCAGAATATTCTTTGTGTCCGCCTGGACTTTGCAGACATCGCTTGTACGCCGTCCTACGAGCCAGATAATTTTGCCCGTGGAATCGAGTAGCACAAGTTGACTTTGTTTTTCAAAATAAGAACATTTTATATCTGTCATAAAATCGCTTACAAGTTTTGAGCCCTTCATGCCGAAAGGACGGAAACGGTCGCCATTCTCCACGCGGCGCAAGGTTAGAGGAAACTTCACCTTATCGGCATCGAGGGTGGCAACGTCAGGGCAGCGCGATATTTCAGCTGCATCACTGTCAATAATCTCTAAATTTATCTTCTTTTCTCCACCATTCATCACGTAGATGCTGTCAACGGGCAGGCGCATTGGAGCAAAGTTATCGGCAACAGTTCTTCCCACTTCAATGCAGTCGCGGCACGTCACCGCCGTATAACTGGAACTGTAGAACACCTTCCCTGTGTTTCCGGCAGCAAGGCTGGCGATGATGCCCGAAGCCTGCACACCGCTGAATCCGTAAGGGGAAAGCAACTCATAGAGAACTGTTGAGGGAACGGGATGAAGCAGCAGACGGTCTGCCATTATCCTAAACTCCAATCCATTGCTGCCAGAAGCCATAGCACAATCCTTGTTGCCGCCAGTCACGACAAACTCCCTGCGGCAACGGTCAATATCGGCATTATATATTGTCTCAACATCGGTCATCAGGCGTGCAGTGCCAGCAATGTTCTCCACGGCAGCGGGATTGATGCTTTGCAGGAGCGGCACCACGTGATGGCGGAACACATTGCGGGTGGCGTCATCCTCAAGATTGGTGCTGTCGGTGACATAGTCCTGGTGGTGCTCAGCGAGAAAATGCTCAATGTCGCTGCGCCCTATGCAAAGGAGAGGGCGCAGTATGTAGCCGTTGCGCGGACGAATGCCCACCATGCCGTGTATGCCCGTGCCGCGGACAATATTCATGAGCACGGTCTCAACAAGGTCGTCGCGGTGGTGAGCCACACAAATGCCGTCGGCACCGATGTCACTGCGCAGCTGTTCAAAATACCCGTAGCGGAGATTTCGCGCCGCCAGCTCTATGCTCTGCTTGCGGACAGCGGCATACTCCCGGGTGTCGAAATGAACCTTATGCAAAACAACGCCAAGACGTGAGCAAAGGCCGGTGACAAAATGCTCGTCACGGTCCGACTCATCGCCGCGAAGATGGAAGTTGCAGTGAACAGCCTCAACGCTATAGCCCAAACGGCACAGCACAAGAAGCAGTGCCACACTGTCGGCACCGCCGCTGAGCGCCACAAGATATTTGCCGTAGGGGGCAAGCAGTCTGTGGGCGGCGATATAGTCGGAAACGGTCTTTATCATATTATTCCACGTACAGCACCAGTCCCTTAAGATACTCACCCTCGGGATGGTAGATGTTAATGGGATGGTCGGCAGGCTGGTGGAGCTGATGCAAAATCCTCACCTTGCGTCCTGCCTGTGCAGCGGCTGTAAACACGGCATTGCGGAAGTTATCCTTTGTCACCACCTGCGAGCATGAGAATGTGAAGAGTATTCCGCCCTTCTTGATTTTCTCAAATGCCTTTACGTTGAGACGCGTGTAGCCCTTGAGCGCATTGTGCAGGGCTGCACGGTGCTTGGCAAACGCCGGCGGGTCAAGGATTATCAAGTCGTACTGACTGCCTGCACGCTCCAGATATTTGAAGGCATCCTCACAAATAGCCTCATGGCGCGGGTCGTCGGGGAAATTCAGCTCCACATTGCTGCGTGTCAGCTCTATTGCCTTTGCCGAACTGTCGACACTGCTCACCTGAACGGCTCCGCCACGCATGGCATAGAACGAGAATCCTCCTGTGTAGCAGAACATATTGAGCACACGCTTGCCCTTGGCGTACTGTTCCAGCAGGGCACGGTTTTCGCGCTGGTCGACGAAAAAGCCAGTCTTCTGTCCCTTGAGCCAGTCCACATGAAAGCGCAGCCCGTTCTCTACAGCCGTATTGTCGGTGCTTCCACCATAAATAAAACCGTTTTCCTGCCCGAGGTCAGCCTTAAACGGCAACGTGGTCTCGCTCTTATAATATATATTATGTATGTGGTCGCCCATCACCCCGACAAGCGCCTTTGCCACCTCGTGGCGGCACACGTGCATGCCAACGCTGTGAGCCTGCATCACGGCTGTATCGCCATAAACGTCTATCACCAGTCCGGGCAGATTGTCGCCCTCGCCATGAACAAGACGGTAGGTGTTGTTGTCGGCGTTGCCTGCTATGCCTATGGCAAGCCGCATATTGTAAGCCGAGGCAAGTCCCGACTGCCAGTAATTGCCGTCGATGGCAATGTCGGCAAAAGAAAGTACCCTCACCGCAATGGAACCTATCTGATAGTGCCCCACAGCAATGAAATCGTCCTTACAGTTAACCACCCTTACCACATCGCCCTCGGCTATGCCGTCGTCCATAGCCTGTATAGCTCCAGAAAACACCCATGGATGAAAGCGTTTCAGGCTTTCTTCCTTTCCCTTCTTGAGATATATTTTTTTATAACTCGTCATACACCTTACTTAATTATATATTAATTCACAGGAATCAGTTGTTAATTTCCTCATTGTTATCCTCATCGGTCACCACCAGCTCGTAGTCGCCGTGCTTCTCCAGCCGCATCAGCTCCTCATAGAGTTTTACGCACGCCCAGGCATCAATGGCTGCATACATCTTTTGCCTGTCGGTGAGAATGTCGGCTTCCCAATTGGTAAGCCGCTGGTTCTTGCTTATCTTCATGCCAAAGAAATTGGCATAAAGTTTCTGCAGCGCGAGGTCCTTCACGCCAATTTCACTGACATGTTTCTGCAGGTCGATGAACAGACCTGGCTTAAACTTATACACTTTAGCAAGCGACAGCATATCGTCGCGGAGCGACAGCCCAATTTTCGGCACCGTGGTGTCCTCAAGCAGGCGCACTATGTCGCTGTTTTTCCCAATATGCTTCAGGCGGAACAGGAAACAAATATCGTGTGTCGACACCTGAAGCAGCGACACTGTGTAGTTCACTCCCTTGCGGAAAGAGGGCCGTGTTTCGGTATCGACACCCAAGATGGGCTGTGACAGCAAAAAGTCAACAGCCTTTTTGGTTTCAGAAGCCGACACCACAACAATAATTCTCCCCTCAAACACCACCTGAGGCATGTTTGGAATCAGAGATTTGTCAATTTTAGTATATATCGTTTTCATTGATTTCTTAAAATCTGCTGCAAAAATACAAAAAAAATATGAATATCTTGCAGAATATGAAAAAAAAGAAGTACTTTTGCAGTTCAAACAGAAATTTAATACACAAAATGGTCAGAGCAAAAAAGACTGTAAAAAGCAAGTCCTTTTTACAAAGCATCGGCATAAACAATGTACTTCACAACGAAAATGCAAACTTTTTCATAGGGTTTGTGCTTCTTGCGGTTGCTATTTACCTCACGCTGGCATTCATATCATATTTCACCACAGGAATGGCAGACCAGACGGCTATTGAGTCGCCCCGTGCCGGCGAGATAATAAACGAAAACTTTGAGTTTCAGAACAAGTGCGGTTCACTGGGAGCCTACATTTCCTACTTTTTCATGAAACAGTGTTTCGGACTGGCTGCATTTTTCATACCTGTGTTCCTTATGTTCTCGGCACTCAACATGATGCGTGTCTTCGACATAAAACTGTGGAAATGGTTCTTCGCACTTGTGGTGGTGATGCTGTGGCTCAGTGTTGCCATGGCAAAATTCCTTTCGCCGTTCTTTGCCGACAGTTTCTTCAATCCCGGCGGCGACCACGGACTGTTTGTGTGTCAGCGCTGCGAGGGACTGACAGGTGCTCCCGGACTGATGGTTATACTCGCCACAACAGCCATTGCGTTTATGATGTATCTCAGTGTGGAGACTATCAACTTCATCCGTAAGCTGCTCAACCCTGCACATTATCTAAAAAAGATACCATTCACGGTACACAGCGGAGAGAGCAAAGCCGACGGTATCGACAGCAGCGAGGATGGAACCGACAACGAGGAGGACGACGGAGAGCTGCCGGTGGAGATTTTCGACAACCCCACATCGCAGGAGGTTGACTTCGGCAATGGCGACAAGGACAAGACACCGATAATAAAGGATGACGGATTTACCGACAGCGACACGTCAGCAGAGGATATTGAAATAGACATAAATGATGTGAAAGAGGAGGAGAAGGCTGACGGTACGGAGCTTGTGCCTGTGGGCGACAAGATGCTTTCGCCCTACGACCCCAAAAAGGATCTTGAAAACTACCGCTACCCAACACTCGACCTGCTCGACAAGCACGACAACGGCGGCAGGTCGTACATTGACATGGAAGAACAGAACGCCAACAAGAACCGTATTGTTGACGTGCTCCGTACCTTTGGAGTGGAGATAAACAGCATCAAGGCAACGGTGGGTCCCACCATTACGCTCTATGAGATAACGCTCAAAGAAGGTGTGAGAATATCCAAGGTACGCTCGCTTGAAGACGACATAGCCCTGAGCCTTGCCGCCCTCGGAATACGTATAATCGCGCCAATACCAGGCAAGGGCACAATAGGTATCGAGGTGCCAAACGCAAAGCCCAACATTGTATCGATGGAAAGCATCCTGAACAGCAAAAAATTCCAGGAGACCACCATGGCACTGCCATGTGCCATAGGAAAGACCATCACCAACGAAGTCTATATGTTCGACCTTGCCAAGATGCCCCACCTGCTTGTTGCCGGTGCCACAGGACAGGGTAAGTCGGTGGGTCTGAATGCCATCATCACATCGCTGCTGTACAAAAAACACCCAGCCGAGATGAAGATTGTGCTTATCGACCCGAAAAAGGTGGAGTTCAGCATATACTCCACAATCGAGCGTCACTTTCTTGCAAAAATAGCCGATGAGGATGCTGATCCAATCATCACCGATGTAACCAAGGTGGTGAACACACTCAACAGCCTGTGCAAGGAAATGGATATGCGTTATGACCTGCTGAAGATGGCTGGCGTGCGCAACATCAAGGAATACAACACCAAGTTCACAGCCCGGCAGCTTAATCCAGAACACGGACATAAGTTCATGCCTTACATTGTGGTAGTAGTGGATGAGTTCGGCGACCTTATCATGACAGCCGGCAAGGAAATAGAACTGCCTATAGCCCGTATAGCCCAGCTGGCACGTGCCGTGGGCATACACATGATTATAGCCACCCAGCGACCAACCACCAACATAATCACCGGTACCATAAAGGCAAACTTCCCCGGGCGCATGGCGTTCAAGGTGAGTGCGGGCATAGACTCAAAGACCATTCTCGACCGCATGGGAGCACAACAGCTCATAGGTCGCGGCGACATGCTTATAATCAACGGCACTGAACCTGTGCGCGTGCAGTGTGCCTTTGTAGACACTCCCGAGGTGGAGCGCATCTGCGACTACATATCACAGCAGCAGGGCTACCCCATCCCGTTTGAACTGCCGGAGCCCGACATTGAGGGTGCCGACGGCAGCGGAAAGGATATCGACATGAGCAGTCTCGACCCTATGTTCGATGATGCAGCACACCTGATAGTATCGAGCCAAAGTGGAAGCACCAGCCTTATACAGCGCAAGTTCTCGATTGGATACAACCGTGCAGGACGACTGATGGATCAGTTGGAAAAGGCGGGAATCGTGGGACCGGCACGGGGAGCAAAACCGCGTGAGGTGCTGATACAGGACGAGGTGTCACTGGCAAACCTAATAATGGCGCTGCACTAAGGGAGGAAGGACGAAAACAAAAATTAAAACTAAAATAAGCAATGAAGAAAATGATAACTTTGCTGATGCTTGCCATAGCCTTGAGTATGACGGCAACAGCCCAAAACGCAAAAAAGATACTCGACAAAACCGCTGCTGTGGTGGCACATAAGGGCGGAGCGAGTGCAAACTTTTCAATCTCAGGCACAAAGACCACAGCCACCAGCGGTTCGATAAGCATCAAAGGCAACAAATTTCAGGCACGCACACCAATGGCTATGATATGGTTTGACGGCAAGACCTCATGGACTTACATGAAGAAGAGCGAGGAAGTGAGTGTGAGCACCCCCACGGCATCGCAGCTTGCTGCCATGAACCCCTATTCGTTTATCAACCTTTATAAGACTGGCTACAAATACACCGCCAAGACCGATGGCAGCAGCTACGAGGTACACCTCACAGCAACAAGCAAGGCAAAAGGCATACAGGAAATGTACATCACAGTGAACAGCAGCACCTATGTGCCGTCGCTCATCCGTATGCGCCGCGGCACCAACTGGACCACAATAAAGGTGAGCAACTTCAAGCGTGCCAACCTTTCCGACGCAATGTTCCGTTTCAACGCCAAGGACTATCCCAAGGCAGAAATAATTGACCTGAGATGACACTTCTACAACTTTATCTCACACTGCGCAGAAACAAGAAGCTGAGCGAGCGACGCAGCCCGCTGTGGGAGCAAAACCAGATAGCTAAGATATTCACCGTTCTCGGCGTGGGTTTCATGGCGATATACCTCATAGCCCTCGGCACAATGCTGGGCTGGGCTTCGCGCGGCGGCGACAACACCGTGATTTTCGTATTCATGCCGTTTCTCATGCTCGTGGATTTCTTCATGCGCTTCGGTATGCAGCAGACACCGTCGATGATGGTGAAGCCCTATCTGCTCATGCCACTGAAAAAGCGCTGGATAATAGACTGTTTCCTTATACAGACACTCACTGACGGGCTAAACTACGTATATCATTTTCTGTTTATACCCTATATTTTTATAGCCTGGTGCGGTGGCACAGATTTCCTGACGGTACTGCTCACACTTGCAGTGCTGCAACTGCTCATCTACATCAACAGCCAGTGGTATCTGCTTGTACGCACATTCGTAAACCGCAACATGCTATGGTGGATTCTGCCCATTGCCGTCTACGGGCTGGCTTACGGACTGCCGCTGCTTATCTTCGGTTTTGAAAAAGGTTTTGAAAAGATTGCCGATGCAAGTCTCGACTATGCCATGCACCCCGTGACCGTGATTGTATACATCGCACTCTTCGCCCTGCTGTTTGTCGCCAACCGCACACTTCAGCAGCATGGTGTCGACGAAGAGGTGGAGCAGGTGGACAATGTGGGAAAGCGCGCCATGTCGCAGTTCACGTTCTTTGAGCGTTTCGGCGAAATCGGCGAATACCTCAAGCTTGAGATAAAGTGCGCCATGCGCTGCAAGACCATCCGTCAGCGCTTCATCAGCGGAATCGTGGTGATAACCATGCTAAGCCTCATCATTGCCTACACCGATGCCTATTCCGGCACCTTCGCCATCAACATGTGGTGCATCTACTGCTTCGTATTCTTCGGAGCCACCACGCTCATAAAGATCATGGGAGTGGAGGGCAACTACATCGACTTCCTCATGGTTCACCGCGAGAACATCTACACACTGCTGCGCGCGAAGTACTATTTTTACAGCGCCACGCTCATTCTGCCGCTGCTGCTGCTCATGCCTGCCATCATCGCCGGCAAGTTTCCGCTGCTGATGATTCTCGCCTATATGTTCCTTACAATAGGTCCGTGCTACTGCCTGCTGTTCCATCTTGCAATATTTAACAAACAGACCCTTCCGCTCAACGACAAAATCACGGGAAAGAACAACTTTGAAAACAAGCTGCAGCTCATCTTCGAGCTTATCGTGTTTTTCATTCCCGTGGCTGTGACGATAGCCTTCACCGCCATTTTCGGCGACACCATAGGTTATATCATAATTATCGTTATCGGCGCCATCACCACCGCCCTGCACACGATGTGGCTAAAGTCTATATACAGGCGGATGATGAAGCGCAGATACACAAATCTTGACGGATTCCACAGTTGAGATGAAGACAATACTGCTACTTGTAGGAAAAACTGCCGACAAGCATTTCATTGCCGGCATCAACGGCTATGCAGAGCGCATAGCCCACTACATGCCATTTGAGATTGTGACCATTCCCGAACTGAAGAACACCAAGAACCTGTCGGAAGAGCAACAGAAAACCATGGAGGGCGAACTGATACTCAAGCAGCTTCAGCCCTCCGACACCGTGGTGCTGATGGACGAGCACGGCAAGGAATTCACCAGCATGGAGTATGCCCGGTGGCTGGAGCAGAAGCGCGCCACGGCACGCCGCCTTGTCATAATCATAGGAGGACCTTACGGTTTTTCACAAAAGGTGTACGAACGTGCCAACGAGAAAATCAGCCTGTCGCGAATGACATTCAGCCACCAGATGGTGAGGCTGATAATGACAGAGCAGCTTTATCGTGCATGCACTATAATAAAAGGTGAGCCTTATCATCATGAATAATTTGTATTACCTTTTTTCTTGATATATTAAAATTTATCTTAATTTATTTTGTCATAAGCATAAATTTTCGTAATTTTGCAACGATTATTATACTTACACCAAGTAAATTGTAACTGATAACAAAAAGATAACGGAATTATTAACATATATCATAAGTAACAATGCCGGAAATATCAATACGCGGGCATGAAATGCCAGAATCGCCAATCAGGAAACTGGCTCCGCTTGCCGCCGCTGCCAAGAAACGCGGCACAAAGGTGTATCACCTGAACATAGGACAGCCTGACCTGCCCACACCGCAAGTAGGCTTGGATGCACTGAAAACCATCGACCGCAACATATTGGAGTATTCACCGTCGCAGGGCTACCTGAGCTACCGCGAGAAACTGGTGGACTACTACAAGAAATACAATATCAACGTAACACCCGATGACATCATCATCACATCGGGCGGCAGTGAGGCAATACTCTTTGCCTTCTTGTCATGTCTCAATCCGGGCGACGAGATTATAGTGCCTGAGCCAGCCTACGCCAACTACATGGCGTTTGCAATCAGCGCCGGAGCAAAAATCAGAACCATAGCCACAACCATCGACGAGGGTTTTTCATTGCCGAAGGTGGAAAAGTTCGAAGAGCTTATCAACGACCGCACACGAGCCATAATGATTTGCAATCCCAACAACCCCACAGGCTATCTCTACACCCGCCGCGAGATGAACCAGATACGCGACCTTGTGAAGAAATACGACTTGTATCTGTTCTCCGACGAGGTTTACCGCGAATATATTTACACAGGCTCGCCCTACATATCGGTGTTCCATCTTGAAGGCATTGAGCAGAACACCATCCTCATCGACTCGGTGTCGAAACGCTATTCGGAGTGTGGCATACGCATCGGCGCACTGATAACCAAGAACGCGGCAGTGCGCCAGGCTGTGATGAAATTCTGCCAGGCACGTCTGTCGCCGCCGCTCATAGGACAGATTGTGGCAGAGGCCTCGCTCGACGCGCCCGAGGAGTACTACCGCGACGTGTACGATGAGTATGTGGAGCGCCGCAAGTGCCTCATCGACGGGCTCAACAAGATACCGGGAGTATATTCGCCAATACCAATGGGAGCATTCTACACCGTGGCAAAGCTGCCCGTTGACGACAGCGAGAAATTCTGCCGATGGTGCCTTGAAGAATTCTCATACGAGGGAGAGACCGTGATGATGGCTCCCGCATCTGGATTCTACACCACCCCAGGAGCAGGCATAAATCAGGTGCGCATAGCCTACGTGCTGAAAAAGGAAGATCTCATGCGCGCCCTCGTCGTGTTGAAAAAGGCACTTGAGGCTTATCCCGGCCGCACAAACGACGATACACTGTAAAGACGCACAACCTGACGGGACACAGTAAGGTCATACAGCCGGTGAAACATTATAAAACCGGCAAAACATTGTAAAACCTACGAAAATATTGTAAACAAGAAAACAAAGAGATTTTAAATGTTACCGCTTTTTCTTGCAAGAAAAATATATGGCAGCGACGACAAGAACCAGAAAGTAAGCAAACCAGCCATACGAATAGCTACTCTCGGGGTGGCAATAGGTCTTGCCGTAATGATAATCACTGTTGGAGTGGTTTATGGCTTCAAACACTCCATCCGCGACAAGGCAATAGGATTCGGCAGCCACATACAGGTGGAGAACTTCATGTCGATGCAGAGCGGCGACCCCTACCCCATTTGTATGGACGACAGCTTGATAAACGTGCTGAAAAACATAAATGGCATAAATCACGTGGGGCGCTACACACTGACACAGGGCATACTGAAGACCGACAGCGACTTTCTCGGCATCGTGTTCAAAGGCATAGGCGAGGAATACGACACACAGTTTCTTGCCCAAAACATCATAGAAGGAGAAATGCCGAGATTCAGCGCCAGGAAATCGTCCAATAAGATTCTTGTGTCGAAGACCATTGCCGACAAGCTGCACCTGAAGACCGGCGACAGACTGTTTGCATATTTCGTATGCACCGACGACGTGAGGGTGCGCCGCTTCACAGTGAGCGGAATCTATGAAACCAACATGTCGCATTTCGACCAGGTGATTTGCATCGCCGACCTCTACACCACAAATAAGCTCAACGGATGGGAACCGAACCAATGTTCGGGAGCCGAGATTGAGGTGAGCGACTTCACACGACTGGAGCAGGTGGCACAGGAGATGGTGGAAAAGGTGAACCGCACCACCGACCACAACGGTGAGACAATATCCACCCAAACCATCTTCGAAGCCTATCCGCAGATATTCACATGGCTCGACCTGCTCGACATCAACGTGTGGATTATTTTGGCACTTATGACATGCGTGGCAGGATTCACCATGATTTCAGGACTGCTGATAATCATACTTGAGCGCACACAGATGATTGGAATACTGAAGGCTCTGGGAGCGCGCAACTCCACTGTGCGCCACACATTCCTATGGTTTGCAACATTCATCATCACCCGCGGACTGCTCCTCGGCAACATTATTGGCATAGGACTGCTGCTGTTGCAGAAATACACGGGCGTGGTGACGCTCGACCCCAAGACATACTATGTGAGCGAGGTTCCGGTGGAAATAAACATCCCCATCTTCCTCGCCATCAACGCCGCCACACTGGCTATAAGCGTAATGGTGCTCGTGGCGCCAAGCTACCTTGTGGCGCACATTCAACCTTCTAAATCAATGAGATATGAGTAAAGTTATAAGTAATATATCAATGATTGGTGAGATAGACGCTGACATCACCAAACTGAAAAATCAGGATTTTCCCGAAGAGGTGCCATTGCTCGCCCTTCGCAACATGGTGATGATGCCCGGCATCCTGTCACCCATAACCATTAGCCGCGACATGAGCAGGCGGCTGGTGAAATTTGCCGACAACAAGCACCAAATCATTGCATGTGTGTGCCAGAAAGATGCCGACGTGGAAACACCGGCACTCACAGACCTATATAGATATGGCACCTACGCGCAGGTGGTAAAGGTGGTTGACCTGCCAATGGGCAACACCGCCGCCATAATCCTGGGGCTGGAACGGCTTGAAGTTTCAGAGATTACAGCCACCAAGCCATACTACATGGCAAAGGTGACACCTGTCACCGAGCATTACCCGCACAAGGACGACGACGAGTTTGCAGCAGGCGTTGACGACCTGCGCAACCTCACCGAGTCGTATATACAGATTGACGACGACCTGTCGTCCGACATGCTGATAACCCTGCGCGGACTCGCTGACAACATGATTGCGCTCAACTTCATTTGCGGAAACATTGTAAAGTCGGTAAGCGAGCGCCAGAAGCTGCTTGAAATCACCGACATCAAGGAGCGCATGATTGAAGCCATGAGGATAATCAACCGCGACCTGCAGCTGCAGCACCTAAAGCTGGAGATACGCTCAAAGACCCAGATGGACATCTCCGAGGAGCAGAAAAAGAACTTCATGCGCGAGCAGATCAAGAACATGCAGGCGGAGATGGGCGACATGGGCGACTCGCAGGAGAAGGCGGAGCTTCGCAAGAAGATGGAGAAAAAGAAGTGGAACGACGACGTGCGCGCTTTCTTTGTAAAAGAGCTCAACAAGCTCGACCAGCTCCATCCGCAAAGTCCCGAATACCAGATACAGGTGTCTTATCTTCAGACTCTTGTGGCGCTGCCGTGGAATGAATACACCGAAGACAGCCTCAACATACAGCGTGCCGAGAAGACACTCAATAAAAACCACTACGGCATGGAAAAGGTGAAGGAGCGCATCCTTGAGTTCCTCGCCGTGCTGAAGCTGCAGCAGGAGAAATACAAGAACAGCAACAAGGAAAGCGACATGCCCAAGACTCCCATCATCTGCCTCTACGGTCCTCCGGGAGTGGGCAAGACCAGCCTTGGCAAGAGCATCGCCGACGCCCTGAAGCGCAAGTACGTGCGCATATCCTTGGGCGGATTGCACGACGAAAGCGAGATTCGCGGTCACCGCCGCACTTACATCGGCGCCATGCCCGGCCGAATCATCAAGAGTCTGCAGAAAGCAGGCAAGAGCAACCCCGTTTTTGTGCTCGATGAGATTGACAAGGTGGTGCAGGGCACGGTACACGGCGACCCATCCTCGGCACTGCTCGAAGTTCTCGACCCTGAGCAGAACAAAACCTTCCACGACAACTATCTCGACGTGGACTACGACCTGTCGCAGGTGCTCTTCATCGCCACTGCCAACGACCTCGGCGGCATACCGCGCCCCCTGCTCGACCGCATGGAGCTTATCGAAGTGTCGGGCTACACCACCGAAGAGAAATATGAGATTGCCAAGCGCCATCTTATGAAGCGCGAGCTGAAAAACACGGGACTGGACACCGAGAAGAAGCTGACGCTCACGAAAAAGGCGATAGTGAAAATCATAGAGCAGTACACCCGCGAGAGCGGAGTGCGCCAGCTGGAGAAGCAGATAAACAAGACCATGCGTAAGCTGGCTCTTGAAAAGGTGAAGAACAACGGAATGCCCTTCCTCACCGTCGACACGGGCGAGGTTGAGACTCTGCTCGGCAAGCCGCCATACTACCGCGACATTTATCAGGGCAACGCCTACGCCGGAGTGGTAACGGGACTGGCGTGGACGAGCGTGGGCGGCGAGATCCTGTTCATCGAAACCAGCCTGAGCAAGGGCAAGGGCTCGCGGCTCACCATCACCGGCAACCTGGGCGACGTAATGAAGGAGTCGGCAATGCTGGCGCTGGAATATGTCAAGGCTCATGCCGACACGCTGAAGATAGACTACCGCATCTTCGACAACTGGA